>JBKBWT010000212.1:0-3737 GCA_046314415.1 Saprospiraceae bacterium
TCGTGCCCTGGCTTACACTGGTAGCGGGCATTCACACCAACCTAGTTGCCAAAGCCACCGGTCATTCCATTCGCAGCACCTACGTTTTTTATTTATTAACATTTATACTAATATTATATTCTACTTTTCTCACGCGGAGTGGCGTATTGGGCGAATCATCGGTTCATGCCTTTACGGAAATGGGCTTGGAATGGCAATTAGTAGCATTTATTGCTGCTTTTTTATTACTTTCCATTGCTTTATTAAGTATCCGTTATAAAGAAATCCCGAATCCAACGAAAGAAGAACCAACGGCATCTAAAGAATTCTGGATGTTTATTGGCTCGCTGGTATTATTATTTTCCGCACTTATTATAACCGCATCCACTTCTTTACCGGTATATAATAAAATTGTACGATTTTTTAATCCTGAATTTATCGGCAGGGTAATAACCGATGTGGTGCCACATTATAATAAATATCAAATCTGGATTGCCACATTCATTGGTTTATTATCGGGTATAGCGCAGTATTTGCGCTTCCGCGAACCTAACTGGAGCAATCATGCCCGAAAATTTGCAACACATACCGCTATTACATTAGGTATTTCTTTACTATTAACCTGGCTCACCACCCAATGGATTCAAGCCTTTGCGTGGCAATACTGGATTTTATTATTTAGCGGAATTTTCACCGTTATATCAAATCTGGATTATATTATTACATTCCTTCGCGGAAATTTAAAACTTGGCGGTTCGGTATTATCACATATCGGCTTCGGTTTAATGATTGTCGGCATCATGGCGTCAGGACTAAATAAAAAATACGTTTCGTCCAATCCATTTGTAATGACGGGTTTGATCGAAGGCGAAGACGATGCAGCGGAAAGGAATATTTTGCTGTTCAAAAACACGCCGATGATGATGAGTGGTTATGAGGTGACTTACACAAAAGATACATTAGACAACCTAACACGCACGTACACAGTCAATTATAAACGTAAAAATGCAGCAGGTAAAATCATAGAAGAATTTAATTTATATCCGAATATTTTATATGATAAGTCTTTTGAAAAAATAGCTGCCTCGAATCCTTCAACGAAGAAATACTGGAACAAGGACGTTTTTACGCATATCAAATCGCTGGCAACCATTGAAATGGACCTTACCGCTCGTCAAAAACGAGAGGATAGCCTGAATTATCGCCGGATTGATTTAGTGCCGGGGCAAACCATTACATTTGTGGACACAGTACGCTTAAAAGCACCGGATACTATTACATTAAAAAAATATGCGCTGACTACTGAAGGAGTAAGTCGTAGCTTACAAAATCCTGATTATCAGGCAGAAAGCGGCGATATTGTTGTTGCTGCGAAAGTACGCTTACAACGCGAGGACGAAGACAGTACATTCGTGGTAGAGCCGGGACTCGTACTGCGCGGCGACATGGCGTATCCTTTTCCCGTGCAAATCAATGCGTTAAACGCTAAAATTCGCCTTCACCCGGATGCACTCGCGCAAGTAGTAACACCGGAAAATCAACTCAATTATAAAGAATATAATATTAAGCAAGGCGATATTATATCATATAATGATTTAAAAATCCAATTTGCACAGTTCATTCGCGATCCACAACACCCTGAATATCAGGCAGAAAACGGTGATATTGCCGTAGGCGCGGCGCTAAATGTGCAGGATAAAGCTGGTAAGACTTATTTATCGGATCCGCTGTATATTATACGCGGCAATCGCCCGATTAGCATCAAAGATTACGTGGAGTCGTTGGGCTTGCATGTGCGCTTTGCCGGCATCAATCCGGAGCAGGAAACCATCCAGTTGTTCATTGCGCAGGCAAAACCCAATGCCAATGCCGCGGTGCCGGTGGAATTGGCAACTAACTCGCTGCGCTCGGATTACATTGTGTTGGAAGCCATTGAATTTCCGGGGATTAACTTCTTCTGGATTGGTACAACGCTGATGATGATTGGGTTGACGGTAAGCATGGGGTATCGAATTGCGACGAAGAGACGGAGGGATTAAGAAACTGGGCAATGGTCAATCATCCATTATCAATTGTTTTAATTGGTGCAGGGAATGTTGGTTATCATTTGGGTAAGCAACTGAAAAACTGCGGATTAAATATTATACAAATTTTTAGTCGGCAAGCAGCCAAAGCACAGCGTCTGTCCAACGCCATTGGAGCACCTTACATTACTGATTTATCAAATATTATAACCGACGCTGATCTTTACATCATTGCGGTAAATGATGGTGCGATTGAAGAAGTCGCATCAAGATTAAACCTTGAAAAAGGCTTGGTGGTGCATACGTCCGGGGCGACCCCTTCCACGATTTTACAGCTTTATTTTAAAAGATTTGGTATATTTTACCCCTTACAAACGTTCTCTGTTGCCCGGGATATTGATTTTTCGAGCGTTCCGATTTGCGTGTACGCGAATAACCCAAGTGATGAAGCGCTTTTACATAAAATTGGTGAACAAATTAGTAAAAAAGTATATCATATTAACGATCAGCAACGGGCAATATTACATATTGGAGCCGTTTTTGTAAATAATTTCACTAATCATTTATTTCAAATTGCTTATAATATTACAAAAAACGAACATTTGTCGTTTGACTTATTGCGACCTTTGATTCAGGAAACCGCCGCCAAAGTGCAGGCGCACGTACCTGCCGAAATGCAGACCGGACCGGCAATTCGCGGCGACCAGCAAACAATTGAGCGACATTTACAATATCTAGAAAAATTTCCAGCATATAAAGCATTGTATCAAATTTTAACAGACAGCATAAAAAAGGATGGCTGAGCAAAAAATGAGTACCCCTAATCACAATAACAAATAACAAGTTTTATGAGGATCATTGGAAATATTGAGCACCCTATTTTGAAAATTACCATTTTTAAAATGGATAATAAATTTTCAGTCAAATTTGAATCAGGCTTATATGAGCAAACCTATAAATTTCGTAGCAGCGACGCCGTTAAAGGCTTGGAAGATATTCAAAAAATTGTGGATGCTACTTTTTGTGAAGAAGTGTTGCAGACCCTGAATGTAATGCACCAACGTAAAAATGCAGCCATGGCGCGGGCGCTACCGCAGGAAACGATGACAGAGTTTGAAGAGATCATTTAAATAAATGAATAATTAATAATGAATAAATGAAATATAATTATTTTTCTTAAATTATTCATTATTAATGAACAAATTATTAATTACTCATTATCAATTATTCATTCATTATTAACCCTATCCCGTAAACCAATTGGATTTTCTGCTGTTACACCCAGCAAAATGAATCTGTATGTTTGGCTTATTTAAAAAAGACCCGATTAAAGCATTGCAAAAGCAATATCAGAAATTGATGGAAGAGGCGATGCACCTGCAACGCAACGGCGACCTCAAGGGTTACGCCCTCAAGGTTGCCGAAGCCGAAGCAATATTAAAACAAATAGATAGCTTACGGGGCGACACGAAGTAGCGTATTGTTTTCTGCCACTTTCAACACCGGTTCCACTTTCACAACTTTGCTCGACGCCAGTTTATTGGCAATAAAACCCGATACCACTTCGAGTGCCTGCTTGAAATGCTTATTATTATTAATAATAATATCAGCTTGTTCCTTGTAAGGTTCGATGTATTTTTCAAAGGCAGGCAGCACGTGGTTTTCGTAGCGATACAGCACCATGTCGAGCGGATAATCCCGTTCTTTCTGGTCGCGTACAATGCGGCGAATGAC
>JBKBWT010000212.1:3747-10857 GCA_046314415.1 Saprospiraceae bacterium
AAATTTTGAGGTCGAGCATTCTGCGGATTTTCTTGAAATGCAACACAAAAATGCCTTCCACAATAATAATTGGTGCAGGCTTATACACTAGAATTTCTGGTGTAACACCCTCTCTTTCAAAGAGATACTCTTCACGCAATACAATTTCTCCCTGAATCAAGCGCTCCAAGTCGTGCGCAAAAGCATGTTTATCAATGGATTTTGGCAAATCAAAATTGAAAATTCCGCGATCATCCACTTTTTGTTCGTGGCTGGGTCGGTAGTAGTCATCTTGAGAGAGAACACAAACTTCTTCGTCGCTGAAGCGATTTCGGAGTTCTTTGATGAAAGTTGTTTTGCCAGAGCCGCTGCCCCCGGTAATACCAATAATAATAGGTTTCATGTTTTTTCCTTATGGATTCCCGGAGTGTAAAGGTACGTATTTTATTGGCAAACAACGAAGCATAAGAGATTTAAAAACGAAAAATTTATGTAGTGCTTGTTTCTTGCAGCTTGTTTCTCTACATTTGGAGCGTTTAGCGCATTACTCATTACTTACAACATTTGACTAAATGGATTTTGTCCTCGGTTTACTACGCGGTATCTTAGGCATAGCGGTGTTAATTGGCATATGTTACTTACTGAGTTCCAATCGAAAAGCCATTAATTGGCGGCTGGTGGGTTCAGGTATAGCTTTACAAATTGTCTTTGCCATTCTCGTTTTGAAAGTACCCTATGTGAGCAATTTCTTTGAAGCGATTGCATCGGTATTTACCAAAATTATCTTGTTTTCCGATGAAGGGGCGAAATTTCTCTTTGCCGGACTCGTAAGCGATGAAAAAACGTTTGGCTATATTTTTGCATTTCGGGTATTACCCACTATTTTATTTTATTCCGCATTATCTTCGGTATTATATTATTTTGGCATTTTACAAAAAATCGTGTACGGCATTGCCTGGGTGATGAGTAAAACCATGCGATTGTCGGGTCCGGAGAGTTTAGCTTCTGCCGCTAACGTATTTATTGGGCAAACCGAAGCGCCGTTATTCATCAAACCCTATCTGCGGCACATGACCCGCTCAGAAATTCTTTGCCTGATGTGTGGTGGTATGGCAACGATTGCTGGCGGCGTTTTTGCGGCGTATGTGGGCTTTTTGGGTGGAAGCGATCCGCAACAACAATTGTATTTTGCCAAACACCTGCTGGCGGCGTCTATTATGTCGGCTCCCGCCGCTATTGTCGCAGCTAAAATATTAATCCCCGAAACCGAAAAAGAAGATTATGAAGACGAATTGAAAATCAGCGTAGAACGTGGTAGTAACCTGCTTGATTCTATTGCCACCGGCACCACCGATGGTTTACGTCTGGCAGTTAACGTAGGAGCAATGCTCATCGTGTTTACAGCGCTGGTTTTTATGTGTAATTACATCCTGGAAAACACCGTAGGATACTGGACCGGCTGGAACGAAGCCATCAGAACCGCAACGAATAATCGCTTTTCGGGTTTTAATTTCACTTATTTATTAGGGCTCTTGTTCTCGCCACTAGCCTGGGTATTGGGTACACCGGCGGCTGACATGCTGGTAGTTGGGCAATTATTAGGACAAAAAACCGTGCTCAACGAATTTGTCGCTTATCTTGATATGGGGAATTTGCAAACGGCTGGTGCCTTTACCAGTCCAAAATCGGTACTTATTGCCATCTACGCGTTGTGTGGCTTCTCCAATTTCGCCTCTATCGGCATTCAGATTGGTGGCATCAGTGCGCTCGCGCCTGAATTGCGTACGACCCTCACCGAATTGGGCATCAAAGCGCTCATCGGCGGTTCTATTGCTTGCTTTATGACGGCAGTTATTGCCGCCGTACTGTTTTAATAATAAGGATTCAAAGCGTATAATATATAGAATTATTTTAATATTACATACACAATAATGCACAATCGTTTTTATTACATTAACTAAACATAACTATATAAATAGTTGATTTTAAATTAATTGTCATAATTATACTTTAAACAGCCTATTTATTTATTTGTTTAAAATATTTTATACATACAAAACATCGTTCATAATATTTAAATTTATCACAATCTAACTTGCTGTAAAATTTTTTTCGCTACACGCTTCGCGATGCCCGCAGGTTTTCCAATCTTTGCTGTAATGACCGAAGGACGTACCATATTAACTACCGAGCGTTTTGGGCTGACCATGGAGCGGCTCTGCCAGCAACTCATCGAGCAATACGATTTATTTGAAAATACCTGTCTGGTGGGCATCCAAACCGGCGGGGTGGCGCTCGGCAATCGCCTACAACTACGGCTCCAGGAACTTCTAAGCGTACCCAAAATCGAGTACGGCAAATTAGATATTACCTTTTATCGCGATGACTTCCGACGCCGACCCAAACCATTGGCACCGAGCGTGACGGAAATGGATTTTCTGGTAGAAGACAAACATGTGGTACTGCTCGACGATGTGCTCTACACCGGGCGCACGATTCAGGCGGCATTAACGGCGCTCAATCACTTCGGACGCCCGCGCTCCGTGGCTTTATTGGTCATGGTAGATCGCCGATTTAACCGGCATTTGCCCATTGAGCCGGACTACGTGGGCATGATGGTAGATGCACTCGACGAGGCGTATGTCAAAGTGGAATGGCGCGAGATGGAAGGCGAAGACCGAATTTTATTATTTGCAGATAAATAAATTGATGTGCTAATTTGCCGATTTGCTAATGTGCTAATCCGCTTAGCGTGGCAAAACTAAATAAAATGAGTACGACTCAACAATTAAGTACGAAACATTTATTGGGTATAAAATATCTTACACCGGAAGATATTCATTTGATATTTGAAACGGCAGACTCTTTTAAAGAGGTAATTAATCGTCCGATTAAAAAAGTGCCCTCGCTGCGCGATTTGACAATTGTCAATCTGTTTTTTGAAGATTCCACCCGCACCAGAATTTCTTTTGAGCTTGCCGAAAAGCGCTTATCTGCTGACGTATTAAATTTTTCTGCATCCTCTTCTTCGGTAAAAAAAGGTGAAACTTTACTTGATACCGTCAATAATATTTTGTCCATGAAAGTGGACATGGTGGTAATGCGTCACCCTGCGCCGGGCGCGCCGCATTTTCTGGCGAAGCACATCAATGCCAATATTATTAATGCTGGTGACGGCACACACGAACACCCGACCCAAGCACTGCTCGACGCCTTCTCAATTCGGGAAAAGTTGGGCGATTTGAATAGTAAAAAAGTGGCGATTTTTGGTGATATATTACATTCGCGGGTAGCATTAAGTAATATTTTTTGTTTGCAAAAACTAGGTGCCGAAGTCAAAGTTTGCGGTCCTCCCACCTTGATTCCCAAGCACATCCACGAACTCGGCGTCGGCGTATCCTATGATGTGCGTAAAACTTTGGAATGGTGCGATGTAGCCAATATTTTACGCATTCAGTTGGAGCGCCAGGATATTAAATATTTTCCTTCTCTTCGCGAATATGCTCAATATTTTGGCATTAATAAACAATTACTCAATAGTTTAAATAAGCAAATCGTTATTATGCACCCGGGACCCATCAATCGTGGTGTGGAAATCACCAGCGATGTGGCGGATTCGGAGCATTCTATCATTTTACAACAGGTAGAAAATGGCGTGGCGGTAAGAATGGCGGTGTTGTATTTATTGGCGGCGAATAAATAATGTAATAGCACACTGATTTTCATGAATTTTAGGATGGTTTATGATTTGCTAAAAGATCATAAATTGATCTTAATAATCATAAATACCCGTGTACCATATAATAAAAAAGCCCACGGGTTGCCCCGTGGACTGAAGGGTGTGATATGATTCAGGGACAAGCCCTTGGTATCAAATTTGAAACGTGAAATATAAAATTTGAAAAATATTATATTAATGTTTTACAATCAATGATTTGGCTTTAAAACCGAAATCAGAATGAATCACGCACCAGTACTGCCCATTGGTCAGGTCTTTTACATTCAAATTAATTTTATGCGATCCACTCGATAATTGATTGACATTGAATGACTTTTGCAATTTTCCATCCAGGCTGTAAAACTGAATATTCAGGCGTGAAGCTTCTTTTAATTCAAATTCTAAGGTTGCAATATTCCGGACTGGATTGGGGTACAAAGCCGTCACACTGAATTGCTCAGAAACCGAGCCTACTTCTTTTACATCCGTCGTTTGATCAGCGCCGATTGGCACCAGCGAGGTGAAAATTTCAATATTGCCATCATTGCTGCGCCCGTCTGCCCAGAATGGAATGGCGTAACCATTGGTGGTAACGACCTGCGTGTATTCGCCGACCCCAAATTTGGCGTTGGATTGACCAATAACGGTAAAATCACTGGCATCCGTTGAAACCGCAAAATCATTTTCAAAACTGTCGCCGCCGTCTTTTGATGTCGTCATATAATATTGCGTCATTTCATTATCTGAATCCTCGCGGCGATCGTACCAGGTAATCACGAGCGTACCCTGCGGATTGACCGCCATACTCGGGAAAAACTGATCTACTTTATTGATTTTATCGTTGTTCAGCACGCGCGGTTGCGACCAGGTAGCGCCGCCATTTTCTGATTTAGAAAAGTAAATATCCGTACCCACCGTTTTTAATTCGGTGAGTCCATTCGCAGTCCAAACTACGTACAAATTACCTTGATTCGGACCATTCGACTTATCTACGCGCAAGTGCGGGCAAGGATACACCCGATTGGGATCAACGCCGGTGAGATTGCAGGTAGAATCCGTGCCTGGGGGGAAGCACGATAAAAAGAAGGGGGCAATTTTCACCGGAGCGCTAAAACTGGCACCACCATTCGTTGATTTACAATGATATAGCGAAGCTACTTCATCTTCGGCTTTAGCACCTGCGAACATGACATGCACCACACCCTGGGCATCTACATCAATGCTGGTAAATTGGGCAAATAAAATATCGGCTGGTGTTAAGTCCACCGCTGCGCCAAAGGTAGTACCACTTGCAGCTTTCGTCTTTACAAAAATATTATAAGTGGTGTCGGTAGAATTTAAATAAGCGTAAGCCACATAAACATTGCCACGATACAGGGAGTTGGACAAATCGGAAGCCAGCCATTCTTTATCCGGTAGTTGCCCGGCAGAAGCGGTAATATCCGCCAGTTCGCCTTCATCGATGAAGGTATTCTGCCGCTTCCAGGTTGCGCCGCCATCATTGGAGATTGCCCAGTGCAACGCCGCTTTGATTTTCAGATCAATACCGATCGTGAGTGTAAGCCAACTCAGATAGGCTACGCCTTTGTCATCAAAAACAATAATGGGATCGCCGCCGCCCGCCACCAGCGAGAAGCCGGTTTGGTCGTTGACCCCATTGAATTGGCTGAGTTTCCAGGTTCTCCCAAAATCTTTGGTGTAATAAATCGGAAAAGTCAGCGCATTGAAAATATCCTCACTAAATTTCATTGCTGCCACGATGAGGTTATTGGTATCCTTTGGATTTACCGCCGCATGAATTTCCGATTCGGTTTCTTTGGTGCTGCTAATACCGGCATTTCCTTCCCGGAAAAGAATTTGTTCATCCTCGCGTATTTGCTGAGCTTTACCCCATTGTTCCGGATGCTGCATGGCTGCCTGCACATCGGTTTTTACTTTGTTATGAATGGCGCGTTCAATCATTTTTTGTACCTGCTGTTTAGAAAAAGCTTGACTCCAGCCATGATGGAGCATCATAAACAGGCACAAGATTGTCAGACCGGGTTTCACAATTACATTCAAAAAAGTCATACATCAGATTTTATGTGATTCAACAAAAAGTGTCAAGCGGATAGGATGCTGCGGCTATCGGCATAATGCGATAAACCAGCGGTGAAGGATGAAGTGGAGATTATTTTAAAAATTGGGCATTACAACATCATAAAAACAAATACAACAGGTTACATTAGCATAAAAACGCAATTGTTTAAAGCTTAATATCAAACTTCTAAAGGATAAAATTTAAAAAGCAGATAGTAAAAACAGGGCGATCGTGTCAGATAGGAGCTATATGTGGCAAAAATAAAACGATATTTTGAATAAATGAAAAAAGTTTGGCAAATGTCGTAAAATAGCATTTATCCTGTTCCAATAGGTCAATATTGATGTGCGTATAAAACACAAAATCCCTGCAATATAATATTGCAAGGATTTTGTATGTATTTTGATAACATATTCATTATCAAAACTTTAAACGTAGCGCAAATTACTTAGCAGCTACCAGCGTTACTTCCAGATCAAATTCGTCGTAGATGGTTTTATCGCCTAGATTGTCGAAGAAAGAACCGGAACCAAAGCGCACGTCGTACTCCGAGCGGTCAATTTTGATGGTAGCAGTTGCTACTTTTTTACCTTCTTTCTCACTTACCAGCGCGTTGAAGCTGATCGGCTTGGTGGTTGACTTGATCGTCAGATCACCTTTTACGCGGTACTCGCCTGCTTTCGCTTCAGCTATTTTCGTAATAACGAATTTAGCGGTCGGGTACTTGGCTACGCCAAAGAAATCGTCGGATTTCAGGTGACCTACCAATTTATCTGCGCCGCCACCCTGCAAATCTTCACAGGTAATAGTAGCCATATCAATTTCAAAGCTGCCGCCCGTCAGTTTACCATTATCATATTCCAATGTTCCGTTTTTCAACTTTACCTTACCGTAGTGCTGACCCGTTACTTTGTAGCCTTTCCAAGTGATATAGCTAGCGTTAGTATCCACTTTCAAGGCTTCTTTCGGCATTGTAAATGCAAATGCAATGGCTGCGATGAGCGTCAAAATTGCAAGAGTGTTTTTCATTTTCAGATTGTTTTGTTGTTTTGTTTTATAAACACAGGTGCAAAATTAAAGTTTAAACATTGAACTGCAATAGCTAAATACAATTTTAAGAAAAGTTTAACCACGAAGTTCGTCCAGAATCGAATTTAGTAACTGGATATGTTCAGTATTAATTTTTTTCATCTTCTTTTCTACTTGATCATCAATAGCTTGTGTGGCTTTTTGCAATAATTCTAAACCGGCTGAGGTGATATAAACATTGACACGACGACGGTCATCATCACTGGCTTCGCGTTCCACCAAGCCCTTTTTTTTTAGCTTTTCA
>JBKBWT010000213.1:0-10776 GCA_046314415.1 Saprospiraceae bacterium
AACAAGAAGCAACTAAATATGGCGGTCGGGTTCATTATATTTTGGGTAATCATGAAGTAATGAATCTGGAATATGATTTTCGTTATGTGCATCGTAAATATTTAACGCTGGCGCGGCAAATTTCGGGTAAAAACAATCCGGCAGAAGCATTTCCTTACCTGATGTCCGAGAATAATGTATTGGTGCAATGGCTGCGTACACGCAATTGCATGGAAAAAATTGGTTCGACGCTGTATGTCCATGGTGGTGTCAGCGCAGAATTAGTAGCTGCTAAAATGCGCATTGACGAAGTGAATAAGCGATTGCGTACGTACCTGGAAAAAATGAACGATAGTCTTTATGTCAATGACGAACGCAGCGCCCTCATCATCGGAGCGATGGGTCCGCTTTGGTATCGCGGTTTGGCAAATAGAAAAACGGTTGAATATGAACCGGCAGCGCCCAAAGTCGTCAATCAGGCATTGCGTTATTATAAAGTAAAAAAAATGGTCATTGGACATACGCTAATGCCCGAAGTATCAACAGATTATAACGGAAAAGTAATCAAGATAGACATCATTCAGCCACCTCAAAAGCGTACCGGCAAAGCACAGGCGCTGCTCATGGAAAACGGCACGCCGTATCGAGTGAATGATCTGGGGGAACGCACCGCTTTACAACACTGAAGCGGCACTAAATACCTGTAAACGCGCCTTCTATATTATATAGAAGGCTACTCGCTTTAGCTTATATAATGATTTCTAAAGAAAGAATTATTCCATTCGTATTCGTATAACGCTTTTACAATTTTATTACAAACTTGCATTTTTTAGCTCATGTATTGCTAAAAGATTGTCATAATATTTCATAGCATAATAAACTACAAGAGATGTTCGGTATTTTTAACCGGGCTATTAATATGATTTTTAGTTATTATAAAAAGATTTTGGCAGCGCGTACACTGCCGGCTTTAGAAAACCTGAAAATTTTAATCCTGTCTTTGGTCCTCTTCCAGGCAACTGGCGGGGGACTTTTTGTGCAAAATACGGAAATTTTAACTCTTTTTTCAACTCCAGCAAACTTATTAAAAGTGACAATGTTGTTTAAAACAGATGTCGGAAACGAGCTGTCAGAAGTCAGATTTTTTAATACTTGACGATATCATACCGGCATCAGTGATCTGACCGCTGACTCCTGAAAAGAACATTCCTTAACAAAAAAACCAACCACTATGGCATTTCAACTTCCTGATTTACCGTACGCTTTTGATGCGCTGGAGCCTAATATTGACGCACGCACCATGGAAATTCACCACGGCAAGCACCACGCGGCATACACCACTAACCTGAACAACGCCATCGCCGGTACGGAACTGGAGGGTAAGACAATTGAGGAGATTTTGGCAAATGTATCCAAAGCGCCGGTAGCGGTGCGCAATAATGGCGGCGGCTTCTGGAATCATAATTTATTCTGGCTGGTGATGTCACCCAATGGTGGCGGCAATCCGACCGGTGCAGTGGCGGAAGCCATCACCCGTGATTTTGGTTCTTATGACAAGTTCAAGGAGCAATTCTCGGCGGCGGCGGCAGGTCGCTTTGGTTCCGGCTGGGCTTGGCTCATCAAAGATGGCAGCGGTAAACTGTCCATTACTTCTACGCCCAACCAGGATAATCCGCTGATGGACCTGGCTGATGTAAAAGGCACACCAATACTGGGTTTGGACGTGTGGGAGCACGCGTACTACCTCAATTATCAAAACCGTCGCCCGGATTATATTTCAGCATTTTATAATGTGATTAACTGGGATGAGGTGAACCGTCGCTACAACGGATAAAAAATAAGCAAATGCCAGAAAATAGCATTTAATCATTATTCATTGATAACGAAGGGGTAAGATATTAAATATCTTGTCCCTTCAATTTTTTATACGCTGTATTTTTCGCTTACTGTTGACTTTCTTGTTAGAAGGGAATAAATTTGAATGTGAAATGTTGTCCAAGCGGCAACTATAAGTTTAACCTATTTCTTCATTAAATTGCATTTTCCCATGATCATCTTCAGTGTGTTGCTGTTGATTTTATTGCTGTTCAGGTATAGTCTGGTAAAAGAAGCCTGAACCTACCAGGAGAAAACCAAGATTGAATAGGGGGCAATACACTTAGCGCAAAACAGGAAGGCTTTCACGATACAAAAGTGAAAGCCTTCTTCCATTTTAAACGGTGCAAAGGCATTGAAATCAGATGCGGGAGTTGAGAGGTCGGACTACCTCACAGTGTAGCGTTTTACATTAAAAGTGTTGTGTGATTTTTATTAATAATAAAGGTAATGTTTAATTTGATGAAGAACATTATCAGCTTTATTTAAAAAGATTAGCAAAATTGTAAAATGCAGACAGAAGCGTTTAAGATTTATCTTGTACATTATTTACTTTATGAAATTTTTATTACCATTCGTTTCGCAACCAGTTTTAATCCGCCGGATAAAGAGTTGATTTTCAAATTATCCGATAAAGCACATAATTTACCGATGGAATTATATAAAGTAAATGAAAATCACGCGGAAATTAACAATTTATTAGCAGAAGTCGAAGCAGATTTTACAGATCCTGAATTAAAAGAGTGGTTTTTACAAATAAAAGAAAGAGCCTTTCGCAGATATAATGAAATGCAAAACCAATAATTTATAATTAACCAATAACCAATAACCAATAACAAATCACCCAACTTACTCAATCAAATTAATCAAGGTCCGATAATCATCAAACGGCGCGTCTTCACTCTTCATCTCCAATAAATCCAGGAGTTGATTTTGATAGGCTTCTTCCAAATCCAATTGCGTTTGCTGGCAGCGCACTTCCACCTTGCCCTCCTGCAATTGCTGCAAGCGCCAGGCATAAGTGGCTTGCATCCGCCCAAGAATACGCTCGTGTACCTGCACGTGGTCGCTATCGGGCGAAATCGCATTTACTTCCTTGAAAGCCTGATTGTTACGCGCAATTAATTTCCCATTTTCGATGATAAAATACGCCGTGTGCGCCCAGGTATGATCGTCGGTTAATAATTTTGAATATAATACCAATTGTAAATCTTCTTCATTTTTAATCGTTTCTTCGCGTCGGCGAGCACCGCGCCATTTCAGGTCAATGACCGCCAATTCACCATCCTTTTCCAGCACCAAATCCGCCCTGCCGTTGACCGGAATACCCAGGAATTTCCCTTCCAAATCTTTTTCCGTCGCTACCACGCGCCAGCCATTCTTTTGAATCATATTTACCAAACTCCACGCGGCAAATTTTAATTTTTTAATAAACGCCACCCGCTCCGGTTCGCGCCCGTACAGCAGGAAAACCGCGCCTTCCCGCGCCAATAAATTCGGGGCTTCCGCATCAATCCAATTTTCAACTTGTGCTTTTGTCAAACTCCGCAAATCCTGTTCAAATAAGCGTTCAAAAAAGCCGTGCGCCAGATTGCCCATCAGGGTCGTGTCTTTCACCACGCTTAAAATCGAGGATTTATTTAGTTTAATTTTATGTTTAAAAACCCATTGATACGGATAATAAAATAAGGATTCCAGGCTGCTAAAATTCTCCGCATCCCGCGCAGTCAGGCGCTCTGCCGCCCGCACACGCAGGAATGGACGCGGTTTGCCCAATTGCCGATGTAATAATTTTATTTTATTCGGTAAATGGAAATATTTAGTAAATGCAGCTTTTCCTTTCTCCGAATCAATATCGAATGTAATAGCTTCCAAATTATTAAAGGTCGCTTCCAAATTGCCAAACAAAGGATGCGGATGCACTTCGCTGCCGTCCACCATGTCAGGAATGGCGAGGATCAATTGCTTTTTCGTTCGTAAAATCGGCTGCCGACGTTGCCAGATCAATAATTCATTTTCATCGGTCGGACTTTGCAGTTTAATCCCTTGATTTTCAAGATAATCCCGCTCGTTTTTATACCAACGCGAAAAGAAATGCACCGGCTCCGCCAATGTAAAATTCCACCAGAGTAAATGATTGACATTATCAATAAACGCATTGGTATGATGTACATGTGGTAAAAATCCTAATTCTTGTTCCGAAAAATTGACGGGCGCAGGCTCGTAAATCGTACGTACAATGCGCTCCAATTCCAGGTTGGTCAATTGCGTTTCCGGCAAAGCTTCAAGTAAATCGCGGATGCGCTTGGCTTGCTCACTCAGCACCAGCAGCGAATTATTTTTACTGTCCTGCTCCTCAAACTGCCGCCGCGCCCAGCGATGTAAATAAGTAAATATTTCTATTACATCCTCCTTCGGCACCGTGCGGGCAATATCATAACGCCGCCGCTCAAACCAAAAACGATATTGAAAACGAATTTCCGCCACATCCAAACTGCGATCCGTGCGCGCACGACGCTCCAGTTCTTCAAAATATTCATTCACCACCGCAATCCAGCGATCACTGCGCAAGCCGGGCGTTTGCGCCATCAAATTTGCAATGCGATTCGCCAATTCTGTTTCCAAAGGCTTGATTGCCAAGGAGACAAACTCCATGATTTTAAAGGGATCCACCGGATTCCATAAAAAAACGGTGATTAATTTCAGCACTTGTAAAGTCGGTCGCGCCAATGACGCCGAGGGAATTCCCATGCTCGGCAAGCCTTCCAGGGAAGTGGCAATATCGAGTGCCCGATTTTTATTGGGAATTAAACAAACCGGTCTTAAATTTTCATTATGCCGGAATAATTGTGCCAGAAAGCCCGCCAAATCTGCGTCGCGCTTACCGCGAATGATTAATAAAGAGCCATCGGCTTGTAAAGATTTTTTTAGATTTGCCCCATTTTTAAAATCTGGTAAATCTTGCAAAGCCTTTTGAAATTGAGCTAAATCATTTTCCCCGTCCGGCACTCCGGTATTCAGTTGATGTAATATTGTGCCTAAATTTTCTAATTTTTTTAATAAATTTTGTAGATAAACTGGTAATAACTCAAACGGTTCTACTAAATAAATCTCCTGAATGGGTTGTTTTCTTTTATCTAAATGTTGCAAAACCGCCACTAACCGATCCGCAAAACCAAAAGCCAATGTCCGATCCGAATTTTTAAATAAATTTTCGATTTCTTGAAGACATCTAAGCCGCTCCGGTAAAGTCCCCCCTTGGGGGGGATTTAGGGGGGCTTGGGGGGCTAACTCATCCCGCATCGCCAGTAATTTCGCCGCCGTGGCAAACTGATCCGCTTCAAAAGAATTTTTATAAAAAACGTTCGCATTCTGCTGTAAATGAAATGCCAATGCTTGTCGATATTGCTCAATGCGTAAATATTCATTCTCCGGCGGATGCCCGATGATGCCCAGGTGCGATTCCAGAATCAACACCAGTTTTTGCGGACCGCAATAATCCACCCCACCCGTCGTCGCTGTTGGCTGCGGGTAAGCAACATCATCCAGTGCCAAGCCGAAGTAAAGAACCATAAAGAATGTTGAATTATAAATGCTTAATGTTGAATGAATGCATTCATTTTAAGCCCATTAAACATTAAAAATTAAAAATTCAGCATTTCCCAAGGGGGATACAAGCACCAATTTACATCCTAAAATTGGAATCCCGTTCCACTTTCTGTTGCAACATGCGTTAAAAAAAGATAGAAAACAATCATTCAACCAAAAAAATGTACGGTCTATGCAAAAATTTGTTTCGACACTACTCCTGATTTTCTTTTCGCTGGTGTGTTCAACGCAAAGTTACGCCATTGTAGCGCCTGCGCCGCAAACCGCTGATATGGAAGTGCAACAGCAACGTTTTCAAAAACGAATGCAGCAAATAAAAGCCAAACTGGAAAAGAAGTTATTTAAAAAGAAAGCGGCACCGCCGGAAATCTGGGACAACGACCGCTTCCGGCTCGGTGTGTTGGCATTGGCAGCCGCATTGGCGCTGGCGCTGATCGCTGGATTGGGTATTCTGTCAGGATTTTTTGGATTTTTGGCAGGATTGGCGGCAGTCATTGGGATTATACTGATTGTCTGGGCGCTGGTGGACTATTGAATGAAAGAATGAAATAATGATAAAATGAAGGAATGAAGGAGTGAGTGCAATGCATTTTCATTCCTTCACTTTTCATTCTTTCATTATATTATTATAACTTATGCCAGTTGAATATCAAATCCTGCCTCTTCCACCGCCGCTACCACTTCTTCCACCGTCACTTCGTCGCCTTCAACGGTTAAAATTTTATCCGGATTATTGGTATCTACTTCCCATTTTTCAATACCTTTCACCTCGTTGAGGAAGCCGGTCACCGTGCGCACGCAATTGCCACAGTTGATATTGGTTTTGAATTTTAATTCCATGTGCCAGATTTATGGATGCCAGATGCCAGACGTATCGCTTGAACTTTTCACTATCAGGCATCTTCCTTTTGTTTGAAAACGTTTCCAAGAAGAAACAGCATGACTAAAATAAAAGTTGGATGAGGAACAAATACGAAATGCGAAATTTAAAGTTTGAAAAGCTGGGAGGCTTGATTTTATTGGTTTTGCTAATGTGGACGGGCGCGGCGGGGCAGCAGGTTAGTAAAATGGAATTAAGAAAACTAAAAACAAAAATTTATTATCCAGAGTGGCAAACAAAAAAGTATTTACTACCAGAACCAATGTTAATGGGGGGATTTTATGATCCGATAATAATTACCGCCCCACGCATTCCCGTCACCCTCAACACCCCCGCTCCCGTCATGAAACTCCACCCCGAAGATTTACAACGCGATGATAATCTGACGATTGCGCCTGCGCTCAATCGCATTCCGGGCGTGTACATGCAAAGCGGCACCTTGAGTACCAACCGCATCAGCATTCGCGGCATCGGGAGTCGTTCGCCTTTTGGTACGGCGAAAATTCGGGCGTATCTGGATGAAATTCCGTTGACTTCGGGCGTGGGCGAGACCTCGCTGGAGGATATTGATTTGAGTTTATTACAAGAAGTCGAAATATTTAAAGGTCCGACGGCAAGTGTGTATGGCGCGGGTTTGGGCGGTTTGATTCATTTAAAAAGTTTAGCCCCCCTAAATCCCCCCCAAGGGGGGACTTCAAGCGGGCAGGCGTTTGCGCAGACGCAGGTCGGTTCCTTTGGCTTGTGGCGCACGGTGGCGGGCGTGAATTTGAGTGGTCAAAAAGCAAGATTGGATTTGAATTATAATAAAACGCATAGCGACGGCTGGCGCGATAATAATGAATATGATCGGGAGGGCTTCACGGCATTAAGTAAAGTAAATGTTATTAAAAACGGTATTACGACTTTATTAGCGAATTACACGCGCGTTAAAGGGTTCATTCCCAGTTCTTTAAATAAAAATGATTTTGAGAATAATCCCCGTAAAGCGGCGACGATTTGGGCAAATATTAAAGGTTTTGAGGAATATGATAAAATTATAGCGGGCATATCCCATCAGCAATCATTTAGCAATAAATTTAATAACACCACGAGTTTATTTAGTACCTGGCGGGATGCCTACGAGCCGCGTCCGTTCGGGATTTTGGATGAGAACAGCGTGGTCATTGGGGGCAGAACAAAATTCGAGTACAAGCAGACGGAAAGCCTGCGCTACAATATTGGTGGGGAAATTTTTTCCGAAAATTATAACTGGCAAAATTTTCAATTATTTCGCAATGCCGACGGCACGGTTTCGCCGGATATATTATTACAAGATAATCAAGAAAACCGATTTTATTATAATGTTTTTGCGGAAGCAGAATGGCGGCTGCGCCGATGGACATTGAGCGCCGGGGTAAATGTGAATCAAACTTATTACACCTTGGATGATCAATTATTAAAAGATGGTAATGATTTATCCGGTGAGTATAATTTTAATACCATCGTGTCGCCGCGCCTGGGCATTATTTATCGCCCGACGGATAATATTAATGTATATACAGTTGTAAGTCATGGCTTTTCGCCGCCAACTTTGGAAGAAACCCTCACGCCAAACGGTGCCATTAATACAGATATTCAACCGGAGCAAGGCTGGAATTTTGAAATCGGCAGCCGGGGTAGTAATATCGGTGGCAGATTAAGTTATGAAATTACATTTTACACGATGCGAATTCGCGATTTGTTGGTGGCACGGCGCACCGCCATTGACCAATTTATTGGCGTGAATGCAGGAAGAACGGTGCATAATGGCATAGAAGCTTATGTACATTATGATATTTTGAATAATAAAATATTACAAGTTTTTGCGGGTTACACCTTGGCGGATTACAAATTTACTGAATTTATAGATCGGGAAAATGATTTTTCCGGTAATCGCTTGACAGGCACATCGCCACATATTATCAGTTCAGGAATAGATGTAAATGAATCGCGCACGGGATTATATGGGAATATCACTTTTCAGTTCACCGACGCCATTCCACTCAATGATGCGAATACTTTATATAATAATGCGTATAAATTATTCAATAGTAAAATCGGCTGGCGCAAAACATTTAGTGGTAAATGGAATCTGGATATTTATGCCGGTGTGAATAATATTTTTGATGAAAAGTATGCTTCGATGCTGCAAATCAATGCGTTAGCCCCGGCGTTGCGTTATTATTATCCAGGTTTGCCGACTAATTATTACGGTGGACTTGCTTTGAAATGGTTTATGAATTAGGGGTTATTAGTTATTGGGGAATAGAAAGGGCATGATTCATCTCCAAATCCCCAATAACCAATAACTTCCTTTATTTACATGTTAGAATTAAACGTTGCTGCGCCGATCACCCGATCATAGCGTTCGCCGAAAGCGCGGTAATAAATGAGGATGGTATATTGATTTTCCGTTTCGTACCAGTTGCCTTCAATCTCGCTAAAGTCAGCAACAACGGGCGTTTTCGGTTTTTTATTACCATTGTTAAGCGGCACCAAACCGTACATATAATCATAATAACCCTGCTTCAACTGCACTTTGGAGACGTAAGCATTAATCGCATTATTATACACCATTTTAAACTCGGGCTTGATTTGCCAGTCGCTCAGTGCGCCAATGATGTAAACCTCATGATCATAAAACGGCTCCGGCGTATATAATGGAAATAAAACATTGGCATAATTACAGCTCAAATCAGGATTTAAATTATTACGGTCATAATTTTCAATCACAAAATTACCGTTGATGTCCACCCGCTGGAAGTAGGCGTCGTTGACCCGCTTGCGATCTTTTTCAAGTGTAACCTCGTACGTATCAGCCGTTTGTTGAACACTGGCGACCCCCTGCGTCCGAAAGCGAAAGCTGCGCATATCGAGCGGGCGAAATTCTTTGCCACCGGGAAACACAATTTTATCCTGATAATCAAAAATCAATTCATTGGTGCGAAATAAAAAGGGCGGAATATCGGTAATGGCATTATCCCAGCGCCCGTTTTGCAACACGGTGGCGCGGATTTCCTGCATCGGGCGGCTGATTTTGATGCGCTCGTGATTCAACACAAAATCAATTTCCTGATGGGTTTGTAATTTCCCGGCAATATTGGGGCGCACCAGGCGCGGGTCCAGGCGCACAATGGGTTCCACCACTACAAAGCGGCGCGTGAGGGCTAAAGATTTCCGACCCTCATTGTCATACACTTTGAGTACATAATTGCCCGATTTGGTGAAGCGCATGCGACTGTTGGGCAGTGCCAGCCGGTAATGCGTATAAGGTTGCAACGTATTGAAAGAGAACTGCATGTCTTCGACGCGCTCCTCCACAAAACCATCAATGTACTCCATTTCCGCCAGATTCGACGGTTCCCAGTACATATTGCAATGGACGATGGTGTACGTGTAATTTTTAGAATCGCCGTCCAGATCGTCGAAGGACAGCAGCAGCGGTGCCTCCGAATTCAAATCAATAATGGGATAGCTCGTGAACAAGCCATCCATGTGAAATTGAACGGTTTTTATATTGGGCTTATAAATAACGTTTTCAAAACGCAAGCCTTCATCCTGAGCAGATAGGCTAACAAAAGCAAGCAATAAAGTGACTGACAGCAAGTATCTCATAGTTTGTTTTAATTCAAGGGTTTAACGTTCAAAACCTTAAAGTAGTATAACTCCCAACTGCTAAACGCCCAAACCTCCAAACGCCCCAAACCCCATTTATTTCGCCCGGCTCGTCCAGATGGAATCCTTCACCCGAAAGCGCCAGGGCAGCGCCGCCCATTCCTGGGCATACGCCACACCCACTCTGGGGCTGGCAATTATTTCCTCCATTCCAACAATGACGCCGTCATCCTCAATGCGGATCACACTATTTTCACTGGTCAAATCGATGCCTGAATAAAAAGTGCTGATGCCCATTGCCTGCGCGAGTGCGCCCGGCCCGGCGGTTAAATTGGGTTTAACCAAATCCATACCACGTCGCAAGCGCATAAGCTCCACATTTTCAACAGGTTCTACCGCTCGAATCAGCACCGCATGCGCCACATTTTCCACATTCGTTACCACATTAAACAAATGATGAATGCCATAGCACAAATACACATACGCCCTGCCGCCCTCGGCAAACATCACTTCGGTGCGCGCCGTGCGGCGGTTGTTGTACGCGTGGCTGGCTTTGTCCTCCGGGGCACGGTAAGCTTCGGTTTCGACAATTTTGCCAACCGTGCGTTCGCCGTCGATCTCGGTGATTAAAAGTTTACCCAGTAAATCCTGCGCGATTTGCACCACATCGTCGCGTAAATAAAATTCTTTTGCTAAACGCATTTTTTTATAAAAATAGAGTTGCGTCCATGTAAATAGTTGAAAATCAAAGTTGATTAAATTTGGGGTTAAAAAAGGAGCATGAGCCTACATTATAAAGC
>JBKBWT010000214.1:0-10720 GCA_046314415.1 Saprospiraceae bacterium
GGTGAACGACAAGCAAATGTACCAGAATATCAAGCATTACTTAGAGTCTATTTCTCCAGAGCAAGTAAAGATTCTTACGCTGCACAAAGGCAGTAAGCCCATTTTTGAGGTATATAATGTAACCCGCCAGATTAAGTCTTCTTTTGGTAAAACGGCTACCATGCCAAGCGGCGCTTACATTGTGATCGAAAGTACGGAAGCGATGCACGTCATTGACGTCAACAGCGGTCATAAAATGGGCAGCAGTAGCCAGGAAGAAGCGGTCCTTCGGGTGAACCTGGAAGCAGCGGAAGAAATTGCGCGGCAGCTTCGCCTGCGCGATATTGGCGGCATCATCATTGTGGATTTCATCGACATGAAGAATCAGGAACACCGCAAGGAACTGATGAAGGAGATGAAACAATTCATGAAAAAAGATCGTGCGCAGCACACGATTCTGCCGCTGAGTAAGTTTGGTCTGATGCAGATCACACGTCAACGTGTACGCCCCGAAGTAAAAATCAACACTGCGGAAGTATGCCCTACCTGCAATGGCACCGGTAAGATCAATGCTTCGATCCTGCTGATGGATGACCTGGAACGCGATATGAATTTTATCATGCAATCGCAAGTGAAAGCCAAGATAAAACTACAAGTGCATCCATACGTTGAGGCTTTTTTGAAAAAAGGGCTCCCTAGTTTACAGATGAAATGGTATTTGAAATATCGTCGCTGGATGAAAATTCAACCGAATAGTGACTTCCCACTTACTCAGTACAAGTTTTTTGATGAAAACGACGATGAAATCCGATTAGGATAAAATGGTGCAACAGTGTTTTGGTGTGATGGTGTTTTGGTGTTAAAGAATGCCTAAACTTTGTCTCACTGAAACACTTTCGTACCAAAATCCTGTGTACAACGCTAATGCATCGGGCACCCGCAACCCGTCCGGCAACTTTCCAGCAAAATCAATAGCAAAAAGACTACAAGCCCACGAAACAATTTTATCTGGTCAATCTTTTTCATCGCATTAGGTTTTCCAACAAAAATAAGCTTTTTCTAAACGCAGCACCAATTGTTGTTTCTTTGTAATTTCGAGCTACGAATGCATAGAAATTTTGATCATGTCAAAGCGTGTACTGGTTGCCCCGCTTGACTGGGGGCTGGGGCATGCTACCCGATGTATCCCGATTATCCAGGCATTATTACAACAAGGCGCTGAAGTAATCCTTGCTTCCAGTGGAAACGCCTTTCAATTATTACAGACCGAATTTCCAGATTTAATTATAGAAAAATTACCTGCATATAATATTCGTTATCAAACAGATAACATGGTTTGGAATATGGCGACCCAATCGTTTAAAATGCTGCACGCCATTTATCGGGAAAACCGCCAACTGCAAATATTGATCAAAAAGCACCAAATTGACGCCGTCATTTCTGATAACCGGCTCGGTTGCTTCAGTCGTCAGGTACGAAGTATTTTTATCACACACCAGATTAACCTTCGTCTGCCCTACCGTTTTGTACAAGGGTGGATTCGCCGAATCAACTATTTTTTTATCCGTCAATTCGATGAATGCTGGATTCCGGATGTACCGGGCGATGCCAGTATTGCCGGGGATTTAGTTGGTAAAATGAATACGACTCAACTGCGATACATCGGTATCTTGTCGCGTATGCAACGGTTCAACTTACCGCAACGTTACGATGTAATTGTGGTGCTGTCAGGACCCGAGCCGCAACGAACACGTTTAGAACAAGCTATTTTACAGCAGATTATACATTTAAATTATAACTTTTTATTAATACAAGGAATACCTGGCGAATCGGGACGACTAGCAACAGCAATATCACTTAATAAAAACGTATCAATTGTTCCTTTCTTGAATACGAAGGATTTAAATTCGGCAATTGCTGCATCCGATATTGTAATTTGCCGGTCGGGTTATAGCAGTATCATGGATTTAGCTGTTTTAGGCAAAAAAGCTATTTTTATTCCTACACCGAGACAAACCGAACAGGAATACCTTGCGGAGCGCCTATTTAGCAAAGGAATTTTTTATTACCAACAGCAAAATGAATTGAACGTATCGGCAGCCCTCGAAGCAGTGCGTCATTTTTCGGGTTTTAACCCTCAAGATTATCAACATTCACGAGAAACTCTCAGCGACGCCATTCATCAATTTTTACAAAATTAATAATTATCAATCTGATAATCAATCGCTTATTACTTTTTATTAAATTGATTCATGGTCATATCCAAACCAATGGTACCAAAACTTTTAATCGTGTCACCCGCGTATTTTAGAATATCCGGCAACTGCTCCGCTTCTTCTTTTGACCATTCGCCCAGCACATAATCCACCTGCCGTCCTTTGGGAAATTCATTGCCGATGCCCAGGCGCAGGCGCGCATAATTATTATTGCCCAGCGTGGCGTCAATGTCTTTTAAACCATTATGCCCGCCGTCATTGCCTTTGCCGCGCAAACGCTGTTTACCAAAAGGCAGATTCAAATCATCGAGTACTACGAGGAGATTTTCCGGCGGTACTTTGGTTTTTTGCAACCAATAACGAATGGCTTTACCGCTGCGATTCATATAAGTAGAAGGCTTGAGCAAAATGAAGGTGCGCCCTTTATGCTTGAATTCAGCAATGTCGCCCAAGTGGTCATCTTTGAAACTCGCCTCAAATTCTTTTGCCAGTGCATCCACTACATCAAAACCAATATTGTGACGCGTATTGTCATAATCAGCGCCCATATTGCCCAGCCCTACAATCAGATACTTCATTGGATCGGGTTCGTCTTTTTTAGCTGAGAATAGTTTTTTTAACCAATTCACATTTGTCAATTTGCCGATGTGCTAATCTGCTAATGAGATAATCATCTGCATATCAGCATAACCTGTCCCGATGCATTGGGATTAGCACATTCATTAAACCGCTACATTGTACTCCCGCAAAGCATCATTCAAGGATACTTTTTTATCGGTGGATTCCTTGCGTTGACCAATAATGAGCGCACAGGGTACCTGATACTCACCGGCGGGAAATTTTTTGGTGTAAGCCCCCGGAATGACGACGGAACGCGCTGGAACCCGACCTTTATACGTGACTGGTTCTGAACCGGTTACGTCAATAATATGCGTAGATTGCGTCAATACAACATTGGCACCCAATACACATTCGCGTTCTACGCGCACTCCTTCCACCACGATGCACCGCGAGCCCACAAAACATTCATCTTCGATAATGGTCGGTGCCGCCTGAGGTGGTTCCAAAACGCCTCCGATACCCACGCCTCCACTGAGGTGTACATTGCGACCAATTTGGGCACAAGAACCAACCGTTGCCCAGGTATCCACCATGGTACAACTGCCAACCCACGCGCCAATATTCACGTAGCTGGGCATCAGAATAACCCCGCGTTCCAGAAATGAACCGTGTCGGGCAATGGCATGCGGCACTACCCGTACACCCATTTGCTCATAGCCTTTTTTGAGCGGAATTTTATCATAGAATTCAAAAGGTCCAACCTCTATCGTGCGCATATGATGTAGTGGGAAATACAGCACTACTGCCTTTTTTACCCAATCATTTACTTTCCAGCTACCATCCTGCATGGGTTCAGCCACCCGGAGCCGCCCCTGATCCAATTCTTCTACCACATGCTCAATCGCTTCACGGGTATCCTTATTGGTCATGAGTTCTCGGTTTTCCCAGGCTTGTTCAATTATTTCTTTTAGGCGATCCATATTCAATAAAATTCATGATGAGATAAAAAATCTAATGTGTGCACTTGGCGGCGCAAAGATACGAGTTGACGGGCAGAATTGCACTCAATCTTCGCATTCTAATGTACCAAAAACACTTGCATCTAAGGTGCGCTCATTTACGACGCGCGTCAGTGGTACAGATCCAAGCAGATTATCTCGTGCTGATCCGCCGTCATTATCGGCATAAGCGATGGCAAAACCGATCTTTTTACCCGTAGTAATTCGTACGGGGCGATTATCATCCCCATCATCCTGATAACTATCGGGGTATAGCTTTACAACTATCTCCCAGAGGCAAACGGTGCCCAGGCAGGTACGGGCGGAGCGGGCATGGTCATTGTAATAACGGAAGGTGCCATCCAGTGCCCTATCCACTACACTACTATCCAAGCCTATAAAATAAGTAAAAGCATTGTGCGTATTTTGAAAATTGCCACCAGAATGGTCTTCATCCACCATGATAATCAGCCCGTCATCTTGACTGTAGCCGCGTAAGGCATCCATATTTTGTACCAAAGCATCATCCACCGTTTCCACCAGGATATATAATTGATTTTCATCCCATAATACCTGAAAACGTCCGCTCCCACCTTCTTTGGCAATGGTATCGCCCATCCAGGGTTGATCAATTTGGTACCAACGAGCCGCCTGCCAGGCCGGATCATTCGGAATGCCATCAATAATCGGAGGATTGCTGGTTTTCTGCGCAAAATACAAGGCCCGACGCCCGGTTTCACGGGCAGTAGCAGGTACAGAGGGCTTATCTCCACAGCTTAATAACAAGATTGTGGCAATCGCAGCAGCGTAGCCTAAACACAATTGATGTTTCATTTGGTTGCTTGGTTTTATTGGTACTGCAACTTCACGAGCCGCAGCCGGTTCCGTCTTTCGCTGGGAATAATTAATTGATTTACACTAACTTGCAAAGCATCCCGAAAACGCAGCCGCAAATCCAGGTTCGCAGTACTCATCAGGCTTTTACGTTCAAAATTACCCGTGCCATTCAGCACATATTCACTCACCGTATTTTCATACCGAATTTCATCATTGAACAAGAAACGCAAATTGCTCGGTGTTTTAAATAAGAAAAAAGAAGAATACATACCATCATCATCCTGAGAGTATTGCTTCTTATGTAAAATTGTTTTCCAATGTGTTTTTCCATCCGGATGAATCGAAATGGCAAAAATTTCATCGAAATAATAATCTACAATAAAGCGCACGCCACCGTCAAAAAAGACCCGATTGGTACTGCCCATGCGCCGCTCCAATTGCCGATTGCGCTCACCTATCATCAAAATACCGCCGTCTCTGCGCAGTACGGTTTGCTGAATGGATACTTCATTCAATCCCCGGTTATTGTCAATATTCTTGCCAACCAAAGTGGACACAAATTCATCATCAAAGGGTTCTAAACTAAGTAGATAATTATCAGGGGCATCGGGCGAAAAATTCAAATAAAAATAACCCGCTGCTCTATCCAGATTTTTTTCAGAATACAAACCACCGGCAACAATACGTTTGTTAAGATTATCATAACTAAAAAAAGCATCATATGTCCCTTTATCTTGCAAAGAAATCTCATACGTACGGGGCTGATCCAGATGGGCTCCCATTTCAAAAATCTGATAATGCTGATCGTCTTTGCGCAAACGTAATCGATTTTTTTCTAATACGATTCGCATAGTACCCTCATTATCCACAAAAATTTGGGCAAACTCTTCCCAATAACTCATATTCTCCGGCGCAAAGCTTTTCTGCCAAAGCACTTTCATGGTAGCGACGTCAAAAGAGACCGCATGAAACGTATTTTGATTTTCTACATAGTAAATAATGGCTTTCGATTTATCTTCCGATTTTATCACTTCAAAATGGGGCGTCGTAAAAAGAAAACCAAAGTCGTGCAAAGTAGCCGTATCGCGCAGATTGGCAGCCGGGTCATACCGCGCGGCGCGCAACACCAGGTGATTTTTCAGCCGATGATGATACAAAACGGTGAAATCTTCTGGTCCTGGCACAATACCTAATACTTTGGGCGCTCGCTTCTCCAGATCGAGTTCCTTACTCCAAACCTGGCGCATTTGCTGATCAAAGGCTTGAATTTCAAAAGTGGTTACCCGGTCGCGAAACAAAAGCAACCGTTCCTTCATTACACCAATGATTTCGTAAGCCACATCATTCTTTAATACAATGTCGTCTGAGACCGTAATCGTTTGGGCAAAAAAGGTCATCGGCAACAAGAGCAGGACCCCTATTAAACATTTATTCATAAAGCGCTTTTTTAAAAACTGTGCAACTAAAGTTAGGCATATTCATTTGAAATTGCCAGTTTTATGTCCGTTAAAAGAATCATAAAACTAGGTTTAATGGTAAAATGTCGTACATTTTATAAATTTAATTTCTTTATATACCAGTGAACTGCCAGTGGTGTCTAAATGCTTAAGTTAAATCTTATTTACCAGAGTGTGTTCAAAGAAAAGTAAAGAAATCTGTGATTGTATCAATTATACTTTATTTAATGCTTTTGCTGTTATTCTTTTGGCTGGTTGGCAATTTATTTACCTTCCTTTGGCAGGATTATTTCATATTCCGACCGCAAAAATTACCACAACAGTACGCGTATCAATTCGAACAGCATTTTACCGAAATTTTTCTGGATGCGCCTCAAGGCGGCAAATTGAATGCACTGTGGTTCAAGCAGTTAAACGCTAAAGGCGTCATTTTATTTTTTCATGGCAATGCCGGCAGCCTGCAACGCTGGGGGCATTTACATCATTTTTTCCAACGGTTGGGTTACGATTATTTTGTATATGATTATCGGGGTTATGGCAAAAGCACCGGCAAACGCAGTGAGCACTTAATGTACGAAGACGCCCTCCTGATGTTTGAATTTATACGTCAGCATTATCCTGAAAATCAGATTGTTGTATTCGGGCGCTCCATGGGTTCGGCTTTCGCATCACGGGTAGCTGTCGCGGGCGGGGTTAAAATGCTCATTCTGGAAACGCCATTTTATAGCATGCGCAATCTTTTTTACTCGTATTATCCATTTTTACCCCCGGTTTTTTTATTCAAGTACCCTTTTTTCAATCATCGCTATTTGCGGCAGGTACAGTGTCCGATCTATATTTTTCAAGGTACCAAAGATTGGGTAGTGCCCTACAAATGCGCGGCACGACTGCAAAAATGGCTCAAACCCGGCGATGCATTTATTACCATTCCGGGCGGGGGGCATAATAATCTTTTATTTTATGATATTTACAACCGCAAATTACAGGAAATCTTAGGCGGTCATTCAGAAAGAAAAAATTGATTTTATATATTTTTACATTATTCAATATTATATTTTATTATCAAGAATTTCAATTATTTTATAAATATAAATTATACTAATATTAATACTATAACGTTGCAAATATTCTTATGAGCAAGCGAAATAAATTACAAAAATTTGCCGAGTTACTGACGTTTCCGAATGTATATGAAAATTTTGACAGCAAACAACCGCAACTGACCGGACCCGACGGCGAAATAATTGACCTGAAAGGCAAGTGGGCAAACCAGCATTTTCAAAATGAGCAGCCCATCACCCTGGAATTGGCTTGCGGTAGAGGTGAATATTCATTGGGCTTGGCGCGAATGTACCCGGAGCGGAATTTTATCGGTGTGGACATCAAGGGCGCGCGTATCTGGAAAGGCGCGGGTATTGCGTTGGAAGAAGGTCTGTCCAATGTCGCGTTTCTGCGCACGCGCATTGAGCTAATTACGTATTTTTTTGCACCGGCAGAAATCAGTGAAATCTGGATTACTTTTCCCGACCCGTTTTTGCGCAAGAGCAAAGCCAATCGGCGCCTGACCTCGGCTCATTTTTTGAATTTATATCGAAAATTGCTGCGCCCCGGCGGCATTGTTCATTTGAAAACCGATGAGCCCAATTTGTATGAATTCACTTTGGAAACCTTAGCCGAGGATCCACATGCACACATTTTATATCAGGATGATGATATTTATGCCAAGCCTTTGCCTTTCGCGGAGTTGGCATTAAAAACGTATTACGAAAGCATGCACCTCGCAGCAGAGAAAACCATTAAGTATATTCGGTTCACTATCAATTAAAAATAAAAAGCGTGAGGCATTTGTAAAGAAATGCTTCACGCTTTAAATGCTTCTAATCGAATTTTTTTTATACTAATTCCGGCAAAATCGTCTTTTGCAACGCCGCCGTTTTATATTGCTCCAATTCAGCAGTAGGCACCGCTTTTTCGGCATCCTCAATTTTCATTGCCTGCTCGAATGCTTGCACTGCCTCGTTGAATTTTTTGGTAGCCATCAGGGATTTACCGTAATTAAACCAAGCTTTCTGACGCCATTTATAGTTAGAATCCTCTTTCGAGAAAACCCGTCCGGTGAAAAATTTCAACTCGGTAGCTGCCTGCTCAAATTCATTCACCCGCAAATGGCATTCCCCTTTGATGCGACGGGCTTTCCAATAGATCGGCTCCAATGGAATCGAACGTTTCACCGCTTGGTCGAGGTCTGCTATTGCCCCTTTCCAGTCCTGCTGTACCATTTTCACAATGGCTCGTCCCAGGTATGGCTCCGCGTTATTCGGATTCAGGTCAATACTTTTGCTATAATCATACAATGCGTCAGCATAATTTTTCAGCAAAAAGTTGACATATCCCCGGCGTTCGTAAGCCGACGCGTGGCGTTCGTATTTTTCAATAGCAGCACTTAGCGCTTCTTTTGCCTCTTTTTCCTTGCCTTGGGCAGTCGTCAGTTCCCGCCCTTTGCGATAAGCCTGCACCGCACCCTTGTCGCTATTGGGTTCAATCAATTGGTATTTCAATACCTTGCCGTTGTCGGTCATCCAGGCGCGCAGGTCGCCGGCTACCGCAAACTGGGAAATATACTCCATCAGTTGGAAGGTATTATGCCAGCTTTTTTCGTTGGACTGCGTCACCATACGCGGGATATCCAGCGAATTGGTGGCTTCATTGAAAATTTCTTCCGCTTTGAATATCAATTCCGCAGTACGATAGAAATTTTCCATCCGCTGCTGGTACATTTTGAGAACCGTTTCGTAGCTCTTCGCACTGCCAAAGTCGAGCCGACCGGAGATGATGGTTTTGTAATTCATCGTATTGCTGTTTTTTGACTTCTGATATTAGATTCCTACTCGCTATTACCCTGTTGAAAATAGCTAAAAAACCGCTGGATGCAAGATATCCGCTTTGCATCGTGGTCAAATTTTTTTGTTTGTTTGTTAACGGTTACTTCCCGATTGACAGGATAAGGGCTCCGGTCAACGGAGCGATGGTCAGTGGGTTGGCTTTAGTGTATTCATAGCACGCCAGGAGGCAATGAATGCCAGCGTGAATAGTGTTTCTTGATTTTTTTTCCTGACTTATTTTGGAAAAAGTGGTTCGGAAAAGCGACCGGGCTACAAAGTTCCGATGAGTTTTTATAAAATGCAAATTTAGAGGCACTTAATTCAAATATTTATTTTTATAAAATTTAGATATATGGTTAATATTAATTCGGTTTTTGTGAATATGATGTTGGTAAATACGAAATTGCTGTGGAAAAAGCTGCTTAGATTCTAAAGAAGTGCCATTCTTGCAAATAAAAATTTTTTGCCAAAGACAAGCGGCATTAAACCCAAACCCGACATCCTTCGGTGCAATTGGTACAAATGTCGATGTTTTTACGTCCTCCTAACAACTTGACACGAAAGTGTTGGTAACTTTTTCCTTGCCACAACTCCCGAAAGGAACTTTGTTTCAAGTCGCCCAGCCGGTGCAAGGCATCTTTGTCAAAACAGCAGGGCACCACCAGCCCATCCCAGGTAATGACACAGGAGTGCCAGAGTTTCCAGCAATGATTTAGCAGTTCATTTTTAATGCGATACGTACCATCCGCCTGACGGGCATAGCGGGCGTAGCGGTCAATCGTCGGAATCAGCGGATTACCGTGCGCATAATCATACACTTGCGCCGTTTTTAATTTCACTTCATCAATGCCGATTTCCTGTGCCAGGCGATAAATATCCGGGATTTGATGCTCATTGGGGCGTACCACCAAAAATTGAAAAATAATATGCGGGGTGCGGGATTTTAGTTGCCGTTTCCAATGCACCACATTGCGTGCGCCCTGAAGTACCGCTTCCAATTTGCCTTCTTTGCGGTAGGCTTCGTACGTTTCCTGCGTGGTGCCATCCACCGAAATGATGAGCCGATCCAAGCCAGACTCCACAGTTTTCCGGGCATTTTCACTATTTAAAAAATGACCATTGGTAGAAGTAATTGTATATATGTTTTTTTTATGTGCATATTGCACCATTTCTAAAAATTTGGGATTGATGTAGGGTTCACCCTGAAAATAAAAAATCAGGCAGGTTAAATCACGGTACAAATCATCAATGGTTTGGCGGAAAAAATCTTCGCGTAAATTACCGGTAGGACGCGTGAACGCACGTAACCCACTCGGGCACTCCGGGCAGCGCAGGTTGCAGGCAGTCGTTGGTTCAAAAGAAATGGTAATAGGTAAACCCCACTGAATTGGTTGTTTGCTCCACTTTGCCAGATAATAGGAGCTTACTACTTTTGCGGCATTCCAAATGCGACGCGGTGTAAATTTACCAGCAAAATTCAGCGCATCTAACCATTGCATCTGATTGACCATTATGATTAAATGTTAATCAGTTATAAGACACTGATAATGAGTTTTTTGAAATAAAATTATTACTTATTACATGGGTAAATTTACATTATTTATTGTATTAAACAAGCCTATTATATTATAATTCAAGAACAAATTATATAATATCTATTTAAATAAAAATACTCATTTATTTAAATATCAGGTTTTTATACTTAAAAAAATTCAATAATTATAATTAATTTTTCTTAGGTGTGCCACCTTTTTCATAATATTCTACGGTCATAGATTCATCCATGCGGG
>JBKBWT010000215.1:0-10712 GCA_046314415.1 Saprospiraceae bacterium
AAAGAGACACGCGCAAAGTTGAGCAGCTTTACATTAAGCATATCCTCATTCGCATGAGCGGCACTACATATAATAAGTTAAAACATATCTTTATAATGATAGGCATTGTGGCGATCTTATCATTGGGTATGGTTTATCCTTTTCTGCCGGGCGCGTATGATCGTTTGGCTATGCCGCTTTCTATTGTGATTCAAGCCTTTGGCGTAATGGGTATATTACTGGCAATCATAGGATTAGGTTGGCTGATTATGCCAAAATATTCGTACAGCTATGCGCGGGCGGCTTGGTATGTGAGTGTATTTATTTCCATTGTTATTGCATTTTTTGCATTTTTAAGTGCAGGCAAGGTGTTTGGTATTATCCTATTATTCATTGGAATAATGACTTTGCGTTATCTGAAAAGCAAGTTGAACGAGGCAAAAGCAAGCGATCAGCAGGTGTTTTCCATATTGCCGGTTTATTTAATTGGTTTGCCGGTTTTGCTTTTAATCATTCAACTAACGATTGCCCAACCCCTCAAGCAATGGAGTAGAAATAGCGCGATCAAAAACGCGGCGGCGTACATTGATGATATTGAAAATTTTCGGAAAAAGGAAGGTTATTATCCTCCGTCGCTGCAAGCCATGTATAAAGATTATTATCCACAAATTGTTGGTATTGACAAGTATCATTATCTGGCAGCGGGCGATGCGTATAATCTTTCGTTTGAGCAACCGCGATTTTTACTGGACGTGATCGGCACCAAAGAATGGGTAGTTTACAATCCTCGCGACGAGCACCGCGTCTATAGCCATACTTCCTGGTTTTTACTGCTTTCACCCGCGGAATTAGAACGTAGTCAAGGTTGGTATGCTTCCGAACAAACGGAACATGCACATTGGAAATCTTTTTTATTTGATTGAAATTGAGTAATAAACCTTCATAAAACCATGAAACCATTCATTTTAATTATTATCCTTCTTTTTAATATTATAACTGCTTGCAGTATTCATAAGCACCGTGTAAGTAAATTGGAAAACAAAGTCAGGCAGCTTGCAGCATTCAATAAAGATATCCTTCAGTTTGCCGGGGTTGAGTTATTTCAGTTTAATTTTAATAATATTCCACTCGACAAGACGCTATTAGTTTATGTCAAGGAATATTTTAATCAAAACAACATTCATATAGACACCATTTTTAATGCAGAAACAACATTTTATGACTTTACAAGTGATACGACGTGGCAGAAGACCCCAATTGAGACAATTGGTATATACACGCAAAGAGAATTTGAAACCGCTGAAAATTTGTACCTACAAGTAAGAATATCCGGTGTAATTGGCGCAAAAAGAAAAATCAAAATTCGTCCGGAATTCAATGAGCTTCATTCCTGGCGCCCTATCGAATCAACATCCATTGAATTGAATAAAGAAACGCCCTTGTTATTATATGGGGCTTCCTGGGATGATATTTTAAATGGAATCAAGGTGAAAAGATTTTGTACAGCCGGAACACTCCAGACAGACCTTTCTGATCCAGAAATCCTTAAAATTCCTCATTATTACTTGATTTGTGTCAAAATTCAATAACAACCATTTATTCAGTAGCAATAGTGCGCAAGGAATTGATTTTTAATGTACATTTGAATAACTTTCAACAACAAACCATAGCAACACAGGGTCATTCTTCACATTTGAATCAGCACAGGTATGCCCTGGACATTGGAAAACATTGAAGCTATGCTGGTAGCCGGTGACACTACGGCTGCACTGGAAGCCCTTGCTTTGCTGATCGGCTCCCGTTCTTCGCTTGAGAAAGAAGAATTTCAGTGGTTGTCCGCTCGTTATAATGGTTTATTAAAACTAGTGGGAAAAGGAGGGCTTTCGGAAACGGAACAAGCACAAATTTTATCTACATTGCATGCTCGACTGGCAGCATTGTTACATGCGATGGAAGAAAAACCCGCCACGCCAATACCGACCGCCATTTCAGTAGATTCCGATGAAGCGATTACCTTGACTTTCATTTCCAGCAAAAGAAATATTCGCAGTTCCTTCAAAACCTCGCCGCACCGTACGGTTGGCGCTTTGAAAGAAGCATTAATCCGCCAATTTAATATTGATATCACTGTGCCCCCGGATTATGATAATCCTGCAGCTTATTTAGTGGTTAATAAAACATTGCTCACCAATGATCGCCTTTCCTTGCTGGAAGCCGGTATTAAAGATAAAGATATTATACAAATTGATGTGCAATATCATATTCGTATGGTTTGGAATCAAGCGGTGCCAACACGCCTGCTGGTGACTTTTGTAGGCAGAACGTTTGTAAAACCGCGCGTTATCGTTAATAACGTGTTGATAGCCAAGCCCATCAGCTTGACAGATCATGAATTGGAAATAGAATTTTACACGTATAATTTTACCGAATCTATTAAAGATTTATTATTTAATTTCCGATTTCTTGATGTAAATGCCTGCCTTGAATTTCAGGAAGTCGTAAATGCGCGAGGTAAAACCATTGATCTGAGTAAACTGCAACGCCTGGTGCCTTATACAAAAGAAAAGTAAACCCATCTGTTGACAAACCTTCCCGAATAGCCGGTGTTTTTTTATTTTGTGCCAACTCAAATCAGGTGTGCTACATTTAAACTTGGAATTTTAAAAGTAAGCTATGTAAATTCCTGATAAAGAAAGATTTAGCACATGCTCATTCAAAAATCGAATTATTTTAACTCGAACCAATGATGACCAAAATCAACGTAGAACACAGTAAGAACGAAGATGCCATGAAGTTACTTCTGGCGCGCATGAATCATCGGCTGGAAAAAATTCGTCAGGGCGGCGGACAAAAGAAAATTGATAAAGAACACGAACAAGGTAAAATGACTGCCCGCGAGCGCGTGGCGTATTTGATTGATAAGGACTCAACTTTCCTGGAAATTGGCGCTTTTGCGGGTTTTGAAATGTATGAAGAACATGGCGGTTGCCCGGCGGCAGGCGTGATCGTGGGCATTGGGCGGGTGCGTGGTCGGCAATGCGTGATTGTAGCCAATGATGCGACGGTGAAGGCGGGTGCGTGGTTTCCGATTACCGGCAAGAAAAACTTACGCGCGCAGGAAATTGCCATGGAAAATCGCCTTCCCATTATTTATCTCGTTGATAGTGCGGGCGTTTTCCTGCCGATGCAAGACGAAATTTTCCCGGATAAAGAGCATTTTGGGCGTATTTTTAGAAATAATGCCAAGATGTCGAGCATGGGTATTCCGCAGATTGCAGCGATTATGGGCAGTTGCGTAGCGGGAGGCGCTTATTTGCCGATCATGAGCGACGAAGCATTGATTGTAGAGGGCACCGGTTCGATTTTTCTGGCAGGACCCTATTTGGTGAAAGCTGCCATCGGCGAAGCGGTGGATAAAGAGACCCTGGGCGGGGCGACAACTCAATCGGAGATTTCGGGGGTAACGGATTATAAAATGCCGAACGACCAGGTTTGTCTGGATACCATCAAAGATTTAGTGGACAAAATCGGGCATTTTGATAAAGCCGGTTTTGATCGAATCACCCCACAACTACCTCATTTTGAAGCAGGTGAGATATTGGGAATCCTGCCCGAAGAGTCTTCCCGTCCGTATAATACGGTTGAATTATTAAAGCGATTGGTGGACAATTCAGAATTGACTTTTTATAAAAAAGACTACGGCAAAACAATTATTTGTGCGTATGCCAGAATTGACGGCTGGGCGGTGGGCATCATTGTGAACAATCGGGAAGTGACTAAAAATGCCAAAGGCGAAATGCAATTTGGTGGTGTAATTTATTCAGATTCAGCGGATAAAGCAACACGTTTTATTTTAAATTGTAATCAGAAAAAAATTCCGTTGGTCTTTTTACATGATGTTACGGGCTTTATGGTTGGCTCGCGTTCGGAGCATGGTGGCATTATCAAAGATGGCGCGAAGATGGTCAATGCCGTGGCAAATTCTACCGTGCCAAAATTCAGCATCGTGATCGGCAATTCTTATGGGGCAGGTAATTATGCCATGTGCGGCAAAGCTTATGATCCGCGCTTGATTGTGGCGTGGCCTACGGCTAAAATTGCGGTGATGGGTGGCGCACAGGCGGCTAAAACGTTGTTACAAATTCAGGTTTCAACTTTAAAAGCGAAAGGACAAACCATTGATCCTGACGAAGAAAAGCGCTTGTTACAAGAAATTACCGAGCGTTACGACGATCAAACGACGCCTTATTACGCGGCGGCTCGCCTGTGGGTGGATGCCATCATTGACCCCCGCGATACGCGCAAATGGATTTCCGAAGGCATTGCCATGGCAAATAATGCGCCGGTGGAAAAGTTTAATGTGGGGGTAATACAAACGTAGCGGGTAGCAGCACCACGATGAGGGGCAAAGTATTTCCAGTGTGTTTGATCACATTAAAAACAATAAAAATAGCCTACCTTCGACGCTGTAAAAGTGAGATTTCAGCATGCAAAATGCCATGAAAAGCCTATTGGTACTGTTATTTCTGTTTGGCTTTAACGCTTTAATGTTTGCTCAAACAATTTTCGACAACTGGCTCAAAAATCAAGAAAATTTTAAAATAGAGCCCTTCCTCTCCTTGCAGTTGTGGAGTACTTATACCCTGGGGCAGGAGGTATATAATATTAATAATAAACAATATGAGTTGGTTGACAATCGCTTGAATATCTTGCTGCGACGGGCGCGGCTGGGCTTTCGGGTCGAACCACTTCGGCAGGTACAATTTACATTGGCACTCGGATATGACGGCATCGGTCGGGATGTGCATTCAGGTTTGGTAGGTGTTACGAATAATGGCAATCAGCCGTCAATTGGGGTGGTAGATGCTTTTTTGCATTGGAAAATACTCAAGGATAGTGAAGGATTCAACCTCGTAGGCGGTTATTTTCGTCCGCAATTGAGTCGGGAAAGCATGACGGGTGCCTGGGCAGTCACCTCTATGGATAAAGCCGCTGCCCAAAATTATTTACGCGCCCATTTAGTCGGGGTTAATTTAGGCAGAGTTCCGGGCATCAATATCGGTGGGCTCCTGATAAACAAGCACTTACATTATAATTTCGGTATTTTCAATCCACTTTTTCAAAGTAACAATGGCAATTCTACCGGCATACAATATGCGCCTTTGCTGGTTGGCAGAGTGGCGCTGACCCTTGGTGAACCGGAAATGGATCATTACAAAATAGTATATGATATTAATTATTACAATGAACGCAAAGGTATTACACTGGCACTGGGCGCAGCCTGGCAGGGTGAAACCGATTTGTTTAGAAATAATGCAGTTGCTTCTCTTGATTTATTATTAAATTATAATGCATTAAACATTGAAGGTGAATGGAATTGGCTCTGGCGTGGCGGAAAACGCAGTCTGCTCGATCAAACCATTGATCCCTTCGTTTACCAAAGTGAAACCGGTTATCTACGCGCTAGTTATAATATTATTATAAACAATAAAATATTCTTAGAGCCGAGCTTTATGCTATCCCGTTTTTATGGCGGTATGAATGCATTGGAGCAAGACCATGCGAAAGCCGTAAGCGCTTTTGCCGGTCAGGATTTTTCGTATGATATGGGCATTAACTGGCATTTGCAACGTCGCAATTTGAAAATTATGCTGCATTATACCTGGCGCGAAGGACAGGCGGGCGCAGCAGGCGCGGGCGCTACCGTCAATCAGTTTTTTAACCAGCCCAATGTAGGCGCTATTCGACGCGGCGATTGGATTGGTGTAGGTTTGAATGCAATTTTCCAATAATATTATATGGTGTTAACTTTTTTAAAGAAAGCGCAGTACATCATATAATTCATAATTTCAATATTATTTTTCTGTCATTCACCCATTCAACAAAAGAATAAAACTCAGCTAAAACGCTGATAAATATCACCTTATCCTTGTGATGTAGATCACATTTCGCGGCGGTTTTTTGGTCTAATTTTGGGTTAAACAAAACAAAAAGATCATGAAAAACTTAGTGATCTTGGGCGCAGGCTCCGCCGGCACTATTATGGCAAATAATATGGTAAAAAAGCTCAACTCGCATGAATGGCATATCACCATTGTAGATCAGGAAACACAGCATTATTATCAACCTGGTTTTTTGTTTTTGCCTTTTGGCATTTACAGCGAAAAAGATGTACTCAAACCCATTGAAAAGCTCATCCCAGCAAAAGTTTCTTTAATACAAAGCGGGATTGATCGCATCAACGGCGCTGAAAATCAGGTATTTCTCGAAAATGGTGCCGTTTTATTCTATGATATTCTGATCGTTGCAACCGGCACCCGTCCGGCACCGGAAGAAGTGCCTGGCATGAAGGGCGAGGGCTGGTACAAGGATGTATTTGATTTTTACACCTTTGAAGGCGCAAAAGCTTTACATGATAAATTAGCAACCTGGGAAGGTGGCAAGCTCGTGGTACATATTACAGAATTGCCGATTAAATGTCCGGTTGCGCCGCTAGAATTTGCTTTCCTGGCAGATGATTTTTTCACCAAAAAAGGCATGCGCGACAAGGTAAAAATTACCTACGTTACGCCGATGTCGGGCGCTTTTACCAAGCCAAGAGCCTCCCAAAAACTCACCTATCTGCTGGAAGAGAAAGGCATTGATATTGTAAGTGATTTTTATATCGAAAGCGTTGATAATGAAGCAAAAAAGATAATAGATTATGGTGGTGCGGAAGTAGCATACGACCTGTTAGTCACTGTTCCACTCAATAAAGGCAGCGAAGTCATTGCGCGTTCTGGTTTGGGAGACGAGTTGAATTACATCGCCACGGATAAAAACACCCTGCAAACAGAAGCTTTTGACAATATTTTCGCAATTGGGGATGCGACCAATTTGCCAGCGTCCAAAGCGGGTTCGGTGGCACATTTTGAAGCAGAAGTGTTGACCGAAAATATTTTGCGCTACATCAAAGGCGAACCACTGAAAGCTGAATTTGACGGACACGCCAACTGCTTTATCGAAACAGGACATGGCAAAGCCTTGCTGATTGATTTTAATTATGATCAGGAACCCGTAGAAGGTACTTTCCCGCTGCCCGGGATTGGTCCGCTGCAACTGCTCAAAGAATCGCCGCTCAACCACTGGGGTAAGCTCGCTTTCCGCTGGATTTACTGGAATGTATTAATGAAAGGCTTGCCCATCCCATTTGTACACCCCCAGATGTCAAAATCCGGGAAACTGATCAATGCAGAAGCAGTAGAAGAAACTGAATAGTTTTACATCAAGTAATACTTATTATATAATAATATTAAAAATTATTCACCATAAAAAATAATATTATGGAAAAGCTGATAAATGGCAAAACCATTCACACCAATGAAGAAGGATATTTAACCGATTTTAGTGAATGGACGACTGAGGTTGCCGAAACCATTGCCAAAGAAGAAGGTGTAGGCGCACTAACGCCAAAACACTGGGATGTAATCAAGTATTTACAAGATCAAAACCAAAAGAAAATTGCCCTGACCATCCGCAAAGTAGGTTCGAGCGGTATCACCGATATTAAAGAATTCTATGCTTTGTTTCCGGGTGGTCCGCTGAAAAAAGCGACTAAAATCGCGGGCATTCCGAAGCCGGTAAGCTGTATTTAATGCATATTTTATAATTAAAGAATTAATAATGAAGGCGTTGATAAAATAGAAATTAGTAAGATTGTCAAGTAATAATGCTTATTTCTTTCACTTTTCATTATTAATTTCTGATTTTTTCATTCAAAAAATTAAACATCATGACTGATACACTATATATGGATGCTCCTGCGGTGCAAGCAGTTGCCAATCCTGAGGCGCAGCCGATCAAAAAAATGTGCTTTATCCTGTCAAAAGCCACCATTGACAGTGTGTATGCCTGCTTCGTCATGGCAAATGGTGCCCGCATGGAAGGCATTGATGCCGAAATCTTCTTTACCTTCTTTGGGCTCGAAGCGATTAATAAAAAGCGGATGGAACATTTACATGTAGCCACCGTGGGCAACCCGGCATTACATATTCCAACCTTGCTGGGTGGACTTCCAGGCATGGAAACGCTGGTTTCCAGTATGATGAAAAAGCAGATGGAAGCCCTGGATTTGCCGGACGTGCGGGAATTCCTGGAGATTCTGGAAGCTTCGGGCGCACGGCTCTGGGCTTGCAAACTGGCAATGGACATGTTTAAACTCGAAAAAGAGGACCTGTTTGATGGTGTCGAAGACGTGCTGACCATCGGACAATTTTACGAAAGGGCTAAAGGAGCCGGAACACATATTATTTTTATCTAATTCTTTTATGAAAAATTCAGGAGCCATCTTGCTGTAATAGTGAGATGGCTTTTTGTTTTTAAATACTTGGTAGTCATTTTTTAAAAATTAAATTATTTTTGTTATATTATATCAATCCACCTAAAAAATATCCAATGATATAATAATACAATTGAACCTCTCACTCAAAATAGCTTTACTATATTTTATTGATCCTCTATTTAAGCAGATAACCCGAAGCACCATGGCGACCAGGCTTACCACCTTATTTAAAGAATTTTTTGCAAGTGAAAGAACCGGCGGCATCTTACTCCTCGTGTGTACCGCATTTTCATTACTCCTTGCCAATTCAGCCTGGTCAGCGGCTTACCTGCATTTCTGGCACCGGGAAATCAGCAATTTCACGCTGGAACACTGGATTAATGATGGTTTAATGGCGATTTTCTTTTTACTAATCGGGTTGGAACTAGAGCGCGAAATATACATCGGCGAATTATCAAGTGCGCGAAGCGCCATTTTACCAGCTATTTCGGCGCTGGGCGGCATGGTCGTACCGGCTTTATTTCATTTTGCATTTAATAATAACACGCCCACCCAAGGCGGTACCGGCATTCCAATGGCAACCGATATTGCGTTTGCGCTGGGTATTCTGGCATTATTAGGCAGGCGTATTCCGGCTTCCCTCAAAATCTTCCTCACGGCGCTGGCAGTCATTGACGATTTAGGCGCTATTTTAATCATTGCCATTTTTTATTCAGCAGGTATATCATGGTTTAATTTAGGTGTAGTAGGAGGTATCATGTTGTTTTTGTTTATTTTAAACAGAATTAAAGTTTATAATTTAATACCTTATTTAGTTGGTGGTGTAATAATGTGGTATTTTATGCTACATTCCGGCATTCATGCTACCATCATCGGCATTCTGCTGGCATTTGTCATCCCATTTGGCAGTGGCGACGAACGCTCGCCTTCTTACATTTTACAGCATTTATTACATTATCCGGTGGCTTTTATTATATTACCGCTTTTTGCCCTGGCGAATACCGCGATTCCCATTGCGGCAGACTGGTACACCAGTTTTTACACGTCCAATAGTTTGGGCATCATCAGTGGACTAGTGCTGGGCAAACCCCTGGGCATATTCTTATTTTGTTGGCTGGCAGTTGCAGTTGGCATCACCCAGTTGCCCGAGGATTTAAAATGGACACATATTATCGGAGCAGGATTATTGGCGGGCATTGGCTTCACCATGTCTATTTTTATTACATTATTGGCTTTCCATGATATAAATATTATCAATGAGTCTAAAATTGCGATTCTTGCGGCTTCTTTAATAGCAGGTTTACTGGGCTTACTATGGCTGCGATTTATAGCACCGGCAACCGTTTTGGAGGAAATTGAATGATATTAATGGTTAATGGTTAATGGTTAATGGTTAATGGTTAATGGTTAATGGTTAATGGTTAATGGTTAATGGTTAATGATATAATATTTTGATGTAAAAATGTTATTCCTTTAGTAAGAAGTGTTTATAAAATTATAACTAATCTTTACTTGTAAATTAGTCTATCGGCAAATTAGCACATCCCCACATCCTTTCCTACCTTTGCCGAAAATTTTCGCAAAAATGATCGTAGTAACGGGAGCCGCCGGATTTATTGGCAGTTGCATGGTGCGCCAGTTGAATGACGCCGGGCATTGGAATATCATTGTGGTGGACGAATTTAGTCGGGAGGAGAAAAATCGCAATTTACAGCATAAAAAGTACATTGCTAAAGTATGGCGCGAGGATTTTCCCGCTTGGCTCGAACGCATGCACACGAGTGTACAGGCAGTGTTTCACTTGGGTGCCCGCACCGATACGACCGAAAAGAATGTAGCAATTTTTGACGAACTGAATGTGAACTACTCCAAGGCGATTTGGCAGCTTTGCACTAAATATCAGATTCCCCTATTATATGCCTCCAGTGCCGCCACGTATGGGCTGGGCGAGTTGGGATATAATGATTATCATGAGGTAGTAAATGATTTGAAGCCTTTGAATCCTTATGGCGATTCTAAAAATGAATTTGATAAATGGGTATTACAACAAACCACTACTCCACCCTGGTGGGCTGGTTTTAAGTTTTTCAATGTCTATGGACCCAATGAATATCATAAAGGGCGCATGGCTTCGGTCATATTTCACACGGCGCGGCAAATAAAAGCGACCGGGGGTATGAAATTATTTAAATCTCATCGCCCGGATTATAAAGATGGCGAGCAAAGCCGCGATTTTATATATGTAAAGGACGTGGTGCAAGTATTATATTGGTGTTGGCAAAACCGACCGCCCAGTGCGATTTACAATCTTGGCACCGGTCAGGCGCGCACTTTCCTGGATTTGGCTACAAATACCTTTAAATCAATGGGTTTGGCACCCAATATTAGTTTTATAGATACTCCGGAAGACATT
>JBKBWT010000216.1:0-10631 GCA_046314415.1 Saprospiraceae bacterium
TTGGCGTGGTCGGCTAAAGATACGTATAAAGAATCGCGCTCATATCCAAAATACACCATCACGGATGACCCGGCAAAATGGCGCCCGACACCACCGGATTATATGGACGGTATTGAACCAAGCTGGAATAAGATTCGCCCGTTTGTTATGGATTCGTGTTCGCAGTTTAAACCCGAACCGCCTACGCCATTTAGTTTAGATAAAAATAGTCAATTTTATAAAGAATTAATGGAAGTATATCAGGCACTTAATGTTAAAAATAAAGAGGAGTGCATTGAAATTGCTAAATTCTGGGATTGTAATCCTTATGTATCGCATCATGCGGGGCATGTGACGTTTGCAACCAAAAAAATCACACCGGGTGGGCATTGGATGGGCATCACGGCTATTGCTGCACGGCAGGCAAAAGCGGATTTTTTGAAAACCGCCGAGGCTTATACCTTGACTTCATTGGCATTGGTGGATGGTTTTATCAGTTGCTGGGATGAAAAATACCGCAGTCAAATGGTGCGTCCTGAGACGGTTATTAATGAAAATATTGACCCCGACTGGCGTCCGCTGTTACAGACACCGCCTTTCCCGGAATATACCAGTGGGCACAGCGTTATTTCGAGCGCGGCAGCTGTAGCATTGACTTCTATTTTTGGTGATAATTTTGCTTTCACCGATACCACTGAAGAAGAATTTGGCTTACCCGCCCGACAATTCAAATCTTTTATCGCGGCATCAGAAGAAGCGGCGATTAGCCGGATGTACGGCGGCATTCACTATCGTCCGGCAATTGAAAATGGCGTGAAGCAAGGTCGGCAAGTAGGCGAGTGGGTGGTGAAGAAAGTCCATTTTAAGAAAGGAGATCAGCAGCAATTAAGTACTACTAAATAAAATTTGTGTGGTACACGGAGTCTTCAAGATGACTAAGTAATTATAATGTTTATTATTATAATGAATGTCATCACTGCTTGGTGTACCATTTCTATTACAAATTACACCTAAGCCTATTATGACAATTGAAAAAAGAATCGGGCTTTTTCTGGGTCCGGTATTATTCCTTATATTATTATTAATTCCAGCACCCAATGGCTTAAGCCCAGCAGCCTGGAAAGTGGTGGCATTGGCGGCATTCATGATTATCTGGTGGGTGACGGAAGCCATGCCGCTGCCGGTAACGGCGCTCCTGCCTATTATATTCTTACCATTATTAGGCGTGAGTGATTTAAAAACGGCGACAGCGCCTTACGCCAATCCCGTCGTTTATTTATTTTTTGGCGGTTTTATGATCGCCTTGGCGATGGAAAAATGGCATTTGCACCGGCGTATTGCACTCAATATTGTAAAACTGGTAGGTACGAATGCCAATGGTATTATATTCGGCTTTTTTCTGGCAACGTTTTTCCTGAGTATGTGGATTAGTAATACTGCGACAACTGTAATGATGTTGCCGATTGCCTTGTCGGTTATTAATTTACTAACGCAGGAAGCCGAAGGGCAGCAGGAGGATGTACGCAAGCAACATTTTGCCTTGGGTATTATGTTGGCGATTACCTACGCCTCAAGTATTGGTGGGATGGGCACGGTGATTGGCACGCCGCCGAATGTAGTAGCGGCAGGTTATTTGAGAGAAACGTTCAATTATGAGGTGAGTTTTGCACAGTGGATCATGGTAGCATTTCCGTTTTCATTGGCAATGTTGTTTATATCTTACTTTTTGATTGTCAATGTGTTTTATCGAAATAAATTGGGTCGTTTTGAAGGAGCGGAGCAGTTGATTGAGCGTGAAGTACATGCATTGGGTAAAATGAATCCCGGCGAACAGCGTACCTTAATCGTTTTTATTATAACGGCTTTATTATGGATGTTACGGGTGCCGATTAATAGTTTTATTCCCGGATTAAAATTATCCGACGAAGGTATTGCGATTATGGCAGCTGTTACACTCTTTGTTATTCCTATTCACTTTAAAAAAGGTCATCATGTGTTAGAATGGAAAGACACGGAAAAATTGCCCTGGGGAATTTTGCTGCTGTTTGGTGGGGGCTTGAGTCTGGCAGATGCATTGGCAGAAACGGGCATCATTAAATTAATTGGCGATCAATTTGCCGGGTATGCGAATAATGAATGGCTGGTTGTGGCAGGTTTAGTGGCAGTTTCGGTGTTTTTGACCGAAATTATGTCGAATGTGGCGCAGGTCACGGTATTTTTACCGGTGGTCGGCGCTATGGCGCAAGGCATGCAAATGAATCCTTTTGAGGTATGTATTCCGGTGACGCTGGCGGCGAGCGCCGGCTTTATGTTGCCGATGTCCACCCCGCCTAATGCCATTGTCTTTGCAAGCGGACATGTAAAGATCGGGCAGATGGTTAAAGTCGGATTTTGGTTAAATTTAATATCTATTATATTGATTGTGTTAATTGTATATCCACTGGTGAAATGGATGTTTTAATATATTGATCGGTTGATTAATATTGCAGTCAAGAATTATATATGGATATAACGTAATTTTAAAAGCCCATTGACGCATGCACAAATTAAAATTATGAGTGAACTAAATAAAAAGCTGACATTATACGGGCTGACGATGATTGCCGTGGGGTCGAGTATCGGGTCGGGCATTTTTGTATCGCCGTATCAGGTGGTGCAAGCAGTGCCGCATCAGGGCTGGGTCTTATTGGTGTGGGGCTTGGGCGGGGTGATTGCGTTGACCGGAGCGTTGACTTTTGCGGAGCTGGGTGGCTTGTTCCCGAAAGCTGGGGGCGTGTATGTCTTTTTAAAAGAGGCATACGGCAATTTAGTGGGCTTTTTATATGGCTGGATTACTTTATTGGTTATTAATACCGGCGCGCTGGCGGCTTTGGGCATTGCATTGGCAGAATATATGACCTTCTTTTTTCCTTTAACGGACACCGGAAAATTATTATTTGCCATTATCATAATTGCCGGTCTGACCGGAATCAATTTGATTGGCATCAACGTAAGTCAATGGTTTTCAAACATTTTTACCGGATTAAAATTATTAGCAATCGTTGCCATTATTATAATCGGTTTTATATTTTATAATCCTGATAATATACAATTAAACTTTAATTTGACTGAAAATATTCCTGCGAATCTCGGTAGCGCCTTGTTAATTGCCTTGATCGGAGTACTGTGGTCATTTGGCGGTTGGCATCATGCCTCGTACCTGGCGGGCGAAGCCATAAATGCCCAAAAAACCGTGCCGCGTGCGATGATGCTCGGAGCACTCATAGTAACAATTACTTACATATTATTAAATCTTGCATACATGCTGCTGTTGCCTTTGCCAGCGATTGCGGGCACCACTACGGTGGCGAGTACGGCGGTCGCTTCGGCTTTTACCTTGGGGGGGCAACTAGTAGCGATTGCCATTACGATTTCGGTTTTTGGTACAATCGGTATTTACACGATGAGTGCGCCGCGTATTTATTTTGCCATGGCAAGGGATGGAATTTTCTTCAAACAATTGGCACACGTGCATCCGCGCTTCCGAACACCCGCCAATGCGATGTTGGTACAAGCCGTTTGGGCAATTTTATTATTATTATTTTGGGGAACATTTAGTAATTTGATTACTTATGTAACATTCATGGATATTTTATTCATGGGATTAGCCGGTGCCAGCGTATTTATTTTTCGTAAAAAAAGAAGCGACCTGGAGCGCCCCTACAAAACCTGGGGTTATCCGCTGGTTCCCTTGATTTTCGTGGGTATTTCGGCTGCCTTTGTGGTGAATACCTTGATCGAGCGTCCTTTACAGGCATTATTTGGTCTGGCTGTTGCTGCTTTGGGATTCTTTATATTTTTATTATTTAAACCGGAAGAAACAATGAATAATGATAAAAACGAGCAGTTATTGGATCATGATATGTAATATTAATGTGCCAATGTGCTAGTATATTGATTTTCTTTATCTTACTAATAAAATATCACCGGAAAAACGCTCCACGCTGCCATCAATATATTTTACTGTAGCAGTCCAGAGATAAACGCCGGCAGGCATCATTTTCTGATTAAAAGTACCATCCCATTTTACATTCAAGTTATCTCTTATATGATATATTAAATTACCCCAGCGATCAAAAATCTGTGCTTCCATTATATTTTCCACACTTTTTCCTGGATAAAAGGTAAAAATATCATTCACGCCGTCGCCATTGGGTGAAAAGGCATTGGGCACATAAAAATGCGTGACTTTGGCAACGAAAAATTGCAGCGAATCGCTTGATATACAGCCATTTGCATTGGTGGCGGTCAGTTTGAACCGGGTGGTTTGCAGCGGCTTTGCTACCGGATTGGGGCAATCCGCACAACTCAGTCGTGCGGCAGGTTCCCAAAAATATGTAATAATTGGCTCATTACTATTTACTTCCAATGTAATGGTGTCGCCTAATTCCAGACGAGGCGCTTCACCCAAATCAATTAAAAATAGCGGCGGTGCAGTAATATGAATAGTTTTCTCCAGGGTACAGCCAATCGAATTTTGCGTAATAAGGGTATAATTTCCTGCCGGAATATTTACAAATTCATTACTATTTTGTAAAGGTTGCCCTTTAATGGCATATAAATACGGCGGTAAATCGCCTTTTACTTCGCTAATTGTGATACGCGCATCCTGGCTATTTGCGCAAAGCGGCGGCACGGTTTGAATCGAGAAATCGGTAATTTCGGCGTTGTTTATTATAATGGTATCCTGCCCGACGCAATTGTGAATAGATGTAATGGTCGCGCCATAAGTGCCTGGTTTAGAAATGGTTATTGTTGGTGAAATAGCACCGGTTGACCAATTATATCGTGCGTAATTACCGGCATGTAATATCGCGGTATCATTTTTACATAAATAAGGATCGCCTTCAATCATAAAATTGGATAAATCTTCCACTTGTATAATAACTGTTGCTACACTATCGCAGCCGTTCACCGCTTTACCGGGAATATTCGTGCTACCAGCCCGGAAAAACAATTGATTAGCAATCTGTATGGTATCACCTAAACATATCATACGTCGAATGGTATCGCGTTCGGGCAAGTACGTCACCCGCGTCGGATTCGATGCAATGCGGCAGGAATTTTGTGCCAGGTTTGCTGGAGAACTGGCAACGGTTAGCCTAAAATACTGTCCATCAGAAGGGTTAGATAAGTTTAAATCTTTTAATGTTTTACCAGGAATATCCTGCCAGTCACTGCTGCCGCTGGCGCTTTGTTGCCATTGAAAAACGGGCGTGGCAAAAGCCGAGCCAATGACTTCCGAACTGATATTAATTTCGCGATTCGGCGTGCAAAATGCAGCAGTATCAATTAAAATAACCGTAGGTCCGCAGGGACGAAACGTAATATTATCCAGTGCCAGGTCATTGCCAAAGCCGCCGGGGGCGTTGTTACGCACGGCGAGTTTGATTTCGGTTGCCGCCGAATCCGTCGTAAAAGTGAATCCGTAGGTATGCCAGCGGGCGTCCACCGGCACATTCCCGGAGCTGAATCGGGCAACGCCATTAATCAAAAATGTAATATTAGGAGGAATAAAATTAGAACCTTTGGTAGGATCATTGAGTGAAATGACATCTGCGGAAAATTCATAATTTGTATTCCCGCAAACGGGCACCGTTTTTTCATAAAATAAACCCGGCGCAAAACTGGCATTTACCACCATCATATAACCATTGGGGTCATTACTATTATCTTTAATATCAATCCAGTCAACCGCAGCAAAGCTGCCCCAAGACGTAGTATTATTGGTGATCGTGTAAAAACCGTCGTCGGGTGGCGGATTAAATTGATAACGATAGCCGGGCGCTAATTGCGGATCGGTTTGTAAAATATTGGCGCTACCTTTCCCAAAATCACCATCCGGGAAAATATTATCACCGACTGAACCGCTACAGGTTTGTCCGGCTAAGGAAATGGAGAAAAGCAGCAGGAATAAAAGGAAAAATAACTTTTGCATGAGACTTATTACTCATCTAAATGTGTCCCTGCAATTTATAAAAATGTTGATTGCCAATTATTGATTTTTGACATTTCGTCAGGAATTAACAATTGGCAATCGAGCTATTTTAAGCGGCAAAAATCTGATTAAAATCTTTGAATGCCTTGAATTCCAGCGCGTTACCGTTTGGATCGAGGAAAAACATCGTCGCCTGTTCGCCTACTTCGCCCTTGAAACGAATGTAAGGTTCGATGATAAAATCAATACCGTATGCTCTTAATTTTTCGGCGAGCGATTCCCACTGCTCCATTGTTAATATAGCGCCAAAATGTTTAATGGGTACTTGCTTGCCATCCACTGGGTTAGCAGGTGGTTCCTGAATTTCGGCTTCCGTCAGGTGCGCGGAAATCTGGTGCCCGAAAAAGTTGAAATCAATCCAGCGTTCGGCGGTGCGACCCACTTCGCAGCCGAGCAAACCCTCATAAAATTCGCGGGTTTTAGCCAAATCTTTTACCGGAAATGCTAAGTGAAAAGGATTATTCATTGGATATTAGGTTTTAGATATTAGATATTAGATTTTGGATATTTGATGTTTGATGTTTGATTTTACTTGGGGCTTTGGTGTTTTATTTGGACCGCTTGTAAAAAATTATTTAGCTTTTTTCCTAACAAATTAAGGCGTTCGTGTAAATTATGATATACGGGTTCGTCTGTTAAGGAGCCGGTTTCAAATAGACATTCTAAATGGTCTAGTGTTTCGTTATTAGAAGAAAGGGCATAAATGATAAATTTAATATAATCAGCTTTATAATGTCTTCTGCCATAGCCTTCTACAATGTTAGCTCTTGTACTTTTTGACGAACGCCGTATTTGACTTCCCGCCTCAAACATCTCAAATTTTGGTAACTTTTCCAAAGTCATTTTATGAATATCAACAGCTAAATCCTTAGCCAATTGCCAAACTTCCAGTTTTTTGTAATCCATTGCGTAAATTCATTTTCTAGTTACTAAAATCCAACATCCAACATCCAATATCCAACATCCAATATCCAACATCCAATATCCAATATCCAGTATCCAGTATCACCACCCCCTGTATTTCGGCGGTTTTACACCATTCAGTCGCAAATACACCAGCATTTGCGCGCGATGATGCGTTTGGTGATCATTTAACAGCGTGAGAATCTGACGTTTGGTCATGGGACCGGCGAAGAATTTTACCGGTTCTTCCAATTGATCGGGCTTAAAATTCGCGAGCGCATCGGCTGCCAACGCATAGCCTTCTTTTAAAATATTAATGATTTCTGCTTTATTATAATCTTTCTTTTTCAGATCTTTATCTAATTTTTTACCACCTAAATAATCGCTGGTAAGCCAATTAACATTGCCAATTAAATGTAATAATTGCTCCCGAAAACTCATTTCCTCTGGCGTTGGCTTATAATCATAATGCACCTCGGGCATCAACTCAGCCACCTCCAGCGTGTACTCCGCCGAGTTTTTCAGCTTTTGCTGGCATTCTGCTAAATAAGTTTGCTGCGCTGGTAAATGATTAGTAAATAGAATGCTTAAAAATGAAAAAAATAGTACCCTCATACTCGATGATTTTGTAAATTATGCCCGCAAATTTTATAAGGCAGGTAAAATTTGCGGGCGTTTAAGTTAAGCGGCAAAATCCGCCAGCTTGCCTTCTTCCGGGAACATGACCTGAATATTATGCTCGCCCAGTACTTTTTTCACCTGCCGGTAAGCTTCATAATAAACAGACCAATAATCTTCTACAGTCGCATAGGGCTGAACATCTAATATCATATTATGAATATTAAAATGGTTAATACCCACAAATGGCGCCGGATCGCTCAATACTTTAGGCGTATTGCGCAAAGCTTCCAATAAAATAGCCTGCACTTTTTCAAAATTTTCGGTAATAGAAATCGCTACTTTTAACTCCACGCGCAAGTATTTACGCGCAGACAAATTTGTAATAATACCACTAATTGGTACTGAATTGGGAATAATGACTGTTTTATTATCAAATGTTGCAATAATGGTATTTAAAATTTGAATTTCTATTACATGCCCGACAAAATCATTTACTTGTATCAAATCGCCGGTGCGATAAGGGCGGAAAATCAAGATTAAAACCCCCGCTGCAAAATTGCTCAGACTGCCCTGTAATGCCAGCCCCACCGCGAAACCAACCGCTGCCAGCATCGCTACAAAGGAGGTCGTCTTGATGCCCACAATTTCCGCTACGCTAAAAATAAGCAGCACTTTAAGTAATACATTGAGCATAGAGGATAAAAACGGACGAATGTCATCGCCCACACCGCGCTTTGCCATTACGCGACTCGCCCAGTCAGACAAGCGATTGCTGATACTCAAGCCGATCAGTAATAATAAAAGCGCCAATACTAATTTCGGAGCATATTCTACCAACATGTGCATGAATTGCTCTGCATAAACATTAAACTGTTCCATAAGATATAAAAGATTTGTTTAATCCGCCGGGGATCGCAAGGATCGTATGTAGCGAAGGCGGGAGGTTTAATTAATATAATATTATTTATTTAGATTATATTATGTGTTTATTCTTCCATATCTAATTGCATAAAATGCTCCTTCAAATCCAGCTTAAACCGCACGATCAGCTGCGCTTCCTCCGCATTCAAGCCATTGCTGGCTTTGGCAATTTCGTATAATACTTCAAATAAAAACTCGTATTCCTCGCTCGGTCCATATTCTTTGCAGGTCTCCAGTGCCTTGGTATAGGCTTCTTCGAGCGAATTATTCCGATTTTGCTCATAATTAAACGACCAGTGAATATTACTTGCCCAGGGATGTTTTTGTAAAATCTCCTCGAGTTTTTGCATTTCGGATTCCTGTATTAAGCCGTCGGCTTTCGCAACCGCATAAATCAGCTCGCCCATGGCGTCGTGCAGGCGTTCTATGGATGGTTTCATAGATTGATATTTTTTGGTTATTTAGTTTTTTAAGTTAACTTTCTCGACGCTAAAAGTAGAACTTTTTTGCAAGCATTTGCTTACAGGTGTTAATTTTTTAGTGGGTCATTGAAATTAGGAAGGATAATATAGTAAATTGAATCGGGGTAGGCGGTAAGCTTAAAATAAAGACAACTGCTCCTTCGTCTTTTCCTTTGTATGTAATGTTTTTATCTCTACTTCCAGCATGGCACCATGTAATACAAAATGCGCAATCGTGCGAACATGATTGGTTTTAAATATTTCTTCCACCGCACATTTACTAAAGTAAAAGAAATTGCCCAATTCCAGCGCTTTATTACGCAATTTATTTACATCTCCAGAAAAACCACTGCTTTGTATAATAACATAACCTCGATCGGTTTCTAATAAAAAGTCAATCAAGCGTTCAAATAATCGCCCGTTTTCAAAATATCGCACCGGATATTTTCGATGGATTTTTTTGATACTAAAATTATTTACTAAATAATGCATCCAGCTTGTAATATGTTGGTGTAAGTCATTGATTTTGAGCGACTCCTCTAATTGATAACGCTGAATAAATGCCTCCAACATTTTTACTTGATCGTCCGCCGGATAATCTGCCTGAAATCCAACCAGACCCGCTTTCAACATTTTAGCCACCTGATATGCGTCGGCATCATCTGACATCGACAGCGGAGCAGTATAATTCGTTAAGCTGCCGGTAAAAACTTGAAAATCATGGTTTAATCCTTCATTTTCTGGATTAATATGATAGGGCGTATAATGTTTTCGACCGAAACGCGCCTCCAAATAATGAATGTCGCCCTCGGGAATCTCCGCCTGTGGAAAGTCTTTCGGGTACGGAAATAACTCGGTTTGCTTCGCCAATATCTTGTTATTCCAGGTCCACGGCGACTCGTAGCTATCCGCGTCTAGGGTAGGGTAGTCCTCGTTTCCGTTGTGCCACACGCGATTGAGCCATTTAGTCGGCTTCGGTGTAGTAGGAATTACTAAATAATCCCGTGCTCTGGTTAATCCCACATATAATAATCGCGCTTCTTCTTGTAATGCTTGGGCGGTTTTCGCGGATTTTACCTCGCTTGCCTCAATGCGCTCTGCCAGCGGTGTACCCCGATACTGGTCATTATACGGATTCACCCAATAACGCAACCATCTGTTGCCCAGCACATTATCCAAATCTACTTCCTCCGTTTCTGGTATGATGTCAATGCCCCACACGTCCGCACGCAAGGTGCCTTCCAATCCATAACATATCACCAGCGGATATTCCAATCCTTTACTTTTATGATACGTCATTACATTTACGGCATTCGGACCTTCGCCGGAGCCTTGCATATCTTTTTTATTACTTTCTAAGTCATTGAGCCACAGTAAGAAACCACCAAGCGAAGCCGCTGTATGCAAGCGATTGCAGGCATTTTCATATTGTAAAGCCAATTGTCGTAATACATCAACATTATCTAATCTTTGCTGTTTATTACCCCAACTTGATATAATTCTGCATAAATCCAGCTCTTCTAATAATAAATTTAAAATTTCGGCGCTGGATAAATCCGCCGTTTGTGCACAAATTTCTTTTAGTTTTGTAATAAAAAGATCGTCTTCGCCCCAATTCTTTACAAACGTGTCAGGTCGTCGAAAAACGGAAACGTTTGTAAAAAATGCTACGTCCTCTACGAAATGTAGAATCACCATCTGTTAGTAAT
>JBKBWT010000217.1:0-10583 GCA_046314415.1 Saprospiraceae bacterium
ATCGTCTTTGGTGATCGCAATGACAAGAATGGTGATGTACGCAAGAAAATGGATAATCCATTGAATTACCTGGTGTTGGAGGAAATTAACACACAGTCGTCTGTTTTGTATGGTGCAAAAGTGCATAATCGGAACGAAGAATTATTAGGATAATGATGCTTAGATGCTAGTGATATTATGTATGCTGTTGATATTCTAGTTAAAATTTAGAAAAACATATCGTCAACAGTATCAATAAAAACACAGTATCTTTAATATTAATAGAAAACAATAGGAATAAAAAAAATAAAGATGAGTCACGCAGCAGTTTCTCCTATTCGTGACCCGCTGATTGAAGGTGGGAAGAATTATCACCAAATTACGGAAGACATTTGTGCGCCGGCAGAGCGCGTGCCCAGTGTTGCTTGGGTAATTGCGTTCATTGTATCGGTGTTGTTCTTGGGACTTTATGTTTTCACTGTCATCTGGACCATTTGGTTTGGTATCGGCTCATGGAATGAAAACCGTACCATTGGTTGGTCTTGGGACATCACCAACTTCGTCTGGTGGATCGGTATCGGTCACGCAGGTACGCTGATTTCGGCAATTTTGTTGCTGTTCCGTCAGAAATGGCGTACGGGGGTAAACCGCGCCGCGGAAGCTATGACAATCTTTGCCGTAGTCTGCGCCGGGCAGTTTCCGCTCATCCACATGGGGCGTTTATGGTTGGGATTCTTTATTTTTCCTTATCCGAATACGCGCGGTCCATTGTGGGTAAACTTTAACTCGCCGCTGTTGTGGGACGTTTTTGCAATCTCAACTTATTTTACGGTGTCCTTGCTGTTCTGGTACACGGGTTTGGTGCCGGATTTCGCTACGCTGCGTGACCGTGCGAAAGGCATTCGCCGGAAAATTTATAATTTCTTGTCGTTCGGCTGGACGGGTGCAGCAAAGCACTGGCAGCGCTTCGAGAGTTTGTCTTTGGTACTGGCGGGTATTTCTACCCCCTTGGTACTTTCGGTACACACGATTGTATCTTTCGACTTCGCTACGTCGGTGATTCCGGGTTGGCATACGACCATTTTCCCGCCCTACTTCGTAGCTGGTGCTATCTTCTCCGGTTTCGCAATGGTATTGACGCTGATGTTGATCACCCGGAAGATTTTCAAATTGGAACAATACATTACACTGGCTCACATAGAGAGTATGAATAAGGTCATCCTCGTAACGGGTACGATCGTTGGGGTGGCTTATTTAACAGAATTATTTATTGCCTGGTATTCCGGTTATTTATATGAGCAGTATGCCTTCTACAATCGGGTACTCGGTATTTATTGGTGGTCATACGTGGGCATGATGACTTGTAATGTACTTTCACCACAGTTCTTCTGGTTCAAGAGTTTACGTCGCAATATTCCGTTTACCTTCGCTATGTCTATTTTCGTAAACATTGGGATGTGGTTCGAGCGATTTGTAATTATCGCGACTACCCTGGCACGTGATTACCTGCCTTCAAGCTGGAGTTACTATACTCCGACCTGGGTTGAGATTGGTATTTTCACGGGTACCTTAGGATTATTCTTTACCCTTTATTTGATTTTTGCCAGGGTGGCGCCGGTAGTAGCAGTAGCGGAAGTAAAATCGATTTTAAAATCTGCAGGAGATCAGTACACGGGACCGCACGCCGGAGAAAGTGGAAGTAGCCCGTACTGCTTGATACGTATTAAAATTTTGAAAATCCTTTAATTCATTATAAAATGGTGGATAAAGCACAAAAGGAAGTACTATTTGGCTTATACGATGACGAGCATGATCTGTTACATGCAGTACATCATGCCCACGAAGCACATTTGGAAATCATGGACGTTTACACGCCCTTCCCGGTACACGGTCTCGACCATGCGATGCACTTATCGGAAAGCCGACTCCACATTGCCGGATTTATCTACGGCGCATTGGGTACGCTCACGGCGTTTCTGTTTATGACCTGGGTTTTTACCAGCGATTGGCCCATGATTTTTGGTGGTAAACCTTATTTTTCAGCGCCTTCGTTCATTCCAATTACGTTTGAGTTGACGGTGTTATTTGCAGCAATTGGCATGACGGTTTCCTTTTATACGGTTTGTGGTATGGCACCGGGTGTGACTAATCCAACCTTGGATGACCGTATTACAGATGACAAATTCTGTATTGCATTTGATACTACAGGTGCCTCTAATGAAGAGGTGGATAGCCTGAAGGCTTTCTTCAGCGATACTGGCGCTGTGGAAGTGAATTCGAAAACATTATAAATTAATTATAAATTATTAATTGCAAACTTGCTTTTATTATAAACAGTTAGCAATCAATGATTTTATTCAGAATACAATGAAACAGCTGAAATTTATATTATTTATAATCGTAGCTACTATCTTGCTGAATGCGTGTTCACCGGCGGGAACCAACCGTACCGGGCACGAGTACATGCCAGATATGGCACATTCCATTGCCTACGAGGCGAATGTTTATCACAATTATTGGTTGAATACGTGGGATAGCACCAGCGTATATTCACGTAGAGCGCTTACCGCACCGGGGTTGCCAGTCAGAGGCACTGTTCCGCGTGGTTATGCCGCATTTATGGGCGCAGATGCTTTCGACTTTGAGCGCATTCAAGAGACATTGCGTGGCGGTGCAAACTATCGTTCGATAGCAGTACCCATCAATGGCTATGCGCCTTATCACTATCAAGATACGGAAGAAGAGCGGGTGCGTGCCTCCAACGAGATTATCAATAACCCATTTCCCATCACGGAAGCAGGTTTAGCTAGAGGAAAGGCATTGTATGATATTAATTGCGGTGTTTGCCACGGCGAGAAAGGCAATGGTTTAGGCTATCTATATGATACTGATACCAATCCAAATGCGAAATACCCGGCAGCACCGGCTAACTTTTTGCAGGACACTTTTTATAATTCTACCAATGGTCGTTTTTACCACGCTATCATGTATGGTAAAAATGTAATGGGTGGTTATGCTGATAAGCTGAGCTTTGAAGAGCGCTGGCAGGTGATTCACTATATCCGTGCTTTGCAAGCGACAGAACTTAAGAAAACATACACCGCAGAAGCGAATGATTTCAATCCTGCTTTTGGTATGCCAGAAAAGCAATTCAAGCAGTTGGCAGCTAATCGTGCGGGTGTGAGTACCGTTCCAGGACAGACTCAACCAGTACCGCCGCAAAATCAGGGTAATGTAGATGATGTTCAATCTGATCCGGATCCGGAGCACAACGATTAAACGAATAATTCGAGTAAGTTGCGCGAAGTTGTATTCATTTGAAGATTTACAAACAGAAAATAAACGATGAATCAATTTAAATTCAGTGGCAGTCAAAAGGCAGTTTTGCTAGGCGCAATTGGCTTAGGTGTGCTCTGTCTGCTGATAACTTTTTTCACGGATGACGCCTTGCACACGCGTTTCTGGTCAAATTTTCTGCACAATTCCGTGTTTTTCACTGGAATTGCTTTCATCTCTTTGTTTTTCATGTGTGCCTCTATTACTGCTTGGGCGGGTTGGTTTGTTGTGTTGAAGCGCCTTTGGGAAGCGTATGCGCTTTTCCTGATTGTCGGTTTGGGTTTAATGGCAGTTATCATCATCGGATTGTGGGGACACTGGCACCATCTCTACCATTGGGCTGATGCTGAAGAAGTAGCGAAGGATGTGATTTTACAAGGTAAAAAATCCTTCCTCAATCCTGGCTGGTACACTTTCGGAACAATTATCATTGTGGGAGCCTGGATATTCTTTGCCTGGAAGATGCGTCAATTATCGCTTGATGAGGATGCAAATGGTACAACTGCATTCACGCATCATCATAAAATGCGTATTTGGTCAGCTGCATTCCTGCCGATAGGTGGTTTTACCAGCGCAGCAATCATTTGGCAGTGGGTGATGTCTGTAGATGCGCACTGGTATAGTACGTTGTTTGCGTGGTACTCAGGAGCAAGCTGGTTTGTGGCGGCAATGGCAATTACAATTGTCACTTTGATTTATTTGAAGTCGTTGGGCTACTTCGAGCAGGTGCATACGGAGCATTTCCATGATTTAGGCAAATTTATGTTTGCTTTCAGCGTTTTCTGGACGTATCTGTGGTTTTCGCAATATATGTTGATTTGGTACGGCAACGTTGGGGAAGAAACCGTTTATTTCCGGGAGCGCTTAGATGATTATCCCGTGTTATTCTTTGGTAATCTGGTACTCAACTTCGTAGCGCCTTTCCTGATCTTGATGCGTAATGATACCAAACGCAAGTATGGTACATTGGTGTTCACCTCGATTATTGTATTTATTGGGCACTGGATTGATTACTTCCTCATGCTCAAGCCAGGCATTCTGCATACAGCTCACGAGGCAATGGGACATCATGGTGGAGCAGCAGAAGGACACGTTGCCGGAGAAACTGCAACCGCAGAAGCCGCACACCACACTTCGGAATTTCTGATGGGCTTTCATTTCCCTGGCTTATTGGAGTTGGGTACAATGATTGGCTTTTTGGGATTATTCTTGTACTTTGTGTTTATGCAATTGGAAAAGGCTGCATTACTACCTAAGAATGATCCGTACCTCGAAGAAAGTTTACACCACGAATCATCCGCTGTGAAGCCAGAGTAATGTTGTTTAGAATAATTCTAAAGAAGGTAAAACCTGCATCATTCTGCTATTTGAATGGTTTATTAAAATTAATTTTGAAAAGGTTTTTGAATTCAAATGCTATTTAAATAATGACTGCACTACTGATTATAATATGCTTGTTACTCATTGGAGTTATTGTGGTTCAGATTGGTCGCGTAACTGAACTGGCTACAAAAATTCGTGGAGAGGAGGAAATGCAGCTAGTCGTCAATCGGCGACAGGGCGTCATGTCGATGGTTTTCATGGTGTTATTCCTGATAGGATGTATCGTATCAGGTGTAATGTATAAAAACTGGATGTTGGGATATGGACCGCATCAGGCTGCTTCGGCACATGGAGATCGCTTGGACAGCATGTTCAACATCACGCTCTTTTTTACGGGTATTGTGTTTATCATTACCCAAATAGCCCTCTTTTACTTTGCTTATAAATATCGGGGTGAGAAGGGTAAGCGTGCCGCTTTCATTTCACATAACAACCGCTTGGAAATCATCTGGACGGCAATTCCGGCAGTAGTAATGGCATTTCTGGTGATTAATGGTCTCGATGCCTGGAACGATGTAATGGCAGATGTAGAGCCAGGAGAAGATTTTATTGAAGTGGAGGCTACCGGATATCAATTTGCGTGGAGCTTGCGCTATCCCGGTCCTGATGGTCAATTGGGGACTAAAAATTATAAATTGATTAAAGATGGGGTGAACCCACTTGGACAGGACTGGACGGATTTGAAAAATCTCGACGATATTCATGCGGACGAATTGGTACTGCCTGTAGGTAAAAAGGTACGCGTTCGCATCACTGCACGTGATGTATTGCACAATTTCTACTTACCGCACTTCCGTCTGAAAATGGATGCTGTACCAGGCATGCCGACTTATTTTGTGTTCACACCTACCAAAACAACGGCGGAATATCGGGAAGAGTTGAGCAAATACGCAGAGTATCAGAAGCCTGATCCTGAAAACCCGGAGCAGATGCTGTGGGAAACCTTCAATTATGAGTTGGCTTGTGCCGAATTATGTGGCAATGGTCACTTTAGTATGCGTCGGGTAGTCCGCATTGTAACGGAAGAAGAATACCAGGCATGGTTGGCTCAACAAAAGTCATACTACCTCAGTCAGATCCGCAATACGGATAATGACCCATTCAAAGGTAAACTGTTTGATTTTGAAGAAGGTCAACAACCGACAGATACTTTGCAAACGGCAGCTCCGGCGGATTCACTGAATAATGCAGCTCCGGCGGACACAACTCAAACGACGGATACAACGACAACAGACCAGCAGTAAACGCTCGGTTTTTCGTAAAATTTGACAAAAATTACGCAACACTTGCATGTTGCAATTGTTGGAAAAATAAACAAGACAAGTATATTCTTGCTGAACTTAGTAAAATTTTGGCAATGGCTAACGATGTATTGATTCAAAACACGCAAGAAGAAGATGTACTGATTCAGGAATTGGGCTATGATGATCATTTTCATGAGCATCATCATGGTGATAAATATCAGTCCAGCTTCATAACAACTTATATATTCAGCCAAGATCATAAGATCATCGCGAAGCAATTCCTTATTACAGGGATGTTCTGGGCGTTGATCGGCGCGGCAATGTCTATTGTTTTCCGTTTGCAACTAGGCTTTCCCGAAGAGAGCTTAGCCTGGCTGAAGCCAATTCTGGGCAGATGGATTACAGTTAATGATGCTGGTATTGGTACCTTGTCGCAAGATTTCTACTATGCTTTAGTAACCATGCATGGTACGATTCTGGTATTCTTCGTGTTGACCGCCGGTTTGAGTGGTACTTTTAGTAACCTGCTCATTCCACTGCAAGTAGGCGCACGTGATATGGCGTCGCCGCTGCTCAACATGATGTCTTACTGGTTTTTCTTCCTGGCAGGCGTCGTGATGTTTGCATCGTTATTCGTAAGCACTGGACCTTTCTCTGGTGGTTGGACAGCGTATCCGCCATTGAGCGCTTTGCCACAGGCAAACGCTGGTTCAGGCGCAGGTATGACGCTTTGGCTCGTGAGCTTGACGCTCTTCGTAGTGTCGGTACTGCTAGGTGGTATCAATTACATTACGACAGTATTAAACCTGCGTACCAAAGGAATGAGTATGTGGCGCATGCCGCTCACTATTTGGGCATTCTTCATTACGGCTATCATTGGTTTGTTATCTTTCCCAGTATTGGTATCTGGTTTCTTGTTACTCATGCTTGACCGTACTCTGAATACCAGTTTTTATCTGAATGAAATCTTTACTGGTGGTCAGGCATTAGATTTCGCAGGTGGTAGCCCGGTTTTATATCAGCACTTGTTCTGGTTCCTGGGGCACCCGGAGGTATATATTATCATCCTCCCGGCGATGGGTATTGTTTCAGAAGTATTGTCTGTACATTCGCGTAAGCCTATTTTTGGTTACAAAGCGATGGTATATTCGATTCTAGCAATTGCGTTCCTATCGTTCATTGTGTGGGCACACCATATGTTTATGTCGGGCGTGAATCCGTTCATTTCTAACTTTTTCGTAATATTTACGCTGATTATCGCGGTACCTTCGGCAGTGAAAGTTTTCAACTGGATTGCTACTTTGTACGGTGGAAATATTCGTTTCAACTCAGCGAGTTTGTTTGCCATCGGTTTTGTTTCGATGTTCATTTCCGGTGGTTTGACGGGTATCTTCTTGGGTAACTCAGCTATTGACATTCAATTACACGATACTTACTTTGTCGTAGCACACTTCCATATTGTAATGGGTATTGCAGCATTTTTCGGGATGTTTGCAGGCATTTATCACTGGTTCCCCAAAATGTACGGTCGTTTTATGAATGAAACGATGGGTAAGATACACTTCTGGGGTACACTCATCGGTGCTTATGCGATCTTCTGGCCCATGCATTACCTGGGTATGGCAGGGGTGCCACGTCGTTATTACCGTTTTGACAATTTCGATACCTTTGGGCATTTCGCCGAAATGAATAAGTTCATCACTGTTGCCGCAATTATTGTATTTGCGTTGCAAGTATTGTTTGTAGTGAATTTCTTCTACAGCATCTGGAAAGGTAAGAAAATGACTACGCGTAACCCTTGGGGTGCTTCAACGCTGGAATGGACGACGCCAATTGAAGTTGGTCATGGTAACTGGCCCGGTAAGATTCCAATGGTACAACGTTGGCCTTACGACTATGGTAAGAATGGCAATGAATTCATTCCGCAGATTCAGCCAGAAACGGAAGAGGAAAAACGGAATCCCGTTCACTAAATACTATAGAATACATTTAATTTTAATAATAATTTTTTGACAATAAAAAGGAGGTGATTATCAAAGTTGAAATTACCTCCTTTCAATTAGCTTGCAGTGTCGGTAGAATCAACGGTAAAAGAGCGGTCGTTTAGTAGTGTCGGGCAACGTGTGCAGGATTACAAAATGCTGGTAAAGTTCCGGCTTACTGCAACAGTTGTTTTTTCTTCGGTAATGGCATATTTAATTGCTGCCGAAGGACCCATTAACTGGGTGGCGATTGTCATCTTATCCATGGGTGGCTTTCTGGTGACCGGAGCCTCGAATGCTTTAAATCAGGTACTGGAAAAGGACTACGATCGCCAAATGAAGCGTACTGCAGATCGTCCATTGGCAACTGGACGTATGACGATTTCAGAAGCGGTAATGGCTGCAGGGTTAATGAGTGTCATGGGAGTCACTTTGCTGGCGCTTTTTAATGTATGGGCGGCATTTTTCGGTATGTTGGCTTTGCTGTTGTATGCATTTGTTTACACGCCTATGAAGCGAGTGTCTCCGATAGCAGTGCTGATTGGCGCTTTTCCAGGGGCATTGCCGACGCTGATTGGTGCAGTAGCGGTACAAGGTGAATTGACTATGTTGGGGCTGGTGCTCTTTGCAATTCAATTTTTCTGGCAGTTCCCACATTTCTGGTCTATCGGCTGGCTAGGGTATGAAGATTATAATAAAGCCGGTTACAAATTATTGCCGGCAAAGGGCTTGGAAGATCGTAACACGGGTTTACAATCTTTTTTATACGCCTTGTTTTTGTTGCCCATTGGCTTGTTGCCGTATTTTCTGGGCGTGAGCGGTATCGCTTCCGCAATCATTGTATTAATATTAAGCATTTTTTATACCTATTTGGGTTGGAATTTTTATAAGCAAAATAATCGGAAAGCGGCATTACGTGTAATGTTTTTTTCCTTTTTATACAACCCGTTGGTATTAATTGCTTTATTTATAGACAAAATTTAAACTATTAATAAAAGTCAGCTGGTTAATTAATGAATCGCTGATTTCTAAAGTTAATAAAAATGAGTGTAACGGTGGCGAGTGGATATAGCAGAAGTAAAATTCATCCGCGCAAATTTGCGTTGTGGGTTGCCTGCGCCAGCATCATGATGATGTTCGCGGCGTTCACAAGTGCTTACATGGTGCGCAAAGCAGCAGGTAACTGGGTAGAATTTCCGTTGCCAAACATTTTTTACGGCAGCACCGCAGCAATTCTACTGAGCAGTGTGTTGTTGCATGCTTCTTACCTGGCATTTAAACGCGGTAATGCACTTTTGTACAAAGGATTTTTGGTGGCAACGTTTGTTTTAGGAATAGGTTTCCTAATTTTGCAATACCAGGGCTGGGTAGCGCTGGATCGTATTCTGCCCTTGGGTAATAACCCTTCCGGCGATTTTTTATATGTAATTTCCGGAGTGCATGCAGCGCATATTTTAGGCGGCATCGCCGTACTTATTGTAGCCATGTTGCATGCGTTTCTGTTGAAATATAAGGTGACACCAGCACGACAATTGCGTTTTGAAATGACGCTGACGTACTGGCATTTCGTTGACCTACTTTGGGTGTACTTGTTCGTATTTCTTTTGATTCAGTAAAAAACAAACAACAAAATAATGGCGACAGTTGATACTGCTCCTGAGAAAGTACATGAAATAGACCCGATGCCAGGTGATCCATGGTCGGGTGGGAAAGAACCGTTTCGGGCAAGCTATGGCAAACTGATGATGTGGTATTTCCTCTTGTCGGATGCCTTTACTTTTGCTGGCTTTCTGATTGCTTATGGTGCGTTGCGATTCAGCAGCCCAACTTGGCCAGTGCCGGATTTTGTATTTGCTACGGCTCCTTTCGACATTCATAAGCTTTTTCCAAAAGAAGAAGCGCCACTGATTTTCGTAACTTTTATGTCTTTCTTGTTGATTGTCAGCTCCGTAACGATGGTTCGGGCAGTGCAGGAAGGACATCGTGAAAATCAAAGGGGGGTTGTTTTTTGGATGGTGTTAACCATTATTGGTGGTCTGGGCTTCTTGAGCTGTCAGGCTTGGGAATGGACCAACCTGATTGCCACCGAGCACATGACCGTGACGACAAATCCTTTCGGGACGCATGTAGTGAGTGGGGAATACCTGGATAATGCTGCGGGTGAACCATATAAAGCCGGTGAAGCGCGAGAGACATTTGAAGCAGGCAAAAGTTACCTCATTCATAAGCATTATGATGAAAAAACCGGGCACGAAGAGTGGATTCAGCGCCGTTTTGTAGCGGAAGATGGTACCCAGAGTGTACAACAATTTGGACCCAAGGCTTTCGGTGGTTTATTCTTCTTCATCACTGGTTTCCATGGTTTCCACGTATTTTCCGGAGTCGCATTCTTAACTATCATCGCGATCAATGCGGCGAGTGGCTTGTACGCAGCCAGACGCAATGGCTACGAAATGGTAGAGAAGATCGGGTTATACTGGCACTTCGTGGATTTAGTGTGGGTATTCGTATTCCTGGTATTCTATTTATTATAATCTAAGAAAATAGACGATAGACCTTAGACAATGAGTTATTATATAAAATTCAAAATCTAAGGGCTGAAATCTAATAGCTAAAATCTCGAAAAAAATGGCACATTTAACTTACGAAGAGTCCAAAA
>JBKBWT010000218.1:0-10581 GCA_046314415.1 Saprospiraceae bacterium
ATTGGTGGTTCGATCCCAAGTTTATGGACTGATTCCCATTTTTTTAAATCCTTTTTGAATTTTTAAACATGCTCTTAATACATCTTAAAAATCATAGAAATCAGTGTACTATATCCTAAATTTAGCCGAAAATTTCAAAAAAGAAAAATGAATTTAAATCTACAAGGTAAAAATGCATTTGTCGGGGGCAGTAGCAAAGGCATTGGCAAGGCAATCGCGATAGAATTGGCGACGCTGGGCGCGAATGTAATTGTGGTGTCACGTACTGCCGAGGCGCTGGCGCAAGTCATTCATGAGCTGCCAAGAGTAGTCGAAGGGCAGGATCATGAATTTCTCGTGGCGGATTATATGGATCTGGAACATTTAGGTACGAAAGTGAAGGGCTTGGCATCGGAGCGTCCGATTCATATTTTGGTAAATAACACCGGTGGCCCTGCGGGTGGTCCAATTGTAGAAGCAAGTTCGGAAGCCTTTCAAAAAGCCTTTCAAAAACATGTGCTTTGCAATCAGTTGCTGGTGCAGATTTTGTCGCCGGGCATGATCAAAGAAAATTACGGGCGCATTATCAATGTCATTTCAACTTCGGTGAAAGCGCCATTGGATAATTTGGGGGTATCGAATACCATTCGCGCAGCGGTAGCAAATTGGGCGAAGACCACTGCCAATGAATTGGGGCGGTACGGGATTACGGTGAATAACATTCTACCCGGCATGACGGAAACCGAGCGCCTGTGGGAAATTGTAGCAAACAATGCGAAAAAAGGCAATCTCGATAAAGATGTAGTCGCGGAACGCATGAAAAAGGAAATTCCGCTGGGGCGTTTTGGTAAACCTGAAGAAATTGCGGCAGCGGCAGCGTTTCTGGCGAGTCCCGCCGCAGCTTATATCACCGGTACGAATATAACGGTGGATGGTGGAAGAACGAGAAGTCTTTAAAAAGATGAAATTTGAAATAGGAAATTTGAAATGCTCGAATTTTGAATGCAATAAAAAACAAACAAATACTCGTCACCGGTGGTACGGGCTTCCTCGGCTCTTATCTGCTGCGTTACCTCGTACGCGAGGGTTACACACGCGTACGTGCGCTGCGGCGTGCTACGAGTAAAATGGATTTGGTGACGGAAGTAGCGGATCAGATCGAATGGGTGGAAGGCGATGTGTTGGATATTTTTGCATTGGAAGATGCGATGCAGGAGGTACAGCAGGTGTATCATTGTGCGGCGGTGGTATCTTTTGACCCCAGAGATTATGACCAAATGCGGCAGGTGAACGTGGAGGGCACCGCAAATGTGGTGAATGCAGCCTTGGCTGCAGGTATCGAAAAACTGGTGCATGTGAGTTCGATAGCGGCAATTGGGCGGGTGAAAAATCAACCGATTGTAAACGAGCAAACCAAATGGGAGCGTAGCAATCACAATTCGGAATATGCCATCAGTAAATACTTGTCGGAAAACGAAGTGTGGCGCGGCATGGTCGAAGGTTTGAATGTAGCCGTGGTGAATCCTTCGGTGATTTTGGGTAGTGGACGTTGGGAGGAAGGTCCCTTGAAGTTTTTTAAAGTGGTGTGGAATAATTTTCCGTTTTATACCAAAGGTACGACCGGCTTTGTAGATGTGCGCGACGTAGCGCGGTTCATGCTGCTACTCATGGAAAGCGACATAAGCGGTGAACGCTACATTCTGAACAGTGAAAACTTGACATATCAAACCATTTTAAATGAAATCGCCCTGCATTTGAATAAAAAACCGCCCTCTATTCTGGTCAATCCTTTTATTCAACAAGTTGCTTGGCGCGTAGAAGCGCTGCGTGCGCAACTCTTTGGCGGGCGTCCGCTCGTAACGCGTGAAACCGCCGCAACTTCCCTGCGGTCTTACTATTTTCAAAATGATAAATCCCGCACGGATTTTGATTTTGAGTACACGCCCATTCGTCAAACCATTGCCGAAGCTTGTCGGCAGTTTCGCGAAGCAGCGACGGATGGCTTCTCTTCCCGAATCCTGCCACTTATTTAAGCCGGTTGAAAATTCAAAGAGCTAATCTTATACATCACAATGATTACAAGCACATTAAAGAAGCGTTAAGCCCGGCGCTCATTGAACCGTTTTTTCGGCTTACGCGTTTTTTCACTATATCGATTGCTTGTATTAGTTTGTTTTTCAGTTAAATAAACGTTCATTCACTATGGTAGCCGAAGCAGGTCAACTTTCAAAATATCAATCACTTCTTTTGGCGGATACGCTCCACAGCCTGGGCATTGATTGCATTCCGTACAAAGGTAGGCTATGCTTTGGACCACTGATTCGCTACATTCAAAATTGTGTGGATGGCGCCGATACCGGCGAAGCTTTTTTGGCAAAAGCCATTATGGAACGGGTGAAGCAGGCACCGGAATTGCAGCAGCCGATTGAAGACATTAAGCTACTGGAGACGCATAAAGAAACGATTCAAATGATGATGACGACGCTCCTGCCGCCGGCAATGCGTTATACGCAGTTGGCAAAAGTGAGCGGACCTTTTGATGTCGAGGGTTTTTATATGACCCCCGCTGCCGAAAAATTACTAATGAGTGAAGACATTGAATTCGTTGTCAATCAAGCGGTTGCTGATATCACACCGCACACCGCTACGGTGTTGGCTTGCAGTTTGATTTTGAAAAAATTTTACGGGCGCGATTTAAAAGTAGATCCCCAAGCCATGTTTAGCATTCGTTCTACGAAAAATGGTGTAGAGCGGCATTTCAAAGTGCAAATGAACATGGACTACCTGGACATTGAGGCGCTGCAACCGCCGAAGCCCTTGTCGGAGGCTGAAATCAATCAATTACTCATCAATATTTACGATACCGATCTATGGTTGTACCATTTGCCACCAGCAAATTTTGAACTGCATGGACTAGTGATTACCACTTTGCTCGATATTACGGAAGAAGAAGCACTATCGCGGCTGAAGTTTCGTTTGTTGCGCAAAGACGCTATTGTCGATCCAACGAATATTCAGGAACTGGAAAATTTGCTCCGCACCTACTTCGGCGTGCCTAATCTTTATCTGGGCGTTACGGCGCTTGATTATCCTGATGATTATGCCTTCGGACAGCGGTATCGGATGTGCTACAATCTGTTAGGAGAAGAAATCAACAATATTCTTGCTCCTGAGTACGCCAATTCGATTTATGAGAAAGTCTGCAAATTTCGCAGTACCCTGCTCATCGAAGATTTGGAAAACTACAATCCCAAAACCCCGTTGGAAAAAGCCTTGGTCAAAAAAGGTATTCGTAGCATCATTGTAGCCCCTATTCTAGACAGCACCGACAATGTAATCGGCATCCTCGAAATTGGCTCGGCCCAGCCATATGAATTGCACAGTTTTATAGAAATCAAGCTCAAAGAAGTGGTAAGCCTTTTTACTTTGGCAATTGGGCGCAGTCGTGAGGAAATGGACAATAAAGTGGAGGCACTCTTGCGTGAGCAGTTTACTTCGATTCATCCCAGTGTAGAATGGCGCTTTCTGGAAGCTTCGCATAATCTGTTGAACAAGCGCGAAAACGGTGACTTGCAGGCGCGGGTGGAACCCATTGTGTTCAAAGACGTGTACCCTTTGTACGGGCAAGCGGATATTGTCGGTTCTTCGACCAAACGCAACGCTGCTATTCAAGCTGATTTGCTGGATAACTTAAAACAAGTAAAGAATGTGCTCATTCGCACTTACGAAGCATCGAGTTATCCTTTGGTGGGGCAACTATTGATGAAAGTGAATCGTGCCATTAATCGCTTGAAAAAAGATTTTAATTCGCAGGACGAAACCAGCATTGTTGAATTATTGCAAGAAGAAATTCATCCCTTGCTGCGGCATTTACGCAGCAGATATCCGCAGGTGGCTGGAATGGTGACCTTGTACTTCAACTACCTGGACCCAGAGTTAGGAATTGTGTATCGGAAACGACGCGACTTCGAGCAAAGCGTGACCATGCTCAACAATGCCATTTCCAATTATTTGAGTCAGGAAGAAGTACAGTTGCAAGCTATGCTGCCACACTATTTTGAAAAATACCAGACCGACGGAGTGGAGTTTGAAATGTATATGGGGCAGTCCTTATTGCGGCAAGAAAAATTCTGTCAGTTGTACCTCAAAAATTTCCGCTTGTGGCAGCTCAAAGCAATGGCGCAAATCGCCCGTCGGGTGCATAGCTTGCAAAATACGCTGCCGGTACCTTTGGAAACCGCACAACTCATTTTTGCCTATACCACACCGCTTTCCATTCGTTTCCGCATGGACGAAAAACAGTTTGATGTGGACGGGGCGTATAATGTACGCTACGAAATTTTGAAAAAACGCATTGATAAAGCCACGATTGAAGGTACCGACGAACGTTTGACCCTTTCCGGTAAAATCGCCATCGTCTATTTACAAGATAAAGATCGCCAGGAATATCAGGACTACCTGGAGTATTTAGTGAATGAAGGGCTGATTACCAGCGATATAGAAGAATTACAAATCGCCAATCTACAAGGTGCACAGGGGTTGCGGGCACTACGCGTAACGGTGAAAATGGATTGATTCGATCCGGTGAAGTAAAAATAAGGCGTGCATCCGTTTTATAAAAATAGCCCCCGAAGCCTTTTATAACAATATATTCATATCATTTTAAATATTAAAATTATTTATTTTTACAAAATGTTGACAAAGTTATTTAGTTATATTAACTTTGAACCGCATACCTAAACTATTCATTCGAGCTAAAGAGGTTTTCCGCTACATTCCTTCATTCCAAAGGCTTTCAGTACTTTTTACACTAAGATCCAAATCACACTCTAGCACTCAGTCACCCTGAAGGGCAGTACATGCCTGCAATAAATTTAAAACTTTCTTATTACGCTTTGTAATAAGCTGAAACACTATTATATCATTACTAAATAACTAAATGTCATGGAAACACTAACGCAGCTCCAAACACCAGAAACGACTCCAAGCGTGTTGGACCAAATTGTAGAAAAACTGAAAACAGCATCCCAGGAAACCCTGGAAAAATTGGCAACTTTCTTCTCCAGCAATGAAACTGCGGAACCCCTTGCGGAAGCAGAAGTGACGGATAACGCCGAAGCAGAAACTGCCAAAAATGGCATCGAAACCGAAGATACCGAACAGCCTGAAAACGAGCTTGCTACAGAAGCTGAACCCGTTGCAGCAGAAATTGAAGCTCCCACAGAAACTGCCCCTGAAGAGCCTACGACTGAAGAGTTACAGAATGAAATTAGCGGCGAAGCCACTGAAAACTCGGCAATCGATGTACTCATTGCCGCGGCGGAAGCGCCTAAGGCAGACATTGAAATTCGCCTCGACGAAATTTACAGCATCCGCGTAGTTGCCAATGAAGTAGTGAGCAGCATTGAAGAGTTGCAAAATGAGGTTAATACCTTGAGACAAGAACTAAATAACCGTATTTCTCATGAAGAATTGGATAGCATAGTGAAGTACATGGTGACCACCGCACTCAGAGAAAGGTTTGTTTGATTTCCCATAAGACCCTTCTTCGGACAGCCTTCTTTGCCTTCATGCTCGGCAGGGAAGGCTCCGCTCTTTAATAGGAATAGGAGATTGTTTTAAATATTGATATATAGTGGTTTGTGTATTAATTTTAGTTCTAATTTTTTCCATAGATTGCATAGCAAACGGCAAACACCAGTACAGTAAGCACCACACCTGCCATAAAGATATTATAACAAATTCGCAACTGTCGGTATTTGGTGCCCAGTGAGCGCCCCAGGAAAAACAAATCGCGCATGATGGCATTATCTAGGTCCTTTTCTGCCGAAATCACTTGCTGCATACCCTCTTGATATGCTTTAAAATCCATGCTGTAAAAATTGCCAAAGAAGAAAAGGTTAGACTCTCCCGATTTAATCTTTTCGGGCGGTGTTTCACCGGTCATTCTGATCGGGCGTGTTGCCAGGGTGGCAAATATCATGGAAACCAGACAGCTCGCGATCAATGCCCCCATCGGGTAAACCAGGTACGGCACCGTTTGGGTGTAAGAGGAAGATAATGGAATGGCTACAGTGATAATAAGGGCATTCACACTGAGCATGATATTCGCTTTGTTGTCTGCTAAGTTGCTCAAATCCAGATGATTACGCAATGCGGTTTTAAACATCATCTGGGCAGTACGGCTATCGGCAATCGACATCATCGGAATACCCGTTTCGTCGGTTTTGACCTGCGTTTTTTTACTTTTTTTGACAACTTTCTTTAATTGTTTCCGATTTTCCTCTTTTTGCGGTTCATACAATTGCCGGGCTGCCGGAGTAAAATATTGATGGGATTTTAAAAAATCATAATTTACCTGGTACCATTCTTTATCATCGTATTCCTGGTTTAAAAAATGCGCCCATTCATGCCGCAATGCCTCTGTAGAAGCCAAATAATTTTCACCGGCAAGGTTCACATAATCGGCATCTTTGATAATCTGCTCGGTCAAATTGAGCGGATGCGCTTCCGGCACAGTAATATCAATGCAACGCAATACTTTTTCCAGTTGCGCCTCAGGATAATGCTGTTGGGTCAGAAAATTTTTGGCGATCCGATGGCTCAATGACTCATGACCAGTGTACGTTTCCGTAAAGCCGGTATCGTGCAATAAACACGCCAGTTCCAGCACTTCCCGCTCTTCGGCGGGTAGCGCCAGCACATCCGCTAATTGCAAGGCAGCATCCCGTACTGCAAGGGTATGTGCCAGATTATGATATTTATGATGTTTATTTAATTTTTCATTTAGTAAAGTAGTAACAAATGCTTCCGTTTGTACTACAATGTCACTTTTGCTCATAATGTGTTTGCTGTAAGTATATGGTTTAAGGTTATATTAAATGAAAAGGCATGTTGTTTTAATAAAATATTACAAAACCAAATCAGAATATAATAATTTGGAATACTGATCATAAAGTTCAGAAATAGGACATTCTTATTGTTCTAACCGTTCCACTTTGCCGTCTTTCATTACCAGTTTTATTTTGCGAATATCGGAAATTTGTTGATCTGGTTTACCTTGTACCGCAATCAAATCTGCTAGTAACCCTGGCTGAATGCTACCTAAATTGTCCAGATGCAATACTTTGGCATTTACGGAAGTCGCCGAACGCAGTACCTCTAAGGGTTTCATGCCATATGCCACCATCAGTTCCAATTCGCGGGCATTGTCGCCATGCCTGAAAACGCCCACATCGCCGCCGGCTACAATAGTGACGCCACTTTCCAGCGCGAGTTTTACGCTTTCCCGCTTTTGGCGAATGCGCTCGGGTTCAGGGTCAACGCCTTTTTTCCAACCCCGATATTGTGAAACTGCGTCTCCGGCAGCAATCGTCGGGCACAGGGCTACCCCGCGCTCCTTCATGAGTTGAAATACTTCCTTCGTGCCGCCGTCGCCGTGTTCAATCGTCTCTACCCCGGCCAGCGTAGCGCGACGCATGCCTTCGGCAGTTGCTGCATGCGCCACCACCGGGCGACCGCTGCTTTGGGCAGTTTCTACCATTAATTTCAGTTCCTCAATCGAAAAGGTTGGCATCGCCTGATTGTTCAAACCCCAGCGATAATCAGCATACACTTTTATAATATCGGCACCTTTGCCAATCTGATCACGCACCACTTTTACCAGATTATCCACCCCGTCAGCTTCTTCGGCACCGAGCGGCACCTGCACATTGGGCGCAAAGCCTTTGGGTCCGTAGCTTCCGGTAGCAACAATGGCGCGACCGGCTACAATCATTCTCGGACCTGGGATGATGCCTTTTTCAATCGACATTTTTATACCAACATCCGCATAATCGGCGCCTTCTGAGCCTAAGTCCCGAATCGTTGTAAAGCCTGCCCGCAGCGTTTCCCGCGCGTGCACGGTCGCTCGCACCACCCGTTCCGCCTGCGATTCCCGAATCACCTGATCATCCCACGATACTTCATTATATGGATGTAATAAAATATGGGAATGCCCTTCAATTAAACCTGGTAATAGCGTTGTACCTTTTAAATCAATTATTTGTACATTAGCAGGAGTTTGAATATTATTTTTGGTGCCAACTGCTTTAATCGTATTTCCTTCCACTAAAACAACCCAGCCTTCGTGCATTGCAACACCGTCAAAGACGCGGTCAGGTTGTAATAAAATACTTTGCGAATAGATGTTTAAAGTTATAAACCAGCTAATTGCCAGCGCTAGGAACTTCATGTTTGGTGTTGTTGTGTGATGGTGTGATGGTGTTTTGGTGTTTTAGTGTTATTGTGTTTTAGTGTTATTGTGTTTTGGTGTTATTGTGCTGATTGTGAAGTAGTTAAAGAAGGTTAAATACCTGAATACTTTTAAATTTCGACTTTTGCCGCTTCGATATAATTTTTGGCAAATGCTTCCAGCGATTTACCCAGTTGCTTCGTCACGGCTCCAACTTTGCCATTTCCAATCACCTGGTCACCAACCTGTACAATTGGCAAAACGGATTTAATCGTGCTGGTGATAAAGGCTTCCTTGGCAGTTTTTAATTCTTGCAAAGTTATATCCCGCTCTTCCACTTTAAATTGCTGGCGTGCTAAGGTCAGCACATTTTTACGTGTAATGCCGCGCAGTACCTCAGTTCCAACGGTGACTACCGTATCGTCGGGCATGACCAGAAAGAAATTGGAGCGCACGGCTTCCCGAATCAAACCATTGTCATGATATAAAATTTCAACACAACCTTTTTCCTTCATTTCGCCATTCAAACGAATACCGGTTACATAATTAATCGTTTTTGCTTCCGGCAATTCCCGTTGATAACCATGCAATAATACTTTAGCCCCATTTTCATATGATGGAATATTCGGCATCGGATGCTCCAATATTAATAAGTTCGGATGCTCCGGCGTGTAACCGTCATCGGCGTAGCCACCCGTGAGTACCAGCCGAATGCCTGCCTCGGGCACGCCATTCACCTCCACTAATTCATGAATCAATTCTTTGACTTCTGAAGCGGAAAAAGCAAGGTCTAATTTCATCAATTGCGCCGAATTGAAAAAACGGCTCACATAATCATCCAAAAACATGGGTACGCCCTCACGTACCAGGAAGTAATCAAAAATGCCGTAGCCGCGCAGGATGGCAAGATCATTCACTTTCAGCGCCGCGTCGGAAGCGCTTACAATTTGTCCGTTGATATTGTAGTAGCGTATCATGGCAACGATTTTTTACAAACTTACTAAACTGTTTGCAAAACGTCGGAAAATCTTGCATTGCAATCGAATCTCTGCGGTATTTCCTGCTTCTTTTTCTAGTTTTGTTGCAAACGAATAACCCATGACCATCTTATTCTTAATTCTGGGGCTGGTTTTGCTCGTGGTTGGTGCGGAAGCATTGGTGCGTGGCGCTTCAAAGATTGCAGCCGGTATTGGCATTTCACCATTAATTATTGGCTTGACGGTGGTGGCATTTGGCACGAGTTCGCCGGAACTGGCGGTTAGTATTATGTCGAGCATGAGCGGCAATGTGGACATCGCTGTAGGAAATGTAGTAGGAAGTAATATATTTAATATTCTGTTTATCTTAGGTTTAGCCGCTATTATTACTCCTTTAGTTGTTGCTCAACAATTACTCTGGGTGGATGTGCCCATCACCATTGGCGCTTCTTTTTTGATGTTGATCATGGGTTTAAACGGGCAAATCAGTCGGGTAGAAGGATTAATACTATTTATAATATTAATAGCCTATAATATTTTTCTGATTCGCAAAAGTAAAAAGGAACGCAGTGTTTTAGTAAAATTAGAATACGAAACAGAATATGGTAATGGTACTAAATATGATTGGAAATTTTGGCTTATAAATAATGTGTTGATTATTATAGGGTTAGCGTTGCTTTTGCTGGGTTCGCGGTGGCTGGTAGATAGCGCAACAACCATTGCTCGCAGCCTGGGTGTCAGCGATTTAATTATCGGTTTAACGATTGTAGCCGCCGGTACTTCCATGCCCGAAGTGGCAACTTCCGTGATTGCCAGCTTGCGTGGCGAACGCGACATTGCCGTGGGGAATGCCATTGGTAGTTGTATTTTCAATATTTTGGCGGTGCTGGGTATTTCGGCGTTGGTAGCCCCTGGGGGCATTCCGGTATCGGCAGCGGCGATTCACTTCGACCTTCCAATCATGATTGCCAGCGCCGTAGCCTGTTTACCAATTTTTTTCACCGGGCACCGGATTGTACGTTGGGAAGGGTTTATTTTATTCGCTTATTATATTTTTTACACGATTTATTTAGTTTTATCCTCTGCCCAGCACAGTTTATTACAATTATTTGATAATGCTATATTATGGTTTGTGTTGCCATTAACAGTTATGACGATTATTATTTCGGTCGTCAATGCGCTGCGAAACGGTAACCCAGCTATAAAATAATTACGTAGGATTATCAAATTCTTTCTATTTTTCCTGCAAAATTCAAAACGAATGACCATTCTTTTGCTTATCGGTGGTGTAATTTTATTGATTATCGGTGCTGAAGCACTGGTACGAGGCGCTTCTAAAATCGCGGCAGCCATTGGTATTCCGCCTTTGGTGATCGGGCTGACCGTAGTAGC
>JBKBWT010000219.1:0-10580 GCA_046314415.1 Saprospiraceae bacterium
TCTAAAAATCGCCTTTGGAAATTTCGACGATTCCAGGTAATTTTCATTAAAATGTTCTTGCATCAGCGCCCGTTTGAATTGAAATGCTTTTATCAATACGCTGCTTTCCAGCTTTCCGGTTTGGGTGTCCAGCACAATAGTGCCTGTATTGGTCTGTGCATCAATGTCTTCTACGGGGGTGCTGGCGTTGAAACTGACTTGTGCCGTTTTAGAATAATATTTACCCTGTGCATTCAAGGTAAATGTCGTGAGCAGCATTATTACGCCAGTAAGCAAAATATTTTTCATAATATTTAGTTTAATATGATTAAATATAAATATTAGATTCTTAAAAATGTATTAAAACTTTATTATTCTACTAATACACATTGTACTAATACTACATCAATGGTTTTACCGGAGCATATGCCTTTTATGGTGAGCTGCTCCCCCGGCGAAAAGTTGGTGCGATTTTGTTTACTGAATCGATCCAATTCGCAGGAGATAGCGCCAAGGTCATCCGCTGCATCGAGGCTTACCACGGTTACGCCCTCATTCGTGTTGACTGCCAGCACTTTACCGCTCACTGCCACCACTTTGTCCAAATATTTAGCATTGGCGGCATTTTCATCACTATTGAAAGCTGCCATGAGTTCAGGTGCAGTGATGGTAAGATCAGCCGTAGCGCGTTGCATGTTTTTATGCGGCTTATTATATTGGTAAATGCCAATCGCTAAACCAAGCACCGCAATCAGGGCTATTAGTATAATTATATTTTTACGCATGGAGATTGAGTAATGAGTAATGAAAATAATTAATAATGAAAAGAATGAATAATTAATGATGAAAAGAATGAATAGTGAAAGTAAATAATGAGGGCAGAAATACCTTTTTTATTCATTCATTCTTTAATTATTCATTTCTTTAATTATTCGGCGTACCTGCATCCACCCATTTTTGCAGTGTCTGAATGTCACAGTCCAGTAATTTTGCTGCGCCCTGCGGCATAGGCGAGTAACCTGCTGCATGTCTGACCGACCCCATCAAAGAGCCATTGCTGGCGGAATTGCGGGCAGAAGTGTAACTGTCGAGTAACAGATTCCCAAGATTACTGCCGGTACTATGACAAGCGTAACAATTTTTTGATAAAATATTGCGCACCTGTACACTGTACCTCACCTCCCCAGGCTCACATGCAGTCGGCGTGGCACCGTAAAGTTCTTCTTCATTGTCGTAATAACAGGCTGATAATCCGCTGATTAGACCCATTAAAAAAATACTGATTAAAATTTGTTTCCGTTGCATTACATTAAATTTTTAAGTAAAATAACGAGGTAATAATGTTTTTTTCAACCAGCTTATACGCAGGTTAACTAATTTTGTTGTGTGCCAAAGCAGCTCATACACTAATTTATATTAATTCGTAATTGGACAAATTCTGCCGAATCCTGACACTGCCATTCAACGATGTTGTACTTGGGTGATTTTGCGGTAATAAGCTTTGCTGATCCTGTAAAATACTCAATTTATACCATATAAATATAATATATTTTTTGCGTTATTTAAAGGCTTTCAAGGGAATACGTATAGCGGTCTATCTGATTATGAAATGTCGATAATGCGAATGAAACTATGGTAAATTTAAAGATTAAGGTTTAAACATCAAAATTAATTTAGGGCTGATGTACTTTAGCTTACAAAAAAAACAAGAGCATAGCAGGTAACCTGCTGCTAAATCAGCATTTGGTATAAGTACTAATCTAAAAAATCGTATTTTAACCCAATATTTACTAACAATGTAATATCCATACCTATGTTTGCAACACCTAAAACCGTTTATGTACGTGCGTTGAGCACTTATTTATTTTCCTTATGCCTGCCTTTGCTTTTGCTGGCGCAATCCAATCTGGATTATTTACAAAAAGAAATCGCTCGTTTTGAGCCTTTATCCGGTGGTAAAATTGGCGTCGGCATATATCATATAGAGTCTGGTCGCACATTGTATTTTAATGAAAATGAGTCATTTCCGATGGCAAGCAGCTTTAAAATTGCCATAGCCGTACAATTGTTAAAACGCGTGGAAGCCGGACAACTGCGGCTGGACAGCTTGGTTAGCATTCAACCGACCGATTTACATCCGGGCAGCGGTACGCTCAGTAATTTATTTGATGATCCGGGCGTCATTTTATCCATTCGGAATTTATTGGAGTTAATGTTATTAATTAGTGATAATAGCGCGACCGATGTATGCCTGCGCTTGGCGGGCGGTGCTGATGCTATTAATAAAATGCTGCAAGTAAACGGCATTGAAGATCAACGGATTGATCGTTCTACCTTGAAATTAATCGCTGATTATGTGGGCGTTTCGGTGGTAAATGAAAATGTAATGACGCTGGCAGAATTTAATAAAAATGCCGAACAATTAACACCGGAGCAACAGAAAAAAGCAGCCGATGCCTTCAGTAAAGACCGTCAGGATACGTCCACGCCCAAAGCGATGACGCAATTATTACTAAAAATATGGCAGGGAAAATTATTAAATGTAAATCATACCAAATTATTATTGGATATCATGTATCGCTGCCAAACCGGCGAGGCTCGCCTCAAAGGCTTACTCCCGCCAGGCACACGCGTGGCGCACAAAACCGGCACCATCGGCGGCACTGCTAATGATGTGGGGATCATCGAGTTACCGCATAATGCCGGTAATGTAATTGTCAGCGTTTTTGTAAAGGATTCCGCCAAAGAAATTCCCGAACGCGAAAAAGTCATTGCGCACGTGGCACGCTCGGTATATGATTATTTTTTGTTTAATCCCCGCTAAGCAATTTTTAATACAAATGTAATAATGCCTGTAAAATATTTGAAATTTACAGGCATTATTATAAAAAGCACAATCAAATTATTATTTAACCGCTTCTTTTGCAAAGAAATATAATAACAAATCGTCCATCAGCGTGCGCCACTGCCCCCAGGAATGCCCCTGATTGACCTCGATGTATTGCAGCGGATAACCTTTATCTTGTAAAGCGGTACGCACAATGCGGGCAATTTCTTCGCCATCGCTCACTGCGCCAGTGCTGAGGAAAACCTTGACCGGCAGGCGCGGCGAACGGATAATATCTTCAATTAAACTCATGCGAATCCAATACGCCGGTGAATTAATGCCAATCATACCGAAAGTATCCGAGGCTTTGAGCATAAAATACGTGCTGTTGACCCCGCCAAATGAAGTGCCCAAAATGCCCCGATCGGCGGCTTTCGTGCTGGTTTTGAACTGTTTATCAATAGTTGGAATCAATTCCTGTTTAAAAAATTGCAGGAATTTTTCATTGGTTAAAAACTCGCTTTCGCGGCGATTATTATTGGGATTTCCTGGCTCACGCGGATCTACAAAAACGAGAATAAGCGGTTTTATCTGCTTGGAAGCCAATAAGTTATCAATGGTCGTCACCATACTGCCCATGCGCGCATCGCTGTATTCCTGCCCGTCGGTGACATAAAAAACCGGCAAATTCTTTAATTGCGCATACCCATTTGGTAAATAAACCTGGTATTGAATATCATAATCCAAGACTTTACTTTTAATAAGGGTCGGTTCATTTAGTTTTCCTTTGGTAATATTAGATTGCGCCTCGGCCCATTTCTCCGGCTTGAATTGGGGCATTCTCAACTCAGAATTATATTGTCCGCCATTATAACCGGAATATTGCTTGTAAATATTAGCAGAATCTAATATATAATTAGTGCCGTTTAAGATGATTTTATAATCAATACGGGCATCGGCGGGGAAGCGATTTTTCCAATACCACACGTCGGTGTTGGCTAGCTGCTGCGCCGGCGTGGGCTGAAAAAAATTCCAATCGCCGCCAAAAGCTACGGTTTCCGCCTCGCCACGATACAGGAAAATCACGGAATCGCCTACCGCAAGCGGGATTTTATGTTGTGTTTGCCATTCATTCCAGAGCCGATCCAACTGCTGCGTGCGTTGGGTTTCGTCTTGAATGTTGGAAATGGTTTTGAGTTTTTGCCATTCGGCGTGTAAAGAAGCGGATTGGGCATTGCAAGCCATTGAAAAGCAAGCTGTTAGCAGCATGCTTGTAAGTACAATACGAATCATATGTCGGGTAATTTTTAGTAAAAAATAAATTAATAGCCAGCAAAAATAGCAGCATGAATTGTACCATGTGAAAAAAATCGGCAACGACCCTTATTATTTCGATCAAGAGCAGGCTTCCTTCGTTTAAAATTTTGTTTATTTGACCAAAAAAATGAGAGTCATTCTATTTAGTTTAATTTTTATTATAATGAGTTCTTTTGCATTTGGGCAAAACTTTACATTGCCACTTTGGCAAGGGCAAATACCTAATAATCAGCCAATTAACGAACGTGAAAAGCGCGATACGACCGAAATGGTGCGCATCAGTAATGTGCAGGTGCCGGATATTGCGGTTTTTTTACCAACAAAAGCCAATGCAACGGGACAGGCAGTTATTATATGCCCCGGTGGCGGTTATTATATTTTAGCATATGATTGGGAAGGAACCGATATGGCTAAATGGCTGAATGCCAAAGGAATAGCTGCTATTGTATTGAAATATCGCTTACCGGTTTCCAAAAATAATATTACACCACATTTATCACCTTTAATGGATGCCCAACGCGCCATTCGTCTTACGCGCCATCATGCTAAAGATTGGAATATTGATACGTCAAAGGTAGGCATTATGGGCTTTTCAGCGGGTGGGCATTTGGCTTCTACGGCGGGTACCCATTTTGATTATGGCAATGTGAATGCGGTCGATCCGGTGGATAAATGGAGTTCGCGACCCGATTTTATGATATTGGTTTATCCGGTTGTTACATTTTCCCAAACGGTGAATGCGCATATCGGTTCGCGCAATGCATTGTTAGGACAAAACCCTGATCCTAAGCTAATTGAATATTATTCAAATGAATTACAAGTAAAACCGGATACCCCGCCGACCATCCTCATTCATGCTGGTGATGATAAAGGCGTACCGGTTGAAAACAGTTTGTTATTTTATCAGGCTTTGAAAAATAATAATATTCCAGCAGAATTACATGTATATCCTACTGGAGGTCATGGCTTTTCGCTGGCTATTGGCAAAGGTTACCTCGAAACCTGGACCGATCGCTGTACCGATTGGTTGAAAGCTTTAAATACGAATACGGCGCTTAAAAAATAATCAAGAGCGAATCGGTAAGAATTTTTTTACGGTGCGTTTGATGCTGGAAATCAATAGCTTTCGTTGCTTGTACGCTTCATTCATTTGCTGTGCCTGCCAGTCCATCAGCGGCTCGGTGGGCTTGATGCGGCGGAAGAAAGCGGTGCCTTTTATTTTTTCAATCAATTCCCATTCTTTTTCGCGGCGTATAAAATCATATAATACTTTGACCGAAGGCATATCAATATCGTCCACTCCCATGATACCACCCACCGGTAATTTACTTTCCGTGTAATGAAAATCAATACAGGCGAACGGAAAACGATGCGCCCCGTCAATGAATACAAAATCTAATTGAGCAGGAATTACATTTTGATCGGGTAATATCTGATCAGAACTAGCGGCGAGGAAAGTAATATTCGGTTGTAAGCCTATCTTATTACAATATTGCTTAATGCGACCGGACTCTTCCGTAAACGGCGTAATGCAAATATGCTTGCTGCCCGCCAGCGCAAACGCAATGGTGGAGTAGCCGGAGCCGGTCTCCAGCGTGGTCATACCGGGCTTGGTATGGTCGTGAATAAAGTGCAATACCTTGGGCGAAGTCGCGAAAGATGCCGGGGTACCGTCGTCCCAGGCGTGCAACATCGGGCGGTCTTGCAGCAGGCGTTCGATGCTCATGCGTTGCGTTTTTTCTTGTCGCGGGCGAAGCTACGAAATTTGCCGGCATTCTGGCTTGGCTGTGTGGCGGTTTTTTATAAGAATAATTTACATATGGGAAAGCATATCATAACTACCAATTATTTGGTAATAAAAAGAATTCATTTACAGGAATTAAATAATAAGGCTGAGTGTAATATAATAAATCTGACCCCATTTATAACAATAACCCAATAACACAAATGACCCTACTCATCTTTTGGAATGCCCCATCCGCCGATAGCCGGGCGGTTTTGCTGGACCTCAACCGTTTTTGCAAAAGAATAAATTGTAAAAAAATTAATATTATAGGAATTGTAAGAGACCCAGCCGACAAGGCAGCCCGTTTTGTAAAAAGGAAAGCCATTCGTTTCTGCCAATTTTATGACCCGGATGAAATTACGCGGGAGAATTATGATATTGATACGGACGAGGAACCAATATTCTGGCTCGTGGACGACGGAGGCAAAGTAAGGCTGCGCCTGAATGGTTATACGGAAGCAAACTTACATAAAATTAAAAAAATTTACCGGCAATGCTTGTCCGTGTAATGATTTGTTTAATAAATACAGTTGTCAAATATTTTAGCTAAGTATTTGATTTTTAGTTTTTTATGTAAAAAAAATAATGATTGATGTAAATTATCCTTTACTAAAATAAACGGGTATAATTAATAAATGATTAACATTAAGTATCTGACTAGATATTCGCAGGTATCTTAGCTGATAACAACACGTATCTGTTTAGCTGTTGCAGACCAGTAATGGAATACCGGTATTGTCAGGGTGGAGCTTTTAGAATAAGGCAAGCATTTTATCCATGGCTTACATCACATTGATGAAACCCGTGTGATAAAAACAAAAAGGGCTCAAAAGCGATCGAGCCTTTGAACCCTTGTATATTAAATCTAATAATATTAAACTCAATGCTATAATTTATTCCACTTCTACTGAAGCTGCACTGTTCTTTGCGCGTTTGCGCTCGTGTTCTTTCAGGTGAATTTTACGGAGGCGCAGTGATTTGGGCGTTACTTCCACATATTCATCTTCCTGAATGTATTCGAGTGCTTCTTCCAACGTGAATTTCTTGGGTGGAATGAGGCGCAATTTATCATCGGCACCGGCAGAGCGCATGTTCGTCAGCTTTTTGGTTTTAGTCAGGTTGACCACCAAATCACCCGGACGGCTGTTTTCGCCTACCACTTGCCCTTCTTATTTTTCCTCACTCTTTTCTAAAAATAAGCGACCGCGTTCCTGTAAGTTGTTGATACTGTAAGGAATAGCCGTACCCATTTCCATCGAAATCAAGGAACCGTTGATCCGTCCTGGAATATCGCCTTTGTGCGGTTGGAATTCTTTGAAGCGGTGCGTCATGATGGCTTCACCGGCAGTAGCCGTTAGCATATTGCTGCGCAACCCAATGATACCGCGTGACGGAATTTCAAACACCATCTGTTGGCGGTCGCCTTTGGGCATCATCGAGAGCATTACCCCTTTGCGACGAGTCACCATATCAATAGCGGTACCGGCAAATTCATCGGGTACGTCAATGTTCAGTTCTTCAACCGGCTCGTGCAGCACACCTTCAATACGCTTCATAATAACCTGAGGCTGACCGATTTGTAATTCATATCCTTCACGGCGCATGGTTTCGATCAGTACTGCTAAGTGCAATACGCCGCGACCATATACGCGGAAGGTATCCGCAGAATCCGTTGCTTCTACTCTTAAAGCCAGGTTCTTTTCCAGTTCTTTTTCCAGGCGTTCCTTGATGTGGCGGGAAGTAACAAATTTACCTTCCTGACCAAAAAACGGTGAATCATTGATGGTAAAGAGCATGCTCATCGTCGGCTCGTCGATACTAATGGAGGGCAGCGCTTCGGGGTTTTCATAATCGGCAACAGTGTCGCCAATTTCAAAACCATCAATACCAAATACTGCACAGATATCGCCGGCTTGTACTTGTTCTACTTTTACTTTAGCAAAGCCCTCAAACAAGAATAAGCCACGGATTTTACTTTTTACAATCGTACCGTCACGCTTTACCAAGGATACGTTTTGCCCGTCGCGCAGCGTGCCCCGATTCAAACGACCAATGGCAATCCGACCAATATATTGAGAATAATCCAAAGATGTAATCATCATTTGCGCAGTACCTTCGCTCACCTTTGGCGCCGGAATATGCTTTACCACCACATCCAGCAATGCGGTAATATCGGTACTCGGCTTGCGCCAGTCATCGCTCATCCAGCCTTGTTTGGCAGAGCCATATACTGTTGGGAAATCCAACTGCTCTTCGGTCGCATCCAATGTAAACATCAGGTCGAATACCTGCTCGTGTACTTCGTCGGGCGTACAGTTTTCTTTATCTACCTTGTTAATCACCACAATTGGCTTCAAGCCTAATTGAATGGCTTTTTGCAGTACAAATCGTGTCTGTGGCATCGGACCCTCAAAAGCATCCACCAGCAGCAGCACGCCGTCTGCCATGTTGAGCACACGTTCTACCTCACCGCCAAAGTCACTGTGCCCCGGCGTATCAATGATGTTGATTTTCGTTCCTTTGTAGTCAATCGATACATTCTTCGCCAAAATCGTGATCCCGCGCTCGCGCTCCAGGTCATTATTGTCGAGAATGAGTTCGCCCGGCGTTTCGTGGTCTTTAAAGAGGCGACCCGCCAGCAACATTTTGTCCACCAGCGTCGTCTTTCCGTGGTCAACGTGGGCGATAATGGCAATATTTCTAATACTCTGCATACGCTTTTTCAAAATTAAGGTGCAAAGATACGCTTATTTTATGGACTCTGCACGGTTTAAATATTAATTTCCCGTTAAGGTTAATCGGGTCAGGTGGTGAGAAGTCGTTGAATATCAGGGAATAGCAAGAAAAGTTTTGCACAATCCTTCCGTATATTTATTTCATTAGGATATATCTTGTAAAATCCTATTTAAATTTTGTTTAAAAAAATCGTAAATCGTAAATCGTAAATCGTAAATCGTAAATCGTAAATCGTAAATCAATCCTCCCCATCAAATATCACTCCCGAACTCGGCGTCTCATACAATTCAATTTTACAAAGCAGCGGCAATACCGGTTTTAATTTGTACCAAGCCCAGCGGGCAATATTTTCAGCGGTCGGATTCTCCAAACCCTCCAAATCATTCAGCAAGCGATGATCCAATTGATCTTCAATTTTTTTCCACGCCATTTTTAAATCGGCGAAATCCATCACCCAGCCCAACACCGGATCAAGCGGACCCTCCACATACAGGCGAATGCGATACGTGTGCCCGTGTACGCGCTTGCACTTATGGGTGTCGGGCACGTTTGGCAAAAAATGCGCCGCATCAAATGTGAAATCTTTAAAAACCAACATACGTTTTATAATGAAAGAATGAAAAATTAAATAATTTACAATAAAATTTAAGGATTTATATCATAAATTGGTGAATAATCGAAATGCTTATTAATTTTATTCCGACCTGATTTCATACCTGTTCAATTTACAATGTGGATGCGATTTTTGTTCTCCGGTCTGCTAAAAATTCCCAAATAAGCTGCAATTTTGAAACGCCCTTCCATTTCAACCCTCCAAGGTCCTGTTTGAAGGCATTTTTTTCCGGTTTGATCATTTTTTACTTTACGAACGGACATTTCGCCTGCAAATTTGTAACAAAAAAGTAAATATGAAATCAAGCTTATTAATCACCGGACTAATTTTATTTATCAACATTACATCTTTTGCGCAATTGGTAAAAGATCGGATCAACATTGAACCTAAAACGAAAGTAAAAGTCATGATTCTGGGGATGTCGCACTTTGGTAACCCCAATCAGGACGTGGTCAATCTGCAAATGGACGATGTACTCGCCGAGAAGCGCCAGAAAGAGATTCAGGCGGTCACGGATAAACTGGCAAAATTCAAGCCGACTAAAATTGCCCTGGAAATTCAGCCGGAGCAACAAAACAAAGTAGATCAAAATTATAAGGATTATAAAAATGGTAAATATCAGTTGCGCCGCAATGAAGCGGAGCAAATCGGCTACCGACTGGCGAAGCAATTGGATTTACCGCGAGTACACTGTGTGGATGCCACCAATCATTGGTTTTTCGATAGTCTGATGACCTACGCGGCGCAGCACGGACAAGCCCAAATGATGCAAAATGCCTTTGCGCCGGTGATGCAAATGGTGCAGGAGGAAGAAGCATATCTGCGCACGCATACCATCGGCGAACATTTGCTGAAATTGAACGATCCGAAACAAATTTTAAAGTCTAATGCCTTCTATCTCAGCTCTTTTCCTAAAGTAGGGGAGGGTGAAAGTTACATCGGCACCGAACTGGTGGCAGACTGGTACAAGCGTAATATGAAAATTTATACAAATGTGTTGCGCTTTGCTGAGGAAGGTGACCGGATTTTAATTATCTTCGGGCAAGGACATGCGCGCTTATTACGGCATTTTTTTGAAGATACGTTCGATTTTGAAATAGTGGAAGTTACAGATTATTTAAAATGATGGTACACTGATTATTATGATTATCAGGGTTTGTTATCATTTTATCATAAAATATCATAACGATCCATTTTAATCACTGATATTACGCAGCGCATAAATTTTGAAAATTGAGTTCATTGACAGTATGACCTTTAAGCTGAGCAAGTTTGTCCCAGGCAGCTTGGAGAGCAGCGAGGTAAATACGGTGTTTCAAAGC
>JBKBWT010000220.1:0-10559 GCA_046314415.1 Saprospiraceae bacterium
GTGGCCAATACCGGAGCCTGGACAACTTTCCAAACCTTTACGGGTACGCTCAATCTACCGGCGGGCACTCAGACGCTTCGACTGGAATGCCGCCACCCGACCAATCCAGGTTCTAGTGCTTTTTTGATTAAATTAGATAAAATCATTTTTGCTACAACCAACAATCTGGCGGGCAATGCGCTGCAGTTGAATCCGAATGAGGCAAGCATCAAAGCGGCGTCCGCAACGCTACAACCCGCTACTTTCCAGCTATCGCCCAATCCGGGTCGGGAAGCAGTACGCATCCAGTTGAATGAGTTATTGCGTACCCAAAATATTACCGTGCGCATGACCAGCCTTACCGGCGAAGTGGTGCTGCAACGTACCGAACCAGCTACGGGGCATCATACCTTAGACCTGGACGCCTCCCAACTGACGCCGGGCTTGTATCTCATTACCATTACTACGCCGGAAGGATTTAGAGAAACACAGAAGTGGTTGAAACAGTAAAGCATTCATTGAATGTTTTTCTTTAGCGCTCCAAAATTGCCCGATATGGCAGTTTTGGAGCCTTTTTTAATAATTCCGCACTTCCCAAATCCTTTTTTTGCCTTCCCGGATTGCGTCGGGGACTTCCCGGATTGCGTCGGGGACTTCCCGGATTGCGTCGGGGACTTCCCGGATTGCGTCGGGGACTTCCCGGATTGCACCTTATTATGCTTTAAAAAAACGGGATAGTTGCTTCAGCGCTTTTGAGTAATGCGAAGCGTAGCCGGACATCTGTTAAAACTTTTAATTTTTAAAACCACTTCCAGGGTAATATTTAAAGGCATATCGGCTAGATTCCCTTTGCTTTTTATTATCATTGCCACAATAATTTTTTGTATAAATCTTTTTTCTTAATGATTGCTGCGTAAGCATAGTGTAAAAACCGAAAACCGATTAATTAACATGAGAGGTACATTACTCCTACTTGCCTTCCTGGCGAGCTTTTTTGCTTTTGCGCAAAACCGGCAAGCCATTATTGCCAATGCAACTATTCCACTGACTAAAGTTGAGCGCATCATTTTACCAGAATTGAATAATAAAACCTTGCAGCAGGCAGAGTTGGACCGGCGCCAAGCCCAGCCCAACACTGCGCCGCAATTTGCAACGGCTATCCCGCTGGAGCTGACGCCTTTTACGCACGGCACCTGGGAAGTCCTGCCTAATGGCAATGCCTTGTGGCGGCTGCGCATTCATTCCAGGAGCGCTTATTCGCTCAATCTGGGTTTTAGTCAATACTATATGCCACCCGGCGGCTCTCTGTTGTTGTACGCCCCCAACGGGCAGGAGATACTCGGACCCTTTACGCCTTCTGATAATGAAGCCCATGAGCAACTTTGGACGCCCCTGCTCGATGGTGATGAAATGGTGCTAGAGGTACAAATACCCGTGGAAAAAAAAGGCAAGTTGCAACTGCAATTACAAACTGTGAACCATGACTTTATGGATTTTTCTGCCATTGTGGCGGGCGCTTGTCACCTTGATGTAGCGTGCAGCGCTGCTAATGGCTGGGGCATTGTAGATAAATATCGGGATGCCATTCAATCCGTAGCGGCTTATGGTTTCAACGGAACCGCTTTTTGTACGGGTTTTTTAATTAATAATACGCAAAATGACTGCAAGCCCTATTTTATGACTGCCAATCACTGCGGGGTCACTGCGGACAATGCCCCTTCGGTCGTCGTCTTCTGGAATTATGAAAACAGTACCTGTCGCGACATGCGTCCGCCTATGGGCGGTTTCCTTGGTGACGGTAATCAGGATACGTACAATACCGGGGCGATTTTTCGGGCTGCTTATGCTTTGACCGACGTTACCCTGCTGGAACTGGACGACCCCTTGGCAGACACTGCGGAGTATTTTTTTGCCGGTTGGAACCTTTCCGAAGACCTGCCGAAGGATACAGTAGCCCTCATTCACCATCCTGGTGGAGAGGAGAAACGGGCGAGCTTTAGTTTTCAAGGCGTTTATAACGGTGCCTGGGGCAGCGGCAACAACCCTGTTCCCAATGGCGATTACCTGATTGTGCCGCGGTACGATATCGGGGCTTCCGAGCAAGGCTCTTCCGGTGCGCCTTTATTTAATAAAAATCAGCAGGTATTGGGGCAGTTGCGTGGTGGTACTGCCAACTGTAATGTAGAAGGATTTGACGCTTTTGGCTGGATTCGGCGCTCGTGGACAGGCGGCGGTACCCCCGCTACCAGTCTCCGTCCCTGGCTCGACCCGGCAAATTCGGGCATTTTACAAATCCAGGGCAAGCCAGAAGCTAGCTGCGGTTTTGTTGTGGAAGTCGCCAATCCCACCCAGGACATCTGCGCCCCCGCCGCGGCTGTTTATACCCTTGAAGTAAGCGATACCTTTGCTGCGCCGGTACAGCTTACCCTGAATGGTTTACCCGCAGGTACCATGGCGGTTTTTAGTCAGAATCCAGCTATGCCGGGTAGCACGGTGACATTGACCATTAGCAACACAGCGGCCTTAGCGGCTGGCAAATATGTGCTCAGTGTGACGGCTAGTGATGGCATGCGCGCCACGGAAGTCGTGTTGTCGCTGTCGGTTTCTACCGGAACGGCTCCATCCGTTATTTTGCAAACGCCGGTGAATGGGGCGGATCGCGCTTCGCTTTTCCCAAATTTCACTTGGACAAGTACGGCGAATGCCTTGTACGAAATTCAGATTGCGACCGATTCTTTATTTAACAACATTGTTTTTACCCAAGATAGTCTGACTGAATTAAATATCGGCGATATTCACCTGCAGGCAACCACCACCTACTTCTGGCGGGTACGCGCTGTAAATACCTGTGGACAGGGCAACTGGTCACCCGCAGCGCGTTTTACCACTGCTGCGATTGTATGCGCTACCGCTACCCCGAATGATGTGCCGCTGGAAATCTCCGACCTGATTGCCTCCACGGTTACCTCTACGGTCAATATAGGGTTGGCAGGCGCCATTGTGGACGTGCGTGTCAATAATTTAGACCTCACCCATAGCTGGATGGGCGATATTCAGGTGTCGCTGGCAACGCCCGCCGGAACTTCGGTGCGCTTGTTTGACCGTCCGGGCGTGCCGGGTGATCAATTTGGTTGTGAAGGGGAGGATGTCGAAGTGAGTTTCAGCGATAGTGCGCCCAACACTGCCGAGCAACTGGAAAATACCTGCAACGAGCGTCCCGCTATTCAGGGCAATTACCGTCCCTTGGATCCGTTTGCGCTGCTTGCCGGTGAACGTGCAGCTGGCAACTGGAAACTCACGGTGGAAGATTTTGCCCCGGAGGATGGCGGCATGCTCAATAGCTGGAGTCTGGAAGTATGTGCCAGTGTGCCCAAGGATATTGGTCTGTACGCGGACAGCTTGCAAAGCGTATGTGGCAATCAACCTCTGGTTTTCAATCTGGGTATTGGTAAAGATTTTGAAAAAAGCAGCATTACCCTGCGGGCTGTTGGCAATCCTGCCGGTTCGACCATTAGTTTTTCTAAAAACCCTGTTGCGCCGGGCGATACCATTCAGGTTTCCGTTGCCAATTTTGTCGGTGATACCATTATTACCATTATTGCGACCGATGGCAGCGATACCAGCAGCATTGACATTCGCATCCGCGTTACCGGCGCGCCCGATGAAATCAGCCTGAATTTTCCGGGCGACAATGCTGAAAACATTGCCCTCAATACTTCTTTGGAATGGACAGCGGTGCCGGAAGCCGATTATTACATTGTCACGCTCCTGAAAGCGCCTAACACACTGATACGTACGGATACGAGCACCGCTACCACCATTTTTGTGAATAATCTGACGCTGGGCACCGATTATCGCTGGTATGTACAAACGGTCACTGCCTGTGGCGTTGCACGTTCCGATACTTTTCGGTTTAAAACGGTACCGGATATCAGTTTGGTCGTTTCCCCGCTGACGCTCAATGCTTGTCCGCCCGATCGTCCCAGCTTTAATATCGTGATTGGACCCGGTTTTAATCGTCCGGCTTCTGTGAGTTATACCGTTGAGCCGCAGGCAAACTTACCGATTACTTTCAGCGCCAACGCCAATGACGTGCCCGTTGGAACCACCATTCGCGCCAATTTTGGCAGCCTGGCAAATGTGCAGCCTGGTACCTACAAAATCACTTTCCAAATCACGGATGGCACGTACACCATGACGGATGAGGTGAATTTTGTTTTCCGGCGCACCCCGGCAGTACCCATATTGCAGCAACCCTTGGATGGTGCATCTTTGGTAGAACAAGCGCCTACTCTCAACTGGCAACGCGCCACGGACGCCACGCGCTACCGCATCGAGATTGCTACGAATGATAATTTCAGCAATATTGTACGAACAGTGGAAGTGACCGACACTTTTTACACCGTTACACCGCAACTAGGCGGCGGTATTTTCTTTTGGCGGGTCACCTCGCTGAATGATTGCGGCTTCTCGACTTCCGGTATCTTCGATTTCACAATTCGCGCAGCGGGCGTACATGAATGGCAGGGGCAGCAGGTGACGATTGCCCCTAACCCGACCAACGCGCTATTGTACATTCGTTTTACCAATGCCTTGCGTGAAGATTTGCACGTAGAAGTATTCAGCCTCAATGGCCAATTGTTGCAGCGGCAGCCTTTTAATCATGCCAATACCGAATTGTCCTTGAATTTGTCGGAATACCCGGCAGGTGTTTACCTCGTGCGATTGGTAAGTGGCGACGCTGCGCTGACGGAGCGCATTGTATTACAAAAATAAATCCTGGGCAGGATTGCAAGAGGAACAGGACGATGCAATAGCAGCCGCTTCTTGAAAATCCGGTAATCCTGCCTAAACTTTAAACCCCAAACTTCCAAAGCTCCAACATTAAAGCCTTACCTTTGCCGCAAACCTGACCAAAGTATGATTGCAGCCAATGATCCGAAACTTCGTTCCTGGGTGGAAGTGCCCGCCGGTAGTGACTTTCCAATACAAAACCTGCCTTTTGGCATTTTTCAGACGCTCGAATTGTCGCCGCGCATTGGCGTAGCCATTGGCAATCACGTCGCTGACCTGGCAGTACTTGCCGAACACGGTTTTTTTGATGACCTGAATATCGACCGCGCGGTGTTTCAGCAGCGCTACCTCAATGATTTTATTGCCCTCGGCAAAGCTAAAACCAGCGCCGTGCGCAATCGCTTGTCGCAAATTCTGGACAGTGATCTGGAAGAGTGGGATGCCAGTCAGTTAGCGCCTTATTTCCTGCGGCACCAGGTAGATGTGCAAATGCTCCTGCCCATTAAAGTTGGGGATTACACCGATTTTTACAGCAGCCTGGAGCATGCCAGCAATGTCGGTTCTATGTTCCGTGACCCTGCTAATCCTTTGTTGCCCAATTGGCGGCACTTGCCGGTGGCTTATCACGGTCGCGCCTCGTCCATCGTCGTGTCGGGTACGCCGATTCAGCGTCCAAAAGGACAAATCCTGCCCGCAGGAGCGCAGCAGCCTGTATTTGGACCAACGCAAGAGCTTGATTTTGAATTGGAAATGGCGTTTGTAATTGGTAAGCCTACGCCGCTGGGACAATCCATTGCAACCCAGGAAGCCGAGGAATACATCTTTGGCATGGTGTTGTTCAACGACTGGTCCGCGCGTGATTTGCAACGCTGGGAATACCAGCCGCTGGGACCATTTTTGAGTAAGAATTTTGCCTCTACCATTTCGCCGTGGATTGTGACGCTTGATGCGCTGGAACCTTTCCGCACTGATTCGCCGTGGCAGGAACCCGAGGTCTTGCCGTATCTGCAATATCAGGGCGCGAAGAGTTTTGACATCCACCTCGAAGTTGCCATTCGCAACGAAAGCAATGTAGAACAAACCGTCTGCCGTTCCAATTTCAAACACCTGTATTGGAATATGAGTCAGCAATTGGCGCATCACACCGTGAATGGTTGTAATGTAAATGTTGGCGATGTATTAGCCTCGGGTACGATCAGCGGTTCCACCCCGGACAGTTACGGCTCCATGCTCGAACTCACTTGGCGTGGCACCAAGCCCATTCAATTGCCGGACGGCTCGGAGCGATCGTTTATCCACAATGGCGATACCGTTATCCTGCGTGGTTGGGGGGAGCGCGACGGCATCCGTATTGGTTTTGGCGAAGCTGTAGGAAAAGTACTACCGGGCAGATAATTGAAGTACTAAATGCTTGTTGTACAGTCTTTTAGCGAAATTCGGCTACACGCTGCGATACCGCGCCAAGCCCGATCAAATATACTTCAGGTGTAACATCGTTAAAAATTTTCTAAATATTCGGAAACGATTTCCTGATACAATGGTGTTGTTAGGACGTGCTAAAACGAAACCTTTGCTTTAACTTTGCCCAAACGCTGTTTATGAAAATACTTCGCACCGCCCTGATTTTGTCATCCCTCTGCTGGATGGCGCTTAGTTGTCAAAATGACCGCAACCACAATGACGTGGAAGAGCAGGGCACTCAGCTACCCGTCACAGACACCGCAACCCCTACCAACGGCAAGCGCAACCCCGGCATCACCGAAGATTACGAAAATACCGACCGCGTCATCTGGCAAAAACCCGATTTAGTGATTGACTTATTAGGCGATCTGACTGGCAAAACCGTTGCTGATATTGGCGCCGGTACTGGATTTTTTGCGCTGCGACTGGCGCCGCAAGCCAAGAAGGTAATTGCCATTGACATCGACCAGCGTTTTGTAAACTACCTTGACAGTGTCAAAGTGCTCGAACTCCCCGAAAACCTGCAATCGCACCTGGAAAGCCGCCTTGCCCGACCCGATGATCCCAATCTGAAAGCTGGCGAAGCCGACGTGGTTCTCATCGTCAACACCTTCATGTACATTCGCAATCGCGTGGAATACCTGGCAATATTGAAAAAAGGCATGTCCAATGGCGGCAAGCTCATCATTGTGGACTTCAAGAAAAAACGCACCCCCATTGGTCCGCCCAGCGACATCCGTCTCCCCATTCATGAAGTTGAAGAAGCCCTTTACACCGCCGGCTTCAAAAACATCGAAACCAATGACACTGCCCTTGATTACCAGTATTTTGTAATGGCAGAAAAGTAGGTTTGCTTTGTAAGAAAATGAAATTAAGCTGATCTCCTCTTGCTTGACAACCAACCAAGCCCACTACCATTATAGGCAACTCCTTTTGCCATAAGCGCAGCTGTCCTACCCAAGCGATCAAGTAGCTTTGTACTTTGCACGCGTGGTTTTACATTATGACCTAGTGGTTTTACATTGCGATCAAATGGCTTTATACAGGGATCAAATGCTTTTACACTCGGAACTCGTGGTTTTACAATTGGATCAAGCGGTTTTACATTGCAACCAAGTGGCTTTACACTCGGCACTCGTAGTTTTACACTGCGATCAAGTGGGTTTACACTCCGCTCTTGTGACTTTACACTGCAATCAAGTGCGTTTACAATTAGATCAAATGCATTTACACTCAGCACTCACGGCTTTACGTTGCGATCAAGTGAGTTTACATCAGGTGTTTGCGATTTTATACTTGTTGGTTGAGCCTATCCGTGATTTGAGCGCTCAAATGGGAAGTAGCCAGCAGCACAATCAGGTAAAAATGGCGGTTCATGTTTTTGGATGATGCTTGAAATACCGCACAAATTAAAGGTTTTTGGAGTACGAAATTGTAACAAAAAGGCACCATCTCATGTGAGATGTATGGCAATTGACAGTCCTTTATGCTTTAAATGGTAAGTATAAAATACTTTTATTGCTTTTCCAGGGTTTCATCCACAATTAATTCACCTTTTTTATTAATGCGTGCTGAACCATCTGGTGCCCAAATAGATGCTACACCATCGTAAAAGCTGTGAGCATTTTCAAACCGAAAAGGAATAATAATTTTTCCGGTTTTATCAATATATCCATATTTATTATCTTTTTTTACAACGGCTAAACCCTCCCGAAATGGTTCTGCTTGATCAAACTCAAAATCTATAAGTATTTTACCTGTTTTATCTATCAACCCCCATTTATTTTCTACTCTAGCCCAGCGTACATTCTCCTGAAGTTCCTGCAATCCGCTGAAATGGGGCGCAACTAAAAATACCCCGGTATGATCAACTATTCCTACCTTCCCATCTTTTACTACAGAAGCTACCCCATCCTGAAAAAAAGAAACTTTATCAAACTCAGGCTGTATTACGAAATTGCCTGTGGAATCAATTATACCAAATTTTTTATTTACGACTACTTTTGTAAAACCGCCCTCGTGATCCAAAATATCATCAAATAATGGTGGCGCAACCATTTTACCTTTTTCATTGATTAAGCAGAATTTTCCATTTTGCATCATTCTGAAAACCCCTCCCCAAAACCTGGAGCCTATACTAAAACTAAGAGGAGTAATGAATTTGCCGCTTTGGTCAATTAAACCACAACGTCCATTCACTCCTACAACAGCAGCGCCGTTCATAAATTTATCAGCAAAGTCAAATTGTGGCGGCACTATAAACGTTCCGCTTTTATTAACTATTCCATACAAACCGTTTTGCTTTGCGATAGCTACATTACCGTGCAATCTATAAATAGTCTCAAATTTAGGAGGGATAATAATTTTTCCATCCATGCCAATCAGTCCCCACTTATCTCCTACTCGAACTGTTGCCGAGCCATTTTTGAATATTGATACATCGTTAAACTGCGGTGCACTTATTACTTTCCCGTTTTCGTGAACAAATCCATATTTACCTCCTTTTTTTACAATTGCTACGCCTTCTACAAAGTCATTAAATTCATCTAGTTCTGGTGCTATAATGTATTTACCAGTTTTATCAATCACACCCCATTTACCATTTATTTTTACCTTTGAAATATTATGTTTAAAAATAGTAGCTGCATCAAATTGTAGCGGTATAACTATTTTAAAATCTTTATTAATAAATCCAATTTTATTATTTTCTTCTACTAAAGCTAAACCATCAACAAAATCCCAATAATCAGTAAATTGTGGAGTCAGTAAAATTTTTCCTTCTTTATTTATAATCCCCCATTTATCATTTACTTCAACCCAACAAATTCCATTTTTGAAATCTTTAGATCCTTCATACTGGGGGGCAATTATAACTTCTCCGTTAATATTTACAAATCCCCATTTTCTATCTTTTGATACTCTTATCAATCCGTCATTCAGCTCCATTATTTTATCATACCAATCCCATCCTTTCACTTGTTGAAATTGATTATTAAGAAAAGTATATTGACCTTTGTTACGTACTTTGTACCAACCATTATTACATGGAATGATATAATCATAAGATTTTTTGATACTATCTTCTTGTGAAAATAAATTTGTGGCTATTAGCAGAAAAACTAAGGAGAGTTTAAATATTATTTTCATTTTCTGGATATTTCGGTAGCGCAAAGATAAAATGTGGTTTTTTATATCACAACAAAAAAGGCAGCACCTCGTGCGAGATGATGCCTTTTGTTGATGGTGCAGCGTTTACGCTGCGTCACGTTATTGTACTTTGATTGGTTCGTACTTCTTGAACAGGGAGAACTGCGCGGCTTCTACCTTTTGCTGGTAGGCGGCGAAGTCTTTGCTGAAGAACGTATTCAATTGAGCTACAATGTCGTTGAGTTCTTTCTTGGCGGCATCTATTGTGATCTTGGCGGATTGCGTAGGCGCACCGTCGCTGGCGTTGAGGTACGAAGATGCCATGAAGATGCGGGTGCTGAGGTTGTCGCTCGTGCGGGTGATGCCCTTCTGGTTTTCCGGTGCGAGGAAGCGGAGCTCCAGTTTAGAAAGGCTGTCCTGCAAAGCTTTGCCAAGTTGCGTGATTTCCTTCTTGGTATCGGCAGCAGCATTGGCAGTAGCGTCATTGACCGTTTTGATGGTTTTCTGTGCTTCGCGGATACGGTTGAACGCATCGGTTGCCGTGCTCACCATTTTAGCAAAATCTTCATACGCTACGGCTTTCGCTTTGCGGTCTGCCTCGGCAATCGGCAGGCGTGGATCGCCATTCACCGTTAGCATCGTAGAATCTTTGGAGCCGCCATAGCTCACGACGACTTTGTACGTGCCCGGCATAACATCTAAACCGCCCGGTAAATCTGCATCTGGACGCGCTTCCTGACGCGAGGGGAAACGCACGCCATCCATGCGCATGTCCCAGTAAAGCTTATTCATGCCACTATCAATCGGTGCGGAGTAAGTGCGAATGGCTTTGCCACTGGCGTCATATACCATTACTTTGGCGCGTTCGCCGCTGCGACTGCGTCCACCACCAAAGCCGCCACCGAATCCACCGCCACCGAATCCGGCACCAGCCGTTGCCTGACTATCGCCGCCGCCTTTGGGTTTTTCCAACTTGCCGACCCACAAAGTCATCGCCGCACCGCGCGGTTTGGATTCACCGGTAAAAATATCTTCGGTGATGAAATGCGTACCCGTGTAAGAACGATACTGCGCTTGATAAGCGGGCGCTGTAGCAAAAATTTTGAGCGGTTGTTTCAAGGTTTCGCCTTTGGTTTTCGCCAATTCACGGAAAGGATTGAGGTCATCCAGCATCCAGA
>JBKBWT010000221.1:0-10547 GCA_046314415.1 Saprospiraceae bacterium
ATTATTTACAACCAAATCAGAATGAAGCGCCAATATGATATGGATATGATATTGGGTATTTGTGCCGGTCTTTGGAATTTTTTAATATGCTGATAATCAATTTGACGCAAGTCTAATAAATAAAATGATAGAAAATCAAGTTTTTAAACTTTGTAAGCAGTCCGATTGTAATTATTGCCGTTATTCTCCTTACTTTTGCGTTCTATTCAAAATCAATGTATTATGTCCATCGAATCCCAAGCTGATTTATTAAAAATGAGCCAGGTGAGTGAAGCCGTCGGTGAAACCTTGCGGCAAATGCGCGAGTACGCTTGTCCGGGTATGAGCACCAAGGAACTGGATGAATTTGGCTACGCGATTTTGCGTAGTTATGGAGCTAGACCCGCGCCAAATCTGGCTTATGGCTTTCCGGCTTGGACTTGCATCAGCCTGAATCACGAGGCAGCGCACGGCATTCCATCGGATAAAGTGATGCTGAAAGAGGGCGATCTGGTCAACATTGACGTATCGGCGGAGTTGGACGGGTATTATGCGGATAATGGCGGGTCGTTTATTCTTGGCGAGGACAAGCAACAATTGCAACCCTTGGTGGATGCGTCACGTAGCATATTAAAAAAAGCTATTATGCAAATTAAGGGGGGCGTGCGTATTGCGGAACTGGGGCGTTTTATTCAAAATGAAGCTAAAAAAGCAGGATTCAAGGTTATTAAAAACCTGGTGGGACACGGTGTAGGCAAGAGTTTGCACGAAGAGCCAACGGAAATTCCGTGTTTTTATGACCGCTATAATGGTGCGCGCTTCAAGAAAAATTCGGTTGTAGCCGTGGAGACCTTCATTTCCACCCGGGCATCGCAGGTGTATGAGCAGGGCAATGGCTGGACGTATGTGACGAAAGACGGCAGCTTCGTGGCGCAGCATGAGCATACGATTGTGGTGACCGACGGCAAACCGATCATTTTGACCGAAGCAAATCAAATCTGGAGTTAATAAATTTGGAATAATATTTCCCAAAACTTTAATTTTTCTTTCTTTGGCTGGGCGAAGCTTGCTATTTTTGCCTCGATAATTTGACTTCTGTCATTTCTCATCTGACCTCTAAAAATATGAGCCAAATTAAATTCGGAACGGACGGCTGGCGAGCCATTATCGCCCTCGATTATACCGTAGAAAATGTAAAGCGGGTGGCTGAAGGCACCGCACTGTGGTTGAAACAAAATGGCGGCAAGCAGGCGGTCATCGGGCACGATTGTCGCTTTGGCGGCGAATTATTCGCGGCTACCACGGCGCAGGTGCTGGGTGCACACGGCATTAAAGTTATTCTGGCGAAAGGCTTTGTTTCTACGCCGATGGTGTCGCTGGGCGTTGCCAAAACGAAATCCGATGTGGGCGTAGTCATTACGGCTAGTCACAATCCACCGTCTTACAATGGTTTTAAATTGAAATCGCACCTGGGCGGACCGATGGCACCGGCGCAAATTGAGGAAGTAGAGAATCTGGTACCGGATACCTTTTCGGGCAATCTTTCTACCTTGAGTGAATTGGAAGCCAAGGGTTTGTTGGAATATCATGATCTCGAGCAATTATATCTGGATCATGTAGCGACGAATTTTGATTTGAATGCCATTAAAAATTCCGGTTTCAAAATAGCGTACGACGCTATGTTTGGGGCGGGTCAGCGTGCGATGCGTCGTTTATTCCCCGAAGCGATTTTGCTGCACTGCGATGATAATCCAGGCTTCCACGGGCAAGCGCCGGAACCCATTCACCGGAATTTGCTCGAATTGTCGGAATTGATAAAAGCCAACCCTGATATTTCAATTGGGATTGCCAATGACGGTGATGCCGACCGCATTGGAATGTACGACGAGGATGGCACGTTTGTGGATTCGCACCACATTTTGCTGCTCCTCCTTTTATATATGTACAAATACAAGAATCAGTCGGGTAAAGTGGTGATTACGTTCTCGGTGACGGATAAAATGAAAAAGATGGCGGAAATCTTCGGTGTAGATTACGAAGTAACCAAAATCGGCTTCAAATATATCGCGGAAATCATGGCAAGCGAAGACGTTATCGTGGGCGGTGAAGAATCAGGCGGCTTGGCAGTGAAAGGACATATCCCGGAGCGCGACGGCATTTGGATTGGTTTGATGATTCTTGAATTCATGGCGAAAACCGGCAAGTCGGTGAAGCAATTGATTCAGGAAGTGTATGATATTGTAGGCGCTTTCAATTGCGACCGCGATGATTTGCACATCGAAGAAGCGCAAAAACAAGCGGTTATCAAGCGTTGCAAAGAAAATCCCTACCAGGCATTTGGTCCCTATCAGGTGGAATCGCTTGAAACAATTGATGGTTTCAAATTCAATTTGGGCAACGACCGCTGGGTGATGCTGCGGGCATCGGGCACAGAGCCGGTGCTGCGCGTGTACGCTCAAGCCGAGGATCCGCAAGAAGTGCGTAATATTCTTGATGCGGCGAATGCCACGATATTTGGAGCTTAAGAGATAAAAACTAATTGATATTTAAGGGTTTAATTGTTCAAATGCTCAAAGTGCTTTGAATGGTTAAACCCTTTGTTAATTACTAGCCCATCGCTTTGCGTGATCAATTTATCTCAGCTCCCGTGTAACGGAATGGATTTTTTGGAGTATAATAAAAACGGGTCACTGCGTTAATAAGAAGACGCGTTATATTTAGAAATCACCAAAATCACTACCATGCTGCAAAATTATCTGCGAATTGCCATTCGTAATCTTACCAAACACAAGGGTTTTAGCTTTATTAATATTTTTGGACTGGCGCTGGGCACGGCGTGTTGTCTTTACATTTTGCTGTATGTGCGCGACGAATATAGCTACGATGAGCATCATGCCGATGTGGAGCGCATCTATCGAATTACTGCGGTGATGGGGTCTCCCGAAAATCCCGATAAAATGGCAACCTGCTCGCCGCCCATTCCAATGGCGATGAAGCGTGATTTTCCGGAGGTAGCAGAAGCCACGCGCTTTGTAGGTGCAGTTGGCAGGGATCAGCAATTGTTTCGTTATGATGGGAAAGCCTTTTATGAAACGGCTGGTGCCTACGCCGATTCTACATTTTTCAACATTTTTTCTTATTATTTTGTCTATGGTAGCCCGCATCAAGCCTTAAGCAAGCCTTACAGTATTGTGCTGTCGGAAAAAACGGCGCGCAAGTTCTTTGGAAATATCAATCCGGTTGGAAAAACTTTGGAGATTGATACAGAAGAGGGGGCACAAAACTTAACGGTGACGGGCGTTGTGAATGATAAGCTTGGCAAAAGCCACGTGCAAGCCAATTATTTTCTTTCGATGAATAGCGGCGGTATTGGAGAATACGTGCTGACCAATGACGAATGGGCGGGTAATAATTTTACCAATGCTTACATCAAATTGCGCGAAAATGTTTCGGTCGCTCATTTACAAAGTAAATTGCCTGCCTTTTTGGAAAAATATGGCGGCGAGCAAATGAAACGCCGCAATATTCAAAAAAGTCTGGCGCTTCAGCCGATCACCACTATTCATACTACCACCGGTTACAATGCGGAGCCAAGCAAGCCGGTTTCTACCACTTTATTGTCGGTTTTATTGGCGATTGCGGTTTTGATTCAAGTCATTGCTTGTATTAATTTTATGAATCTTTCTACAGCAAGAGCAGCGAAGCGCGCACGTGAGATTGGCATTCGGAAGGTTGTCGGTGCCGCTCGCCAATCGCTCATCGGGCAATTTTTAAGCGAGTCCCTGGTGATTGCTTTTCTGGCGATGGCGCTGGCTGTGCCGTTGGTGATGGGCTTGTTGCCGTATCTGAATCAAATGACGGGCGTTACACTGTCTGCTGAATTTTTGGGGGACCGACAAGTTTGGCTGGGTATCCTAATGCTTGGTCTGGTAACAGGCTTGCTGGCGGGGAGCTATCCGGCATTGTATTTGTCTGGTTTTCAACCAATTAAAGTTTTAAAAAGCAAAGTTGCGGGTGTTGAGGGGGGCAGTTTGAATTTGCGGCAAGCGCTGGTTGTGTTCCAGTTTGTCCTGGCTATTGCCCTGATTATCAGTGTGATAATTATTAATGCGCAACTGAAATTCATTCAGCAGAAAGATTTGGGCTATGATCCGAATCAAAAAATTGTTGTGCCATTCCGTACCGGCGAGGCTTTGCAAAATGCCGATCGTTATCGCGATGCGGTGAAGCAAATACCTGGTGTTCAAGCAGTTTCACGTGCGAATAATTATCCAAGTCAATTCATATTCAATGATATGCAATTTTATCGGCAGGGTACGGATATGAATGCTTCGCAGAATATTCAATTCATGATGGTGGATGAATTTTTTAGAGAAGCGCTTGATATTCAGTTGGTAAACGGTAGAGATTTTAATGCAAGTGATACAGTTGGCAGGATAATTGTGAATGAAGCCACCCTGCAAAAACTAAATATTCCCACCGACCAAGCCGTAGGGCAGTATTTATATTCTGACCGCGACGAGGGACGCATTTCCTGGGAAATTGTAGGTATAATGAAAAACTTTAATTTTAATTCATTATATAATGAAGTGACCCCATTTTTATTAGTTTATAATAATAATGTTTACAATGGTCAAATGATTATTAAAGCGGAAACCCAGGATTATGCTAAATTGATCAGCCAGTTAGAATCTACCTGGAAAACGCAAGTGTCGGCAGTACCTTTTGAATATACCTTTATTGACCAGGAAGTGCAAAAACAGTACGAAGCCGACCGCCGTTTATCGAGCATTATTAATGTATTTACTTTTTTAACTATTTTAATCTCCTGCCTGGGCTTATTTGGTTTAGCGATGTTTACTGCCGAGCGTCGCACCAAAGAAATTGGCATTCGTCGGGTGCTTGGGGCTTCGGCTTTTGATATTACTACCTTGATTTCCAGGGATTTTATCAAATTGGTACTCATAGCGGTGGTGCTGGCGTCGCCGCTGGCGTGGTGGGGCATGAGCCAATGGCTGGAAGATTTTGCGTATCGCGTTGAAATTCAATGGTGGATGTTTGTGCTGGCAGGTGCCGTAGCAATAGGGATCGCTATTTTAACCGTCAGCTTGCAGACTATAAAAGCCGCTGTAGCCAATCCGGTCAATTCATTACGCAGTGAATAAAGAATATAATAATACAGCATATTTGTTAAAATATGCTGTATTAACATTTAAAATGCAACTTTCTTAAACCCGTTTTATCTTTAGTAAAAACTTGAGCTATGAAAAAATTCCTCCTTCTGAGCTGCGGTCTCCTGGGGGTGATCGCTACTTACGCGGGCATAAAACCTGCCACCATTTCTGGTAAAATTTCCAATCCGAATGCCGAAAGCAAGATCCAATTATATGAATTAGATAATATTCGCTATAATAATCGTAAAATTGGTGAATACGAAGTAAATAAAGACGGTACTTTCCAGTTAAAAATAGATAGTGAACAGCCCGCCCTTTATCGCATCATTTACCAAAAACAATATTTGACTATTCCGGTGCGCGCCGGCGATCAGGTGAGCATTACCTTCGATGGCAGCCAAAGCGACGGCGTTTTTGAAGCGAAAGGTTCCCCGGAAGTAGCGGCTTTTCTTGCCTATAAAAAACAGTACAAAGCATTGTCTGACAAGTATTTAGCTGATCTGGAAAAACAATACGGCGATATTTACGAGCAGCGTAAAAAAGAGAAAGAAGGTGTCACCGATGAGGCAAAGCTGAAAGCAATTGATGCCAAATACCGGGTACAACTCGATCAGCTCGACCCAGTTTATGAAGCCAAAGAAATGGAAATGCAGGCGGAATTATTAAATTATTTAAAAACAGTGGAATCGCCGCTGGTGCTGTATGCTACCTTGGGTATGTGGAATGGCGACAAGTATTTGGCTGATTATCAGCAGATTTTAAATAAAATGTCACAAAAATATGGCGAGTGGCAGATTGTAAAAAACATGCAGGAAAAAGTAAAACGCTACGAAAAACTCATGATTGGCGCCGTTGCCCCCGATATAGAACTCGCTGATACAGCGGGCAATGTAATGAAATTGTCGGCTTTACGCGGGCAGTACGTGCTCATTGATTTCTGGGCATCGTGGTGTGGTCCTTGTCGGCAGGAAAATCCGAATGTCGTAGCGAATTATCAAAAGTTTAAGAATCAAGGCTTTACGATTTTAGGCGTTTCTTTAGACACCAAAAAAGAAAACTGGACCAAAGCCATTGAAAAAGACGAACTCACCTGGTATCATATTTCCGACCTGAAAGGCTGGAGTTCTGAAGGTAATTACGTGTATAATGTTTCCAGTATTCCGGCAAATGTATTGATAGATAAAGATGGCGTCATCATTGCCAAAAACCTACGTGGTGAAGCGCTGGGGGAGAAGTTGGCGGCTATTTTTAATCAGTAATTATATGTGATGTAATAGTTTTGCCAATTTTATGTAATTTCCTACGGAAGTAGTATTCTGTATATACTTCATACTAATTCAGTTTTGGGGAGTAGCCGCAGGGTTGCTCCCTTTTTTGATAATATAATTTTGCTGGTATAACGTTCGCTATTGTAACACTAAAGTGTTCGTTTTTGAAACAGTCTGAATAATTTATAGTTTTTTAATGCATTGATTTATAGCCCATTATACAAATGGCATATTTGTTGGAAAGGTTTTACCAAAAAGCAAAGCTATGTTCCGTAACTACTTTAAAACCGCCTGGCGCAACCTGCTAAAGAACAAAACTTTCTCCATTGTTAATATTTTTGGCTTATCGGTGGGCATGTCCGTTTGCCTGCTTATTATAATGATTATTAAAGATGCGAATAGTTATGATCGTTTTCATCCGGCAAGCGAACGCACTTACCGCCTGAAAACCAATGCTTTGCGCAAAGATGGTGGCTCAGAGGGCTACGCTACTTCGCCTTATGCCCTTGCCAATCAATTACAAACCGATTATCCTTTTATTGAAAATTGGGTGCCACTGGTGCGCTTAGTGGCAGGCGAAGCCAAAGCTGCGGGTAAGAATTTGCCGCTCAATGGTTTATTTACAAATAATGATTTCTTTACATTATTTGGCTTTGAATTATTACAAGGTAGTAATAATGCTTTAACTGAGCCATTTTCTATTATATTGACGGAAGCCACCGCGGAGCGCTATTTTGGCAAGAGCAATCCCATCGGCGAAACCATAGAATTAAGGGGTTATGGCTTATTCAAAGTAAGCGGTGTAATGAAAAAAGCACCGGGCAAAACGCACCTCGATTTTGAAGCGCTGGCTTCTTTAGAATCTTTGAAAAACCTTGAAAAACAAGGCGATGTATCACCCGTTACCAATAATTGGCTCGATTATTATCAAACATATAATTTCTTCCGCTTGCGCCCCGGCACTACACCGGCAGAAGTGGAGCGTGCCTTGGCAACGATTTCTAAAGCGCAATATGCTGGTTTAGAATTAGAAACGCGTGATAAAGGTTATGAATTTAAATTGCAACCGCTGAATGGCATTACACCGGGACCGGAATTATCCAATAATATGGGACGGGGCTTGCCCGCTATTGTAATTTATATTTTATCGGGCTTGGGCTTTATTGTATTATTATCAGCCTGTTTTAATTATACCAATTTAACGGTGGCACGTGCCTTCAATCGCGCCCGTGAAATCGGCGTGCGCAAAGTAGTAGGCGCCTCGCGTGGGCAGGTATTGGCGCAATTTTTAAGCGAATCCATTCTCACCGCCCTGTTAGCGCTCGGCGGCGGCTATTTACTGTTGAAATTACTCATTCCGGCGATGTACACTTTGCAATTTACGACGGAAATGGGCATCACATTTAAAGAAGATATTATATTATATGGCTGGTTTTTAATTTTTGCACTTGCCACCGGCTTGGTCGCAGGCTTACTACCGGCAGCGGTTTTATCCAGAATTCGTCCGATTTCCATTTTACAAAAAATGGAAAATTTAAAATTAATCAGCCGGATAGGTGTTCGTAAAGTATTGATTGTCATACAGTTTTCACTGTCGTTGTTGTTCGCTTTTATGATTACCATCATGTTTTCGCAATTTGATTATGCGTTGAATCGCGATAGCGGCATGAAATGGGACGGCGTGATTAATATTCCTTTACAAAATCAATCTTACACGACCATATCACAAGAATTTTCCCGACTGCCCTTTGTACAATCGGTTTCCGGCATTTCGCATAATATTGGCACCTGGAATGATATGGCAGACCCCACTCGCAAAAATCCGACCGACGAGGCACGTGTAATCCGCGAATACTTTGTAGATGAGCACTTTATGAATACATTTGGAACATCATTAGTCACCGGTGAAAACTTTACCGCGAACCCCACGCAGCAGCATGAATTATTTTTAATTGTGAATGAAAAATTTGTAAAGGAATTTCAACTGGGCACGCCCAGTGAAGCCTTAGGGCAGCCGATTTTTGTGGGCGATAGCACCCGGCTTACGATTCGGGGTGTTGTGAAAGATTTTAATTTCCGTCCGGCAGAATACGCGCTCGAACCCATGATGTTGCGTTACAACCCGGAAGCCCTGACGCGGCTGAATGTCAAGGTGTCGGGCACCTCGTTCCCGGAAGCCGTGGCGGCATTGCAGCAGGTGTGGAATAAAATTGCGCCGGAAAGAGATTTTGAATATGATTTATATGATAATATTATAAAAGAAACATATGCTTCGCAGCGGGAAATTACGTGGATGTTGAGTTTCTTTGCCTTTTTGTCCCTGACAATTGCGTGTCTGGGTATGCTGGGCATGGCGATTTATACCGCCCAAAGCAAAATGAAGGAAGTGAGCATTCGCAAGGTGTTTGGCGCGGGTTTCCCGGATATTTTTATGTTCTTATCACGCGGATTTATTATATTATTATTAATTGCTGCTATTATAGCGGTCCCCGCGGGCTATTTATTTGGAAATATGTTCCTACAAGTCTTTGCGTATCGCATCAGTATGAACGTATGGCTGTTCCTGCCGGGGCTATTGGTAGTGGGCATTCTGGCGATGGGGATGGTAAGTTCGCAGGTGTTTCGGGCAGCAAGTGCAAATCCGGCAGAGACATTAAGAACGGAGTAGGAGACGTTTGATATTGAATATAATATTTAAATAAAAGTTAATATTATAACACCATAACACCATAATACCATAACACCATAACATTCAAAGACTTACAAAACAATAGCAAGCCATGTTTCAAAATTATTTAAAAATTGCCCTGCGTACGCTTTGGCGGGATAAAGCCTATTCGGTTATTAATATTGCCGGGCTGTCGCTTGGTATTACCTGTGCTATTTTAATTTTTATTTTAGTACAGCATCAATTAAGTTATGATACCTATCATAAAAAAGCCGAGCGGACCTATCGGGTGGTCATGGATTTGCATTTTGGCAGCTTGATTCAAACGCCGGGCGTGCCCTATCCTTTCCCGCCGGCGCTGCGCCAGGATTTTACGGAAGCAGAAAAAATAGCCGCTTATTGGGAAGTACCCAATGTGCTGGTGTCCTTTACCGGAAAAAATGGCAAAAAAGAAAAATTTCAGGAAGAGAGTGTAGTGAGTTTCGCAGAGCCGGAATTCTTTGAAATATTTGATTATCAATGGTTAAAAGGTGATCATAAAGTTTTAAGTAATCCAGATAAGGTAGTCGTTACGCGGCAAATCGCCGAAAAATATTTTGGTAAGGAAGACCCTATTGGCAAGACCATTCGCCTGGACAATGAGAAGGATTATGTAATAGCGGGCTTGCTTGCTGATATTCCTGAAAATACGAGTCACCGCAGCGAAATATTTTTGCCGTATGTGGCGGGAGTGGCGCAAATGAGCAAAGAAGATCAAGGGCATTGGGGTGGCGTTAGCAGCAATCATCGCACTTACGTGGTGTTGCCCGAAAAAATGTCACAATCACAATTGTAGGAGCAACTGGTAACCTTGCGCAATAAATATTATAAAGACAATGACCTGAAAACCATGAATTTTGTCGCACAACCCTTATTGGACATACATTATAACCCTGATTACGGTGGTGGTATTCAAAAATCTATCATATGGGCGCTGGCTTTGGTGGGGGGTTTCCTGATTTTGACAGCGTGTATTAATTTTGTTAATCTGGCGACGGCTCAAGCCGTCAACCGCGCCAAAGAAGTGGGGATTCGCAAAGTGGTAGGCGGCAATAGAGCTCAATTATTCCGGCAATTTATTTTGGAAACGAGCCTGCTGACGCTGGTTGCTTTGGTGGTATCCATGGGTTTGGCAAAATTGGCATTACCTTATGTCAATCAATTGATTGAAGCCGAATTGACCATGCCATTTTTTCAAGACCCGCAGTTGATGCTCTTCTTAGTGGTGACGCTTATTGCCGTTACCTTTTTCTCCGGCGCTTATCCTGCCATGATTTTAGCGGGCTTCCGACCGATTGAAGCTTTAAAAAGCAAGTTTGCAACACGGCAAATCGGCAGTTTTTCGTTGCGGCGGGGATTAGTAGTAGCGCAGTTTGTTGTGTCACAATTATTAATCATTGCTGCCATTGTTATTACATC
>JBKBWT010000222.1:0-10544 GCA_046314415.1 Saprospiraceae bacterium
TGAAACACCGTATTTACCTCGCTGCTCTCCAAGCTGCCTGGGACAAACTTGCTCAGCTTAAAGGTCATACTGTCAATGAACTCAATTTTCAAAATTTATGCGCTGCGTAATATCAGTTATATAAATAGTAGCGTGCGTGTATTTTTAAAATATGCCGTTTCTTTTTATTAAAATAATTTAGCAAAACATCATATTTAAAACCTATATTCAATGTTAAAGCGATTTATAATTACCGGAATAGTCCTATTTACAGGCATTCTAGCCTTTGCGCAATTAAAATCACCGGATGACTTTTTCCCGCATAAGCGCGGTGAAAATTTTACTCCGCATTATATGCTGGTGGATTATTTTGAGCATGTGGCGGCGAATAGCCCGTATGTAAAATTGACGCAGTACGGCTTGACCAATGAAAAACGCCCGCTTTTACTGGCAGCCATTTCTACCCCGGAAAATCTGGCACGTTTGGATGAAATTCGCCAGAACAACCTGCGCCGCACGGGCTTGGTGAATGGTCAGCCAACCAATGAAAATATTGCCTTTGTATGGCTGGGTTTCAGCATTCACGGCAACGAAGCGGCTGGCTCCGAGGCGGCTCCGCAAGTGTTGTACGAATTGGTGGATCCGAATAATGCGACGACGAAAGAATGGCTCAAGAACACGATCGTATTGATTGATCCTGCCGAAAACCCCGATGGTTATTCGCGTTATGCCGAGTGGTATCGCCGTTATGCCACTACCATCATGGACCCTAATCCGAATGCCTACGAGCATCTGGAGCCTTGGCCCGGCGGTCGCGTGAATCATTATTTATTCGATCTCAACCGCGACTGGGCTTGGCAAACGCAGGTGGAATCGCAGCAACGCATGAAAATTTATCATGATTGGATGCCGCACGTCGTGGCGGATATTCACGAGCAGGGCGCCAACGAGCCTTACTATTTTGCACCGGCAGCACAGCCTTATCATAAATTGATTACGCCGTTTCAGCGCGATTTTCAGGTTGAAATCGGCAAAAATCACGCGAAATATTTTGACCAGAATGATTGGTTGTACTTCACTAAAGAGCGGTTTGACCTGCTATATCCAAGTTACGGCGACACCTACCCAACGTACAGCGGCGCCGTGGGCATGACGTATGAGCAAGGCGGTGGCGGACGCGGTGGACGCGGTATTATTATTGAAAATAGTGATACGTTGACCCTGCTCGATCGTGTATTACATCATAAAACAACTGCGATTTCGACCGTAGAAGTCGCTTCTAAAAATGCGCAGCGGCTGGTGCAAAATTTTGTGGATTTTTATAATAAAGCCCGCAATGGTCAAATCGGCGAGTATAAAACCTTCATTATCAAAGGCTCCAATCCACAAGGACGGTTGAAGTCGTTGACCAATTTATTAGATAAAAATTTTATTAAATATGGTCGTGCCGGAAAATCTGGTCAGTTGAAAGCTTTTGATTATCAAACCGGCAAGGAAATTACAATTAAAGTAGAAGAGAATGATTTGATTATCAATACCTTCCAAACGAAATCGGTATTGGCGCATATTTTATTTGAACCCCAAACCGAGGTGGTAGATTCGGTTACTTATGATATCACTGCCTGGTCGCTGCCTTACGCATATGGCTTGGAAGCGTACGCCTCGCGCGATCGTTTTGATGGACAAAGTGGGTATAATTTTACAACTTATAATAATAATCTGGCTAGTATTCAAAATCCTTATGCCTACGTAGCCGCCTGGAATTCAATGAGTAATGCCCGATTTTTAGGTACTTTATTACAAAAGAATGTAAAGGTACGCTATGCAGTAGAAGCCTTTGAAGTAGAAGGGCAAAAATATGCACCTGGCACGCTGGTCATTACCGGGGCGGACAATCGCAAGATGCCTGATTTTGCGCGCCTTGTCACGGAAGCAGCACAGCAGCATCAGCAGGAAATTCGCGCGGTACAAACCGGCTTTGTCAGCAATGGCAAGGATTTTGGCTCGGATGTGTACAGCATTGTTGAGAAGCCGAAAGTGGCAATTTTGGGTGGTGAAGGCACGTATAATAATTCATTTGGGCAATTGTGGTATTACTTCGAACAGGATTTACAATATCCGGTCACCGTTATTCCGGCGCAAAACTTCGCGCGCATGAATTTGAATGATTTTAATTTGCTTATCATAACAGAGGGTAGTTATAATATCAATGATGCGCTGGCAGATAAACTCAATACCTGGCTCAACAGTGGCGGCAGAATGATCGCCATCGGCGCTGCGCTGCAATCGCTCGAAGACAAGCGGGGCTTCAACCTCAGCAAATATGCAGTGGACGATGACAAGAGTGCTGCCGAAAAAGCCGAGAAAAAGGCTGAACTCGACCATCGTTTTGATCCCTTCGCCGGACAGGAACGCCGTTATATCATGGAAGATATTCCAGGGGCTATTTTTAAAGTAAAGGTGGACAATACCCACCCGCTGGGCTTTGGTCTGCCGGATTATTATTTTACTTTGAAAACAGGTAATCTGAGCTATCAACCATTGAAAAATGCCTGGAATGTGGGCACAATCGGTGAGAATATGCAATATGTAGGTTTCGTGGGTTCCAAAGCAAAAGATATGGTTAAAAATTCTTTTGTATTTGCGGTACAGGATAAAGGGCAAGGTAGCGTGACTTATTTTGTGGATAATCCTTTATTCCGCTCATTTTGGGAAAATGGTAAGTTTTTATTTAGTAATGCGGTGTTTTTTGTAGGGAATTAATATGTTATTGTGTTATAATAAAAAAGCTGCAACATCTCAAGTAGGAGGCGTTGCAGCTCTTATTTTTGGCAGGTTTATTTAATTTCGTACGCGTTTGAGATCGCGCAAAAACCACCGCAGCCATAGCCATGCCAATAATGGAAAGACCAGAAAGCTGAGCGGATTGAAATAATACGCGTCCAAAAACTCGAAGTGAATCAAGTGCATCATAGCTCGCGTCATGCCGCAGCCATAGCACTCCAAATCAAACAATAAAACCGACACACACATGGGTTTGCCGTTGTCGAAAAAATCAGACGGCAACGCCAATAACACGATTGGAACTATGATAAAAAAGCACAGCCGCAGCCATGCCAACGCTTTGTTAGAGCGTTGGGTTGTAGTCACTTCCATCTGCCGGTTTTAAATCGCCCGTGATAATACGGATAAGGTCAATCAATGCCCAGATACCGCAGCCACCCAGCGTAAGCAACTGAATGATACCAATAGTAGTGTAGCCCAGGTAAAAACGGTGAATACCAAGCGCTCCAATGAAAACTGCAAGCAACAATGCCGTGAGTTGGCTTTTGGGAGCACCCGCCGCATCGGCTTTGCGCATTTCTTTTTTGATTTTCTTTTGCGCCAGCTTCAACGCTACGGTTTCTTTCAGCGTCAATTTCTTGCCGGTCAGTTCTTTGACTTGTTTAGGTGTCAGATTCAAAAACTGCTCTGCGTTCAAGCCTTCCACACCCGGAATATTTACTTCGTATTTAGCTTCAGTGGTAGCTGTACCATTTACAATTGCAAAAGAAGTGGTAGATACGCTGATTAGCAGCAGTACCATCAAAGAAATTTGGAAAATTCGCTTCATTTCAACTTAAGTTTTGAAAAACAATTGCCTACTCTGTGAGCTTTTCGGCTTCCGCTCCCCTACTCTATTGTGGGATTTTCGGGCATTCTCCCGGTCGGTTTTATGCTTGAAATTTGCCAAAATAATTTGATATGCCCGTCGGTCACGTGCATTTTTGGTAAGCAACAGCGAGAATTGAATTAGTATTAATAAGCTAGCGCAACAAAATTAAACACCTTTTCGCAATCATGCTTAAGCTTGACTCATATTTTGTTTTTTCTCAATAATACAACATTCAGTTCACAAGCAAGCAAGACGGTAGTTGCATCTATTTGGGTTGGAAAAACAATAAAAAAAATTTTACACACCGCAGCAATATAAAGAATGACCTAACACAATAAGTATCTGAATAAATCCTATGTATTTATTCTCACACAAACCGCTGAATTACATTTAAATACAGATATAATTCGTATTAAATATTATATTATATAAAAAATTATTTAGTACAAAAATTATATCATCATACATGAAAGCCCGGTGCTAAGAGCGGCTGGTATTCGGGATGACGTTTCATGTAACCCGCTACGTATGGGCACAGCGGCATTACTTTCAACTGTTGTGCCTGGGCATATTCCAAGCCCGTTTTGGCAAGCAAGGCGGCAATACCTTGTCCTTCCAGCGCCACGTCCACTTCCGTATGGGTAAAAATAATGCGATCACCGGCGAGCATATATTCCACTACACCTTTATGTCCATTTACTTGTATTTCAAAGCGTTTGCGGTCGGTATTGTGGTGTACTTCCAGGGATGTATGGTCAATTTGCATATTTGAATATTTGCCAAAATAACAATTTAAATGCCATTGAGTTTTAGGTGACAAAAATCACCTTTCATGAGTGGCAATCGTCATGTGGCAGGTTCAGCAGGGGCTGTAATTTTGATTGCATTAAACAACAAAAAAAATTATTGCCATGAAAGCATTCGAATTGAGCCTGGGTACCGTGATTTTACGGTTTTATCTAATGATGCTGATTGTAATTGCTGCCGGGTTTATCGGGCAGTGGTGGTTAGCGGTGTTAGCTTTACCTGTATTCCTGAGCATTATGGCTGGTATTACTTTTTCCGGCAAACGTAAACAGGAAGCAACGATCAAAGAAATGTCCAGAACAGACCAAGTTGATAAAAAAGCTGTATAATTTATTTATTTTAAATGACGAATGGAGTGAAATCAGCGTTGTGATTTTCACTCCATTTTTTTATTTTCCAAAGTACACTTGTGGAGTAAAACATATGTTAAAAAATTTTTTTTGCAAAAAACTTGCGCGGAATAGGTTAACTACGTTATTTTTGTAGCATAAACGTCGTAGAATTGACGCAATTGTTTATAAGTAGTTGATAATCAATGTCAGTTCAGACAAAGAGCTTGAGAAAAAACAATTCTGAGAGTTCCCTATCTACATCTTACTATCCCCTTCAATTTACGCTTATTTACGCACCAAATTAAATTGCTAATCCGAAGCAGGATAGTCTTATTAGTCATTCCCGTTTCCGAGAACCGATTATTGCAACTTGCACAGTTCACGCAGTTATACGTTGACTGCTGAATCATAGTTTCATTATTTTTCATAATTAAACCATTTGTCCATGAACTTTTTTAAACTTTTACTCAAGCCAACAACTTTAGTCCTCTTGCTCACCACTGTTTTTGTTTTTATTTCCTGCGATCCAGATGACGATGATGATGAAGTAAGCATCGAAACCGCTCTGGCAAAGGATTACGACGGGGATGTCGTTACTTCCTGGATTCGTGTTTTTTCTGAAGTGGAGCGCCATGCACCAGGTTATCGTCCAGGTCCGGCACCACGTGCGCTCGCTTACTTAGGATTAGCTGCTTATGAAGCAACGATAACTGCTATGCCGGAGTATAATTCTTTGGAGAGCATTTACCGCGCGCAGGGATTGGATATTCCCAATATCGAGCAAGGCGTTACTTATCACTGGCCTACAGTGGTAAATGCATCTTATGGTTACCTGATGAAGCGTTTTTTTCCACATGTGAAAGCTGAACTGCGTTTTAAGATTTCTTCTACCGAGACCCAGTTTGATGTAAAGTACCTGGAAACAGAAGGTGTTCCAAGAGATATTTTTGAACGTTCCAAGCGTTATGGTCAAAGTGTAGCCGAAGCCGTTTACAGCTGGTCGTCCACTGACAAAACCGGACACGAAGCATTCCGTGACCCACGCCCGTCAAACTATGTACCTCCTACCGGTGAAGGTAAGTGGATACCTACTTATCCTGATGCCGGTGCTGCGATGTTCCCATCATGGGGCGAAGCACGTACGTTTGCCATTAAGGGTGAAGAAAGACTTTGCCTGCCTCCATTGGAATACAGTGCCGATAAAAACTCACCGCTCTACAAAGAGGCAATGGAAGTATATACTAAAAATACACCAAAACTTGACTACGAAGAGCAGTGGATTGCTGAATACTGGAGTGATGATGCACTTGACATCACGTTCTCGCCGCCAACGCGCTTTATTGTCATCGCTAATCAGGTATTGGAAGCCAAAAAAGCGAACCTTGAACTGGCAGTTTATACCGCAGCAAAAGTTGGTATATCACTCAATGACGCTGGTGTAGCCGCCTGGCATTCAAAGTATTATTACAACATCGAACGCCCGGTAACCTATATTCGCCGCGAAATTGATCCTAGCTGGGAACCACATCTTTGGTTTACCCCGAGCTTCCCGGCGTATCCTTCTGGCCACGCTACCTTTGGCGCTGCCGGCTCGGAAGCATTGACCAGCATTTTTGGTGACAAGTATGCGATGGTGGACCGTTCGCACGAGGGTAGAATTGACTTCTTGGGCACGCCACGCTCCTTCAAATCTTTCTACGAAATGGCAGAAGAAAATGCCTACTCGCGTATTCCGCTGGGTGTACACTTCCGTATGGACGCCGAAGAGGGCTTACGCCTGGGTTATGCCATCGGACGTAAAGTAAGCAGTTTACCCTGGAAAAAATAATTTTTAAATATGTATAAAAGCTGTTAATCAAGTAATTAACAGCTTTTATATTACATGCGTTTTTCTATATTATATTTTACTATTTAACACCACCCTTTATTTTCAAAATTTATTATACATCCGTTGTGTTTTTATAAAGTATCCTTTATGAATATATCCAAATCCTATACCATTATGAAAGCATGGTTATTAGTGAATTGTGTCCTTATTATTATAATCACGAATCTCGATGCCCAATCCATTACTTTGCAAGGTAGCATTCTGGATAAAAACGCAGCGCCGCTCATTGGTGCACATGTAAAACTTTTGGAAACCAAACAGATGACGGTCGTACAGGAGAATGGCACGTACCAAATTGAACAAATTAAACCTGGGAATTATACGATCATCATCTCACACATTGGTTATCAAACAATTGAGGAGAAATTATCCTTAATGGGGCAATCCGTTTTTATTAAAAACTTCACCCTGGAAATGCTCGAAGGACGCCTGCGCGAGGTAGTCGTTGCTGCGGAACGGCGCAATCTGGAGATTCGTCGGTTACCCGAAGTACACGGCACCTATATCATGGCGGGCAAGAAAAATGAAGTCATCAGCATTGCCGATCTGAATACCAATCTGGCTGAAAAAATCGGGCGACAATTATTTGCCAAAATTCCCGGTGCATTTATTTATGATATGGATGGCTCTGGTAATCAGGTAAATGTATCTACCCGTGGGCTTGATCCGCATCGCTCCTGGGAATTCAATGTCCGCCAAAATGGAGTGCTCACCAATTCTGATATGTACGGTTATCCGGCGAGTCATTACAGCCCACCGATGGAAGCCATTCAGCGCGTGGAAATTGTACGGGGCACGGCGGCTTTACAATACGGCGCTCAGTTTGGCGGCATGATTAATTATATTATTAAACAACCAGATACGACCAAACGCATTGGTTTTGAGAGTATTAACTCTGTAGGGTCTTTTGGTTTATTTAGTAGTTATAATGCTTTAGGCGGTAAAATCGGTAAATGGACGTATCAGGCTTATTATCAAAAACGCAGCGCTGACGGTTACCGCGAGGTTGCCCGTTCTGATGCGCAGGCTCAATTTATGATGTTACAATATCAGGTTAATGAAAAATTATTATTACGTGCCGAATTGGGGCGTTCGCAATACCTCTATCGCATTCCGGGACCGCTTACCGATAGTATGTTTCGCGAAAATCCGCGTCAGGCAACCCGCCAACGCAATTATTATGAACCCGATATTTACATCCCTTCTTTAACCCTGGACTGGAAAATAAATGAAAAAACGCATTTGAATATGATTGCCTCAGCGGTTTTTGGCAATCGTAACAGCGTACAATTCATTGGTTTTGCGAATGTTCCTGATATAATTGACCCCAGCACCAATCAGTATAAACCCCGTCAGGTGGACATTGATAATTTTAATAGTTATACGGCTGAGTTGCGTTTAACGCATAATTATCAACTCGGTATTTTAAATAACACGGTTTCTACGGGTATTCGTTATATTAATAATCGCCTGCATCGCCGCCAGCAAGGTAAAGGCAGTACCGGATTTGATTATGACCTGAGCATTACCGGCGATTGGGGGCGCGATTTGCAATACAAAACGCAAAATATTGCCGTTTTTGCCGAGAATATGCTGCATCTTACGTCCAAACTGGCGATCATTCCCGGCGTACGCCTGGAAAGCGGCAGCACCGATATGAGTGGTTACATCCGTTATTATCCTGAGGATAAAACACCTTTAAACATCGACCATATGTTTCCACTCTGGGGTGTAAATATGCAATATAAAATAAATAGTAATAATCGTTTATATGCGGGCTGGTCGCAGGCATATCGTCCGGTTATTTTTGCCGATGTAATTCCACCAACTGCATTGGATGTAACGGATCCGGATTTGGAAGATGCGTTTGGACATAATATTGAGGCAGGTATGAGTGGCACTTTATTACATGGAGCACTCCATTATGATATAGGCATTTTCCAAATTCAATATAATAATCGTATTGGCAGCTTAATATTGCAAGATAATAACGGCGCTTCTTACATTTTTCGTACCAACACCGGCGACAGCCGCACCAACGGCTTAGAGGCGTATGTAGAATTCAAACCATTACATTTACTAAATAACTATAATAAAAATTTTTACTTCTCTATCTTTTCAGCTACTTCTTATTTCGATGGTGTTTATACACGGGGCAACGCTGTGGTAAATGGCGAAAACCGCAATATTCGTGGCAATCAGCTCGAAACCGTACCCCGCTGGATGAGTCGCAATGGTGTGCAATTTTGGGCAGGCAATTTTAGTGCAGTTATGCAATATAGTTATGTGGACGCGTCTTACTCCGATGCGCTCAACACCGAAAAGCCCACTGCAAATGGCGGCGCGGGCATTGTACCGGCGTATTCCTTGCTGGATTTTAATGCTTCGCTGCGTTTCGCCGAGCGTTATTTAGTGCGGATGAGTTTAAATAATATTACAAATGAACAATATTTCACCAAACGCCCTACGGGTTATCCCGGTGCCGGTGTCTGGAATTCAGACGGACGCTCGTTAGTCTTTACATTTGGAGTAAAAATATAATATTCAGGAAAGTTATTTAGTGTTGAAGTGTTATGGTGTTATGGTGTTTTAGTTTTGGGTGAGGTTGATTATTATTACAAAACAATAAAAAACCCATTTAAATATTTGATTTTCAAAGCATTAGACCATTATCAATCATCAATCATCAATAAAAATTTTACTTCATATGATCCGGTGGGGAAAGGAAAATGCCCATTTGGAAAAACGGCGCCTGGGGTAATTTGACCCGCAATTCAGGATCATTGGCAGCGCTGGGTTCAAAGCGGCTACCGATATTAAACTGATAGCCCCCTTTGATATTCAGCCATACCCAGGGCATCAACTGACGCTCGAGGCTTACCATGGCGCTCACCTCCTGATGATTCATCGTATATTCGTTCGGCACATTGCTGCTAGCGGTAAGACGCTGTGTATCAATGGAATAAATACGGCTATTAAATTCGCTGCCAAACAACAAAATACTTTTAGGATTAATATTATAACGTCCATAAACATAAGCCGGCGGTGCCAGTTCGATGCCCCATTTGTCATTAAAATTCTTGTGCATCATGGCAAAAGGCAGCACCAGCGTGCGTCGCATATTTTTGGAAAAATAAACCCCTACGCCCCATTCAAAGTCTGCATTTTTCTTAATACCGTACAAACCAATTGCATTCATAGTCATATAACGCTGATCAAAATTCATCCATGTTTTATAATCACCATTAAATGCTACCTTGGCACGAAATGCAATATAATTATCGTGATCTAAAGACTTGGTTGTCAGCACACTGTAAGAATTACTTTTCAACAGTTGACCCTGAAAATTGGCAACCAGCGGCTGCAATTCATTACTCAAATTGCCATAACGAAACCGTTCCGGTTGGTAAGCGTACCCCAGCAATATTTTAAAATCTCGCTTCAGCAGCAACGGAATGTATAATTTAAAGGAGATATTTTCGGTAGATTCCATCTGCGCCAGTTTTCGCTGGTCTTCGCTATCGCCTCGGCGCTGTATTACGCCACCGCTGGCTACATTATAAAAAATCTCCACCCCCCGCGAACGCGATTGATTGTCGATGCCCGGCACACAAAAGTAACTTCTGCCATTACCGTCGGCTTTCAACTCAGCAGTTGTTTGTAACGCTACCTCCTGCGACCAAAGCCATGAGTGTATGAGCAATAAGCTACTTATTATCGCTATCCGCATAAGTTTTTCTGATTATCTGATTTGCGATAGAACGAATCTAGCAACCAAGATGTTTCATACAAGGGTAGAAAATCCGTGATGCTCAAGAAATATATTTATATTTTGTTAAATAATATATGATATTTCTTATTATTGAGTCGGCGGTGCGACCAT
>JBKBWT010000223.1:0-10438 GCA_046314415.1 Saprospiraceae bacterium
AGGTCGGAGTTGACAGCTACGGCGTAGCAATTGAGCGCTACAACATTGCAGACAGCGGCTGCGGCATATTTATCGGCAGCTAGGCACCCGTATTTTTGCGGAAATACCCCCGTATTTCTACCTGATTTTATTTTATTAAATTGGAAGTCTAAAATCCGCACTCTACCTTTGAAGCAGCGTTCTACAACCCGGACTTAAAACCCTTGCAAAATGAATTGGAAATTTGCTTTTTTCATCACTTTAGTTGCACTGATCATCAGTATTGTGTGGGGATTGCAAAGATCAAATACGCCTCCTACAAAACCAAATGAAGTAATAGATCAGCCTACACCGGCTATCGCGGATACTACTAGTTACGATCCTATTCCTGTTCAGTATGCTAAGCCCCAGATTGACTCTTTCCAGACTTATATCGACAATTTATGGTTTACGCGCAAGGACAATAAAATCGGCACGGATACCAGCGATATCGACGACTTGTATTTTCATGGTTTTAAGGTCAACTGGCGAGAATTAATTAAAATCCAAGACTCGATTGCAGCAAAATCTGATATTTATTTGATGTTGGCGATTAAGGATGCTAAACCGGGCAGCAAGAGACCTCGTGAGATAGACACCTATATTTTGGTGAAGCCTAAAAATTCCGGGCTGGCAAATCCCGATGACTGGCTGTATTTTGATTTTACAGAGCCATGCCCAACGTCTTGTCCTTGGTAGAGGAATAAATCGCCGCAAGCCAGCTAATATTCATGGAAAAAATACAATTGTTCATAGCTACATTTGCACAAATCGTTTTATTCATCAACATTATATTATATTTTAATAATAGGGCGAAATTATTATCTCCATCAAATAATTTTTTTATTTTATTTTTATTTCTGAGCCTGGTCATTCAAATCATTGCCAAAATAATGTGGCTCAAACATTTAAATAATCTGCCCTTACTTCATATTTACACCTTTCTTGAATTTATTATTCTTGGCTTGTTTTACAGAGCACTACTAAAAAATTATATTTTTTCTCAAAAAGTACACCTGTATTTTATTATCACAGTAGGTATATTAATCATTTTAAACACTATTTTCCTACAACCATTACATAGTTTCAATAACAATGCGAAAACACTAACCCAGTTTATTTATATCGGCTATGCCATCACCTATTTTTTTTACGCACCCTTACGCAAGGAAAATTACTTGTACAATTTTTTTAATTTAATAAATTCTGCTATATTGTTTTACTACGCCGGAAGTTTGTTTATCTTCATGTTCAGTAACCTATTCTTCCAAATGAATGCTTTTCATCGCATCTTTTGAGTAGTCAATGCGCTACTCTACCTGATCTTCCAAATTCTGGTGTTCATAGCATTATGGCAGTTTCGACAAACGAAATCTACTTACTCATGACCATTGGCATACTGATTATGCTCAGTCTTGCCCTGGCGTTTATTGTGTTCTTTAATCGGTCGCAGCGAAAAATTTTCGAGGAACGAATGCGTGTACAGGAATTGCAACTGGAACACCAGCAACAGCTTTTGTACAGCAACATCCTGACTCAGGAGGAGGAACGCAAGCGCATCGCTAAGGACTTGCACGACGAAGTTGGCTCAAAACTCAACGTAATCCACCTGAATTTGCATCGGCTGCGTAAAGCCGCCCCGTCTTCACCTGCCCTGGAAGAAACGGTGAGCGAAATCTTTGCCGTGATCAACGACACCATTGATACGACCCGCCGCATCTCGCACGATCTGCTACCACCCACGCTGGAAAATTTTGGCTTGAAGGAAGCCATCAAGGAACTATGTGAAAGTTATCGCAAAGTGGAAAATATTACATTTCAGTTTGAATTGATACAAAATGAAGCGCGTCCAACCGATAAAATGGTGGAAGTGAATTTTTTTCGGGTCTTACAAGAATTTATTTCCAATTCATTAAAACACGGCGATCCTTCACAAATTAACATTCGTTTATGGTTGAATTCCAATGGCTTGCGTTTAGAATACGCTGATAACGGAAAAGGTTTTGACCTTGACCAATTACAGACTAAAAGTGGACTGGGCATGCAAAATATTGAAAGTAGAATGAATATGATCCACGCTGAATATGATATAAAAACAACCCCTATGGCAGGATTCATGGCAACTTTAAAATATATGTATCCAAATGATTCGAGTAGCCTTAGCCGATGATGAAGCGCTTTTTCGCCGAGGTATAGCCTTGTTATTAAGCGATTATAATGATGTACAGATTGTGCTCGAAGCTTCGGATGGTGCCGACTTACTGCAACAACTGCGCACCATAAGCATGCTGCCTGAGGTACTGTTGCTAGATATGAAAATGCCTAATTTGAATGGCGTAGAAGTAGCCAAAATATTGCGCGATGAATTTCCCGAGTTGAAGATGATCGTCCTTTCTACTTATTTTAGCAAGGCTTTCATTATCAATATGATAGAATTAGGTGCAGGTGCTTACCTTCCCAAAAATTCTACGCCCGACGAAGTGGTAGCTACCATCCGGGAAGTATATCATAATGGATTTAGTTATAATCAGGCGGTGCTGGAAGTGATCCGCGAAAATATGATACAAAAAACCAAACCGAAAATGCCCTCTTCTTTTGATATTGAACTTACCGCACGCGAGCGCGAAGTGCTGCAACTCATCTGTGAAGAATATACGACGCCCGAAATTGCTAAAAAACTCTATATCAGCCCGCGCACCGTGGACGGGCACCGCAATAACCTCCTCGAAAAACTCGGCTGTAAAAATGTGGCTGGCTTGGTCGTGTATGCCATTCAATATCAATTGGTTAAAATCAATCCTGAGACGTTTTGGTTTAAAAAGTGGTAATCACTTCTGCCCCTTTCTATTATCCTGCGTAGAAATACCTGATTCTAGCAAATACGCGGATTTGCGCTTATCCTGGGTGTTGTTTCAGCGCATCTTTGTACCATCTGAAGTACATTAATAACCTGAAATCGCACCAACATGTATGCCACCAAAAGAAATCTGGAAGCCAGAGTAGTCTATTTATTACAGAATGATCCTCCCGCAAAGATGGAGGAAATATTTGCACTTACAGACGTCAAAGCTGCCTCTACTGCCTTTGCTATGTCAACCCTCTTTATGCAGGCGATTGGGAGTGATCTCAGATTGAATGTACCTCAAGCCGTTAATCTGGTAAGGCAACAACCTGACATGGTGCTGTATAATCTGATCGACGCAACTTTTTCGCGAAATGATATAATTGTTGAAGCAGTGGTAATAGATATTACCAATTATTTAACGAATCAGATAAATGTTGCTGTCAGTGAAATTTTAAAAAACCAGATCAGAGCCGCTATCACGGATGTATTTGTCAATCTGAATATTCAAAAAGAAGATGCCTGGATTTTCTGGGCAAAGGAAAGCGGACACCAGACGACTTATCGCTACAACATTCTCTTCGCCATCCAAAATGAGCAAACCGGTCCGTATGTTTTTGGCTTGCCCTTGGCTTTTACCGTCACCATCGCCAGAGAGTACGAAAGGGTTTTATTTATCACCATAAAAGATTCCATTACACTCACGGTGAGAATGGAAGGACTGAAAGCCGGCAAATTACTGCCAAGCGCCGTTTTGAAAACTGCCCGTAAGGTTCTTCAACTTCAGGGTTAGAAAAAGTAAATACATAATCCAAAAATTAATTTTATTTCATTTAAGTAGCTGATTATAAAATATATACAAATAAAAATTATTACTCTTATAAAATTGTAATCCTATTCATTAACCAATAAATTTTAAATCATGGTCACTGAGGTTCAAAATCAACAAGTTGCTCAAAGAGCATTGTACAAAAATTTTCCATCCCGAGTAGTTATCCTTACATCAGATAAGGATGAGCTGAAATTTGAGTCCATTTTTGCTATCAAAGACCCCAAAGCCGCCAAACCTGCTTTTGAAATGTCCAAATTCTTTACAAAGTTTGTATCGGACGACCTTACCCTAGACATGTCGGCAGCCGTAGAAGCGATCAAAAAGTCCGAAAATTACGCTATTATTGAAACGCTGGACACTACAAAAGAACAGCGCGATAACTCTGTTTCTGCGATGGTAGAGCAATTGCAAAATCTCTTCAAAAATGTGTTAGACATTGCGCTTTCTGCCGGAGATGTGGACAAAATAAGAGCTTCGATAGAAGATGCCTTCGTCAATCTTGCGCCGCAGGAAGGAGACGCCTGGATCTTTTGGAAAAAACAGGAAGCACACAAAACGGTTTATCAGTATAATATTCTTTTTGCCGTTCAAAATGCCGAAACCGGTTTGTTCCTCTATGGCTTACCCATCAGCATGGAAATCTCAGCAGATTTGGATAAAGAGCAAGTTTTATTCATTACCCTCAAAGACAAAGTTTCTTACCGGGTACATGTTCAGTCCATTAAAGTCATTACATTCATCGAAGATGCACTCGCTGAAAGAGCCTTCAGAAAACTGTTGGCTAGTGCCGCTTATTAATCGTTAATTCTATGCTTGCTCAGGTTTGGTGATAAATAATTTGCCAAATCTGAGCAGCCAATATTATTTTCTTTACTGATTTGCTCTTGATTATTACATCATTATTAAAATATTGATAAATGGATACGCATAATATTTTGAAACGTCAAATATTCTTTCTGCAAGAAGAAGAAAAAAATACCCAGAAATTTGAGCAATTATATGCCATTACCAATCCGAAGGTGCTTTCCTTAGCAGAGGAAACTGCCATACTATTTGATACTGCTACGGATAACAATGGACAGATTCTTTTTTCAAAAATACTGGATATTGTAAAGGAACAAGAAAATATGTCCTTGACAGCTACCGTCAAAAAGACCTTCTCAAACAAAAAAGTAGCGGTTTCGCATGTCATAACGGAAGTTTTTGATAGTATCATTCAATTTTTAGGTGTGAGCCTGAGCAAAGAACAAATCCAACAACTACGCGCTTTCACCGACAATATTTTCCTCAATCTGTCAGAACAACAAGATTTTTCCTGGATTCACTGGATTAAGAAAGAAAAAAATTATACAACCTATCAGTATAATATCTTTTTAGCAAGTGATGGGGCAGAGGGCAATATTTTCTTTTATAATATTCCAATTTTACTGAATGTAAATATTCAGTTGTCTTTTGATGATTTACTAAAGCTCCAACCAACGGACCAGATATCCTATGATGTTGAAATTCAAGGAATAAAGATAGCGCAGTTAACAGAAGCATTATTTTAAAAGTAAATAATAAAAAATAAACATCATGCCAATTAGTGTTTTATCCTGGAACATGTACTATGGGAATCTACCCAATTCAACCCCTGTTCAACGTTTCAATCACATTGCACAAATTGCCGCTAATAATAATATTGACGTTGTTTTATTACAAGAGCATCCTGGCATTACATCCAATTTTGTACATCCCAATGGCTTATTAAATGGCGCTGTTGTACCGCCCAACTATCAGTATCAGGTTATTCAGGAAATGAATGCCAATATTCATAATCGCGCCAGTGCCTCCAATCGTGCTTATGCAATATTATTTCGCAATACTTGCGCTTTAGCAAATACATCTTATTTCAATCAAAATAATTTTATACTGCCTACCCAATCTTATCTGAGATGTCCAGTGCAGTATCAAATTACCCACAATTATATCAATTATAACCTTTTCAACTGGCATAACGAAACCGGCAATTGGGCAGCAGATGGTATAAATATTTTCACCCAACAAGCCTTGCCACCAAACACCATTCTAATTGGGGATTTAAATTTAACAGCCCATAATATAAATGGTATTCACTTCTTTAATAACTGGTATGATGTCGTAGCCGCGCACGTAAATCATATTTTCGGTGTAGATCATATCCTGTCTCTATTATATTGCAATCCAATCATTGGAAATCAATTAAATTTCATAAGCGACGCTAATCATTTTCCCATAGCTGCAAATGTTAACTAAAGTAACAATTTTTTATACCCAATGATTCGCTTTAAGCGGATTATTGGGTTATACTTATTGTATATAATATCAAACAATTTGTATAAGCAACGTGACTTTCTATGCCTGAAAAAGGTTATACATAGAAACGTTACAAAAATGGAATTTAAGCAACCAACAAAGACACATAACTCAGAAAGAATCATCAAATTGATTTATGAAAAAGGACCAAATGGAACCCTCCGCCGAGAAGTTTTTATCAAGAATTATCAGGGTTGGATTGTAATAGCCATGGGCATTCTGACCGCTTTAGTAATTTTTGGAATATTTTTTTTGAAAGCAGCGTGACTTTTACACACTACTAGATGTTATTCCTTTTAAACCATGAAGAAATCAGGATCAATAGGGAAGATTGATAATGGAGGTGTTAAGAGCTGTTCCTGATAAAGCAAATGGCTATTTTTAGCGCTATCATAATTATAATTGTAACCTAATTCTTAACACAAATTGTAATCAGCAATGGGAAAAACGAATTTTACTTTCGGTGGGCTTTTACAGCTATTAACAAATTATTTTCTTTTAAATTATGAAATTAAATTTACTAACAAGGGGTTTGGCTACGCAAAGCCAAGATGAAGCAAAAAGATTATATTATGAACAATGCTACCATGAGCTGTTCGAAATTATCTATGGTCAAGCCAGAAAAATTCTGCCTTCAGATTGGGTAGATGATGGCGTATCCGAAGTATTTTTAAAAATATTCGAACTGGATTTAAATCAATTAACAGAAATTGAAAATCTGGAAGGATATTTTATCAAACTGGCAAGGAATCATTTCCTGTCGATGCTTGAATTCAACAAAAGAAGAAATCACGCACTGATTTTAGAAAACGTTGATTCAGAGCCAAGTTCACTTATGTTGAACTCAATTGAATATTCGATTGATTTTCAACGAGCTTTAAATTCTTTACCTTCACGCCAAGCCAAAGCATTGCAGCTATTCCTAGAAGGTTATTCCCATGAAGAGATTGCATCCAATTTAGGAATAACCAACGGCGCTTCTAAAACTTTGGTATATCGGGCTAAAATAGGGATTGAAAAATTTTATCAACATGAAACAATAATGAACAGTAGTCCATGACGAAGTTCCATCCCAATATGAAAAAGATTATCCCATTAAAAGAGTTATTAATTAATTACTTTGATTCAAATCTATCGAACGCTGAAAAAAAAGAAGTGGAAACCTTTATTTTAAAAAATCCTGAATATTTAGAAGTATTTCAAGGATTTGCAAAAATCAAGCGGGAGATAGGTAATAAAGATTTACGGCAGCATTTAAACGAAAAGAAAGAAACGATTCGTAAAAAGGTATTCAGTTATTAAAATTCATACAAACAACAAAAGAAAGGTGCCGTTCTGGAGGAATTCAGGACGGCACCTTTCTTTCATGATATCGATTATTAACTTTGCTTACGCTGCCGCATACCCCGTATGCACGCGCAGATAAGGAGGCTGTAGTCCTAATACGATATCCGATTTAGGAATGCCCCGCTCTACCAGTGCTTCTGCAATATCTACATCCGTTCGGTTTTCCTGAATCCATACTTTACCATCTTTAATATCAAAATGAAAAACGATGTAATGAATGTATTCATTACCATCCCAACCGACTCGCATCAGTTGATAATGATGTCGGAGCGTATCGCAAATGACCTGACTTTCTATACCAGGGGTTGCCAGCTTATAAGAGGCATATTCTTCCAATAAAGAAGTGATGATATGTTGATATTTTATTATTTGCTCCATTCGACAATTGTTTCGTTTTGTGGATCAAAAATGATCATTTTAACGCTATGTAATGCTAGTGATTCTGCAATTAATGGAATTTCATTCAATTTTTTATACGCTGTATCCGACAATGCAATAAATAATTCATGCGGTAATCCTTTCTTTTTCAATGCCAGTTGATAATTTAAAAACTGCCCAAGGGCTGTATGAAATTCAGAAACAACCGAAACGCCAATAAAGCTTTTAATTTCAACCGCAATTTTTTGCATATTTTTTTCTGCTGCAATGAGTTTTTCAGCACCTAAATCAATTTGGTACCCTACTTTCGGTAAGTCCACTAACAATGGATCGTCTGTAATCGTCCAGCCATCTTTTTCAAGAACTAATCTAACTTGATGATGAAAAAAATCTCTTGCTGACATACTGCAAATTTACTGAATTCGGAACAAAAAGGCAAAAGTAAAAACGCCACCCCAAATTCCTCCAGGACGGCATTTTTCTCATTTCAAATTTCTTATTTCACATTTGTGATTACCCTTCCAACTCCTCCGACGTAATCTCCACCTCCTCCACCTGCCGAAACACCACTACCCCATCAAACACATCCAAAATCACGTGGCTATTCGGGTGCACTTTGCCTTCGAGCATTTGCTTGATTATTAACATGGCATAGAGCATTTATATCTTCCAGAAAATTGTTAATTTTAGGCAATCTGAATTTGTACCATTAATGCCTAAAAAAGATATTTATCACGAGCAAGTGCGCAAATCGCTTGAAAAGGACGGTTGGGTTATCACACATGATCCAATGCGATTTCGCTGGAAAGGACGAACTATTTGGCCTGACTTAGGTGTTGAACGAGTAATAGCTGCCGAACGCGGAGTCGAAAAAATAGCGGTGGAAATCAAAAGTTTTATTGAACCCGTTCCATTGCATGAATTTTACGAAGCCATTGGACAGTATGATACGTATAAAGCTGCGTTAGCTGAATTGGACAAAGATCGGATTGTTGTTTTAGCAGTTTCAAAAAGCATTTACGAACATTTTATATCGCAGGAATTTGCCAGCGCTATTTTGGGAATTAAAGAGATTCCTTTTTTCGTTTATGATATTGACCAGGAAATCATTATAAAATGGATAAAATAAAAACTTATCAAAAAATCATCACTACGCTGTTAGAGGAGTACGCAGCGATTCCTCCTTCTTATCCTACTGCTTTACGCGATGAACTCATCATAGATACCGAACGCAATCATTTTCAACTACTTACCGTTGGGTGGGAAGGCAATGAATTTGTGCATGAAGCCATTTTTCACCTCGACATCATAGATGGCAAAATCTGGATTCAACAAAACAACAGCGAAGCCAAACTCACGGATGAACTCCTGGAGCGCGGCGTGCCAAAGTCTGATATCGTGCTGGGCTTTCAGCATCCTTCGGTGCGGGAGTATTCGGGATTTGCGGTGGCGTGAGGGGAGTGGCTGGTCGCTGAGGTTTTTTAAAGATAGAACAAAAAACTACGCCTGCTTTTCTTTAAAAGACTCAATACTCGACTTAAAAAGAGCTTTTGTGCTATCAGGTAAACCATTTAAAGCCTCATAAAGAACTTTATTTCCAGATATTAGTATTTTTGAAAAATGATTTTCAAGTTCAGGATTAGGCAGCAAATCTTCAAAATATTTCAAAAATGGAATGCAATTCAAAGAAGCAAAATCTTTTTCTTGAAATTTACTTGATAGAATTTTACTACATACAGCAGCAAATAACTGATTTTTTAGTTTAAAATCTTTAACTATATATATGATCCAGGTAGCTAAAGATCCAGAGTCGTTGTATTTAATGGTCCATTCTAATCTTCCGTAGAAACCATCCTCTATTGCCTTTATAAATCTATTTTCAATCCTTAATCTAACAGCTTCATCAATTGCTGTCCAATGGTCACCGAAAGCACAAACAATAAGTCTTAAAAAATTGTCATCATAAGTGTGTTTTAACTTTTCGCTTAGAGCGGTTAATGATTCGAATTTTTCTACATCATGTAATGAGTTGTACAAATTTTTGATAAATATCCCTGCATTTTTGATATTGGACCACTCACTACCTTTTACACTTATAATGTGGAGAAAAGTTTCTAATCGCCTTTTTGAAGGTATTTCTTTAACTATAAGTTGAGCATATTCGTCTGTAGGTAAAAAAAACTTGTCATTAACTCTGATTATTATTTCGTCAAGGGAAAATGAAGATTTTGATTTATCGATTTCTCTTGAGAGAAAATCAATAAAAATTACGATTGAATCGGTATCATTCTGGCTATCCTTGAATTTTGAATGGCTCCGAGGGTTTCTGATCATTTGATAAATACCTCGTAATGTTTGCTCTAATCCTTTTTGAACGTTCTTTTCTGATTCCGTTTGGAGTTTATTTACTTTTATTTTGGGCGAATTTCCCCCAAACGCTTCGCCAATCAAAGCAACGCCATCACTTTCTAAATTTGCTTTTTCTCTTATTAAATCGCCCAGGAAGTGAATAGAATCGAGAATTGCACCGGTATAATTTTGCTTTTGGTAATTTGTGGAAATGGTCTGCCACAGTCGCTTATCAATTTTTGTTTAAATATTAATATTGGATTATTTTTTTTTGCAAGATAAACAAATAAATAAAAAAAAAAAAACGCACCCCCAAATTCCATCAGGACGGCATTTTT
>JBKBWT010000224.1:0-10108 GCA_046314415.1 Saprospiraceae bacterium
CATATTTGGAGATCCTAAATGTGTAAGAGGGGTAAATGGTTATGCTCTCTTATTTGATGGCGTAGATGATTTCATCCAAGTACCTCATTCTCAAAGTCTTAACTCTATTAATACTGAAGTAACAGTGGTTGGCTGGGTTTATCCATTAAGCATTTATAGAAACGGATTTATTATAGTGACTACAAAAGGTAATACGCCTGGATTAGTGACGCCCACACCCTATGCGCTTGTATATCGAACCTATCTAAGTCAAAATTTATATCCTTACTTACGTTTTGCTAGTTCCACAGGACAATTGAATCCAGTCGATCTGGATGCTTTTCCCAATAGTCTAGTACTCAATAGATGGAGTTTCATAGCTTGGCGCTTCAAGAGCGGGCAACTTGACATTTTCTTAAATGACAGAAAAGTAGCTTCTTATACATACAACTATTCTCAATTATATAAAAATACGGATCCTGTAGAATTTGCCAGGGATGCTTACGGAGAAACGGAGTTTTTTCATGGTATTCTGGATGAGTTTTGTATGTTCAATCGGGCACTCTCTGACAATGAATTATTAATGACTTATCAAAAAGGTAAAGATCCGCAGAGCTTCATTTCTACTACCATTGATACAACCATTTGCCCAGGTCAAAGCTATAATGGATATAATGTAAGCGGCACTTATATTGATACGCTCTATGCTCAAACGGGCTGCGATAGCGTAGTGAAGATTAACTTGAAAGTTTTGCCTAATATGTCTTTTACACTTGATACTACCATCTGCCAGGGAGAAAATTATGAAGGTTATACTACCGCTGGCAATTATATCGATACCCTTCAGTGCAGTATTCGCACACTTCAATTGAAAATAAAACCAAGCGCCACTTCGAGTATAACAACGAGCATCTGTGCAGGCGAAAGTTATGAAGGGCGCTCATTATCAGGTATTTATAGAGACACATTCACCGCAGCAAATGGCTGTGACAGTGTTAGAATAATTGATCTGAAAGTTATTCAACCAACTGTTTTTTCTGAATCTGTAACTATTTGTAAAGGAGAAAATTATAAAGGTTTTACTGACACTGGCATGTATATTGATACTTTACCTGCTTCGTCAGGATGTGACAGTATTTACATGCTCAATTTACTTGTAAAAGAAGATCAACTCGTGCGTATTGATACTGCAATTTGTTCAGGTGCAAGTGTAGCAGGTTATTCATTACCAGGCATTTATGAAGACCAATTTACAACGAAAGAAGGCTGCGACAGCACCCGAATATTACAATTGTCCATAAAACCAAACGTAGAATCTTTTATTACTCAATTCATATGTGAAGGAGATGCATTTGAAGGATACACAATATCAGGCATTTATAAAGATACTTTTTCATTAGGATTAGGATGTGATAGCATCCGGACTCTAGATTTGCAAGTGGGTTCCATTTACATACCTAATGCATTTTCCCCCAATGGGGATGATATTAACGATACCTTTCAAGTATTTGCAAAAAGTGAAGCAGTTTCTATAAAGAACTACCAAATTTTTGATCGTTGGGGATCACTAATCTATGAAGCTAAGGATTTTTTGATCAATGATAATAAAAAGTGGTGGGACGGCTATGCAAAAGGGAAGAAGATGAATGATGGCATTTATGTATATTATATTGAAATATCATGTTCTGACAATATTATTCCGTTTAAAGGTGAGATCACTATTTTAAATAAATAGGAATTTTATTCACTAAACACCTGCATTGCTGCATTATTACGCGCGACCAGAATGCGTCCATCGGGTAGTATTTTTATATCGCGCCCTTGCCCGGTCACGACAAAGCCGCTGCGCTGCGGCTCTACGGATGTAAAATTGCCTTTGCCGTTGCCTTGTAATAAAATGCCGTAACTTGCATCATAACGCCCCATGCTCGGCTGCACATCATACCAATTGCCGACGGCTAGGATGTCTAAATGATGATCCTGATTGAAATCGCCGGTGGCAAATGCAAAAATAGGCGAAAACTGCGCTTCTATGGGCAATTGTTTTAATGTGAATTGTCCATTACCTTGATTTTCAGCGATGAGGGAAGCCAGCGTGTAGGCTTTTTGGTGTTGCGCCTGCTTGAGTTGGGCAGCATCAAAGACTTGCTCAAAAGTACTTTGCGCAAATGGTGCATAATCTAAGAATTTCTTTTTAATGGAAATTAATTGCGCAAATAGCTCATCTTTAGAATAGTACGTATAACGTTTATTTTGTTTAAAATAAGTCAGGATCGGATCGGAATATTGATTCTTATCAAAATCTCCCACATATAACTCTACCGGCTCTTGCAGAGAAGCTTTTAAAGTCGAATTCAAACCGGCATTCCCCAATAATAAATCTTCGTCCCCATCTTCATCCAAATCAGCGGCATGCACCGTGTTCCACCAACCATTGGAATGTACGATTTCCGATTTTTGATTGACGACTAATTTAGAATTCTTGATTTCAAATGTTAAATTCGTAACCGGCATCCATTCACCTACCACGATTAAAGAACGTTCTTTGGCTAGCCAGGCCGCATCGGTTACCATGCCCAATTGTTTTAAAGCAGGTGATTCTACTAAATAAAACTTGCCTTTTTTATCATTTAAAAGTAAATAACTGTCTGGAAAAACACCATAAGCCCCTGGTAATGAGCGGCTTCCCACAAATAAATCAACGGCATTATCATTATTAAAATCAGCAGCTACTACGCAACTGCCATTTTTTATAAATTCGGGTAACGCATTTACATTTTTAGTAAAATTTCCCTTGCCATCATTTACATATAGCCGATCTTGATACCAGGCAGGCAATTGACCGCTCTCCCCTCCCCCGCTGACGATGTACAAGTCCAAATCACCGTCACTGTCAGCATCGAAAAAAGTAGCGTCCACGTCTTCATGGGCAGCGTCTTTTTCAAAATCGGCAACGTTGACAGGCTCAAAGCCTGTGCTACGTCCGGCAGCGTTGAACGCTGCGCTACGATACAACATCCCCGGCTGCCCGGCTGCTCCACACATATAAAAATCTTCTAAACCATCACCATTCACATCGCCCAGTGCCAATTTCGGACCTTGAGTAGAAAGCATGTGCGGCAAGAGTTTTTCCTGGTCAAAATCCTGATAATTATTTTCCTGATGCAGAAAATTAATATTATAGTTGCCCGTTATATTATATAATAAATAAGTTGATTTTTGTGATAAGTCCGCTAAATATGTATTATTTCTTTTAATTATAAAAGTTTGATTTACTTTTACATTGTCCAGATTTTGCATTTGTCCATCTGCCCAGCGAATTAGGATATTTACGGCTGTAATCGTATCCAATCCAAATAATAAGACCGGCTCCGAAGCCGATTGAAAGCCCCGCGTCGCGTACAATTCCTGCACTTGCTCGTGCCCGCCTGCCCGCACGTACACCCGCGCTCCGATGCCCAGTTTATTTTTGCTTTTCTCGTCTTTTAGCTTTATTTTCAGGTAATTACGCTTTAAGTTTATACTTGTTTTGTTTTCAAAAATTGTTGCCGGAGCATTTAAATTGTTGCTTACCAAATCCAGATCGCCGTCATTGTCCAAATCAGCATAAGCCGCCCCATTCGAGGAACCCACGAGGTCCAAACCCCACTGCTGCGCCACTTTTTCAAAAGTCAGATCGCCTTTATTACGATAAGCGTAATTGGCGACCTTGCCGGACGGCATTTTGCGCGCCAGCTCCAGATTGGAGGCGTTTTGCTGTGCCTCCTGGGTAGAAATAAACTTGAGGTAATCCAAATCATTGGGGCGCTGCCAAATACCATTTGAAATAAAAATATCTTTCCAACCATCATTATCCAAATCACAAAACAAGGTTGACCAGCTCCAATCCGTCGCGTCCACGCCCGCCAATTGGGCAATTTCACTAAATTGAACGCTGCCGGCAGCACTCAGCGAACTGTCAGCAGTATTCAATTTACCGCGATTGAGCTGCAACATATTACGCGGATATTGATAATGATACCCATATTGTAATTTAAACCGGAAAATATTATATGGATCAGCGCCAACCGAGCTTTTCAATACCGTTTCTTCTTCGGGTTTCATATCAAGCGACATAATGTCCAAAAGCCCGTCATTATTGAAGTCTGCAATATCGCAGCCCATCGAAAAAGTACTGGTATGCCCCAGTGAAGCGGTGGTGCCGTCGCTAAATGTTCCGTCACCATTATTATAATATAAATAATCATTCTCCCGGAAATCATTACATACGTATAAATCCGCCCAACCATCCTCATTCAGGTCGCCTACGGCTACGCCCAAGCCATACCCAATCCGGCTGCTATAAATACCTGATCGAGAAGTTACATTTGTAAATCGCTCATTATCATTTCGGTACAAACGATCGCCCGAAAGCGAATCGGGCACGCTGCGCAAATTAGCCTCCCCATACACCTCCGGCGCATGCACCGAGTGATTGAGCAAATACATGTCCAAATCGCCGTCGCGATCATAGTCAAAAAACGTGGCTTGGGTAGAAAAACCTTTAAAATCAAGTCCGTAAGCTTGCGCCTTTTCGGTAAAAGTTCCGTCTTGATTATTGATATACAATTGATTACGCCCTTCTAAAATTTTATATTTACCCACCTGGCACACATAAATATCCAGCCAGCCATCGCCGTTGACATCCGCCATCGTGACGCCGGTCTTCCAGTTCCAATCTTCGGTAATACCCGCTTTTTTTGTAATATCTTCAAATTTTAAGCCGCCTTTATTGACATACAATTTATTGGGCGCCTGGTTGGCTGTAAAGAAAATATCAGGAAGTCCATCATTATTAATATCGCCAATAGCTACGCCGCCGCCATTATAATAATACAGGTATTCTATGATATTAAAATCTTCCGTTTCAATCAATTCATTATTAAAATCAATACCCGTTTCTTCAGGCGTCAATTGCCGGAATAAAGTATTCGGCTGTTGTTGTTTAGAGCAAGCAGTTAACAATAATAATATAATAAAAAATATTAAATTATTTCTCAACAAAACACTGTCATTCATTCATTTATAATTAATAAATTTCTAAAATGCCGCCTGAATTCCCAGCGTGAACGTGCGGGTCGGATAATACCCCACGCGTGTATCCAAACCCGGCACCAGGGCATTTCCTGCCACAAAATCACCACCGCGATTTTTCAGGCGCACCTCCGGGTCAAGCCCGCTATACTGCGACAAAGTAAACAAATTTTGCGCGGCAACGTACATTTTCAGACTAGAAAGATAGCGTGATTTAGGGTTAAATTGATACCCGAACACCAAATTTTCGAGCGTGATAAAAGACGCATCCTCTATATTATAACTGGATATGCCCGATGCAGAGAGCACCTGGCTATTTTCGCCCGCTACCGCCGTTTGCAGCACATTATATCGGGTAATATTTCCCGGAAAATTGTACGAGGCGCGATGCGTATTAATCAGATCATGTCCCATTACGCCACGCAAGAAGAAACTGAATTCCAAATGCTTATACTTAAAACTATTTTGAATACCAAATGTAAAATCCGGCAAAGCATTACCTATCATAATGCGGTCGGCGTCATCAATAATTTTATCTCCATTTTGATCTTTAAATACAGTAGCGCCTTTTTCAAAGCGGTCAAATTCCAAGCCGATAAAATTTCCCAGACGCTCTCCTTTTTCCACTACCACCGGCTGACTGCAACAAAAACCCGGAATACCCAAATAAACAAAAGGTGTAATTTGCTCAATTTCAACACCTTGAGGCGTAGTAGCCGATACAAATCTGGCACGATCCCGGGCAAAATTCAAGCCGAAATCCCAGGAAAAATCATTGTTATTATATAATTTTGAATTTAATATAATCTCCACGCCCCGGTTTTCATAATCGACATAATTTGCAAATGAAAGCGCTGCCAGATTAGGCGGTGAGCTGGCATTATACGTATATATCATGTTTTCCGTCCGACTATGATATACATCCACCGAAGCTGATATACGGTTATTAAAAAAATAGGCATCCAAGCCTGCATTCCATTCGCGACGCGCCTCCCATTGTAAATCCGGGTTGGCATTCACCGCAGGCGTGTAAATATCTATATAATTTCCATTAAATAATGTTTTTCCAGTCGGGCGCAAAATGCTCCGGGCGTACACGCCATCTACCGGCAAATTCCCCGCTAACCCATAACTTAATCTTAATTTAAAAAGCTGAATATCAGCCCATTGTCCTAATGAAGCAAGATCTACACCAGCGCCAAAACCATAAAAATTACCCCATTTACGATTGTCCCCAAAGCGGGTAGAACCCTCCCGCCGCCACTGCGCATTCACAAATAACCAATTATTATAATCATATTGTACCTGCCCGAAAAATGCTGCCAGACGGGTATTATTTTTGTAAGCAATAGCCGCAGAATCCGGTCGGGCAGAAAAACTGACATTCACATACTGTAACTCATTTACTACCATATCATATTCGTCGGCATTGTATAATTCATTGGTCCATTCCTGATAATGATAACCGCCGTTTATTTTAAAATTATGATCGTTTTTATAAAAATCATATTCTAATGAGGTAATAAAGGATTGATTATTCAAATCCAGTTCAGTATTATAATTATATAATGGATTTCCGGTACTATTAAATGGATAAATCGCTTCATCAACCCGATACTGCCGATTATAATGTTGCTGTTGCCAGCCGTATTGCACCCGAGCATTCAGACCACTTACAATATTCCATTTTGCTTGTAATCCGGCGGTATAAACATTCTTTTCCCCTTGATTATCAAACTGTTCCAACAACGCTACCGGATTGGAATAATCAAAAAACTGTTGTTGAAAATACCCGCCATAACGCGCGGTATCGCTGCGAATGGGCGCGGTTGGATTAAAAATAGCTGCATAATAAAAAATATCTTTATCAATTTCGGTAAAATTCCGGCGCGTTATTCCACCGTTGACCCGAATATTTACTTTATTTTTAAATAAGTCCTGCGAAAGATGTAATAAGGTACTCGCCTGATTAAAACCGGAGTTATTTACAACGCCATTTACATCGCGATAATTGAAGGACAAGCTATAATGCGTATTTTTTGCACTGCCCCGAAATGCCAGATGGTGCGCATGGCTCATTCCCTTGCCGGTAATTGCCTCCGCCCAGTCGGTAGCAGCACCAAAATTTGAAGCAGGATTATAAAAAGCGGAATTGGGATTAGTAAGCAAAGTGCGATAGGAATCAGCACTTAATACATCTGGCGTATTCGTAATTTGTTCGGCAGCGATGTAACCATTATATAATATTTTTAATTTTTTATCATAATTTGATTTTTTTGATTGAATTTCAATAATACCATTCGCGCCTCTGGCACCATAAAGCGAAGCTTGAGCAGCATCCCGAATAATCGTTATTGATCCAATATCCTCTACGTCAATGGTTTGCAAAGAAGCACCAGGTAAGCCATCTACAACAATTAAAGGCTCGGTTTTACCCAACAAGGAATGCTGTCCACGTTGATACACATCATAAACGCCGAGTGGATCGCCGCCGGGTTTAGAAATCGTCAGCCCCGGCACTCTGCCGCGAATGAGTTGATAAGGGTGGTAAATGTTGCCTTTGTAAGTATCTGGAAGAGAAGTAGAAATATAAATTGTTGGGCACTTATTTATTATTTTAAAAAGATATTCATTAGAGTTATCAACTATTACTTCATCCAAATCAGTTTCTTTTAGTAGAAGTTGTACAGCTAGATAATGACTATCAATTTTGGTTTCAAGCGTTTTATATCCTACGTAAGAAATAAGCAGTATGTCTCCTATTTTAGCTTTAAGTGTATAACTACCACTTGAATCCGTGCTAGTGCCATACGACGTATTTTTTATTAAAATATTAACTCCCATCAACGGCACACCTTGCTCATCCGTCACCTTCCCCCGCACTTCTATTTCCTGGGCAGCAGCGCTACATGCAATTATAATATACAAGAAAGTGATAATAACTGGTAAAGCTCGTTTCATGACTTTTAATAATTGTGATTAGAAAATGAATAACTTAGCAAGGATGCTTTGCGCATAAAAAATGCATAGAAATTCCGGTTTATTTTATCAACGACACTTCGCCGCTCAAACGCTGCTTAATTCCATCAGCAAATTCAATTTCAGCCATATACAAATATGCTTGGGCATTGATTTGTTGTCCAGCCACTTGTCCGTTCCAACCAAAATCAGGATCATTTAATACGCCATTTTGCACCTGAAAAATCTGATTACCCCAGCGATCAAAAATGCGGAAGTAAATAATTTTGGCAGCGTATTTACCTTGTAAATAAAAAATATCATTGACGCCGTCGCCATTGGGACTGAAGGCAGTAGGAGCGTAAATCTGGCGCACCGGCAGCACTTCCACGCGCATGGAATCAGTTGATTGACAGCCACTTGCGTCCGTAATCGTCAAGGTATAAATTGTATTTTGTGCCGGTTGGGCACTCAAAGTCGGGCAATCCGGGCAATCCACAGTCGAGCCGTCCGTCGCCTGCCATTGATAGGTGATGGGGCGATTGGAATTTATAATGGGTGTAATATTATTTAAAGATGTGCCGAGTTCTATTGTAATAAGCGGGGGTAATATTACATTTAACGGTGCCGGAATCGAATCCAGGTAAATAGAATCGATAAAATTACCACAATCAGCGTTAATAGTGACGGCATACCAGCCGGGCTGCGTCGCCAAAGTCGAGGCACTCGCATCGCCGGTACTCCAGAGATAGGTAGCATTCGGCACATCCGTTTCGAGTATCACGCCCTGCCCGTCGCAGGTGAAACGCTGCCGAATCAATTGCCCCCGATTTTGTTCGCCAATAATTTCAATCACGCTGGCGTCGAGATGAGCCGAAGTTGTCGGATCATCCGAAAGAATTTTTTTACCGAAGGCGGTTGGCAACTCGCCCAGGACCGCCTGGCTGGCATACTTACCGGGAAGAATATTTTCAGTAGCTTCCAGCGTTATGATAACTCTATTGGTATCCAATATCATATCAATGCCTTCCAATGCTAAAATATTACTACCCACTCCGCTTTTTATGATAGCAGTTTGCGGTGCTTTTACAATTTTTGTAATAACAAACCCTTCCGGGAAGGTATCTTTTACCGAAATATAAGAATAAGCCGTACCGGCATGATTTATAATATTATAAGTAACCGTTATTTCGGTGCAAGGCAAGATTTGCTGCGGTTGCACGGTTTTGAGATTGCGGACGGTGTAAGGGCAAGTGCATCCATCAGAAAAGCGCCCCAACGGTCCCTCGGCAATCGCTTGTGCCCGACCTTGCAGTTTATCAATATCAAAAAAGGTCCGTTCTTCCGAGCCACCTGACGAACCATAAGCGTGTAATTGACCGGCACGATCAAAAAACAGACTGCCCAGGGTAGTCACACCTTCCATATTCCGACTGAAATAATCCGTCACCTGCCCCGAGAAACTGTTAATCCAGGTCAATTTATTACCTTGCAAATTATAACCGTAGAAAGTTCCACGCACCGGGTCGAAGGCTACATCTTCGTGCGTAGCAGCAAAATCGCTCAGAATAGACACTCTGCCTGCCAGAAAATTATCTTGATACAGCCGAATCGAAAAAAGGGTTTGGTCGCGTTTCGCATTTTTATCCCAACCAATCACGAGTAAATTTCCGCCACCCGGACTTACTTCTCCCGCCGTAAAAACATTCGCCGTATCCAGATAAAGCGGCACCTGAAATGCCTCTACTTGCCCATTGCCATCGATGCGCAACACCTGCTTTGTATGATAATCGAGTGCATAAATGCGCTCCTGCCAAACGGAATAGCCCGCCGCCGTAACCCGATGCCCCAGATCGGCATTAATCAATTGAAATTGTGGTACTTTACTAACGGGATCCGTGGTCACCCGGTACATCGCGCTGGTGCGGGCGTTGCTGTGCGGCGTAAGAAAAAGATAATAAGCGCCATCGCAAGGGACAGATTGCGCATTAAGGAAGTGCGCAAAGCATAACAAGCTGATTATCAGCAAAATGCACAAGTAACTGCGTCGGCACGAGCAGATCGAATTCGACACAGACCAGATGGTGAATAGCCAATT
>JBKBWT010000225.1:0-10096 GCA_046314415.1 Saprospiraceae bacterium
TGGTCGCTCGCCATTGTCGATCCTCTTTTATAGCTTTATAATTTAGGCTCATGCTCCTTTTTTAACCCCAAATTTAATCAACTTTGATTTTCAACTATTTACATGGACGCAACTCTAATAGATAAAGCGGTTTTTGATGAGACAATATTATATCCAAATCCTACGAATGACATCATATATGTAAAAGGTTTAATGGAAAACGATTGGTCTTATACCATATATGGTGTTGAAGGCAAAATCTACACTACAAACAAAATAACAGACGGAATGATCAAAGTGGAAGATTTAAAACCCGGCGTGTACGTGATTCAATTTTCTAATGGCAAGTACATTATTACCAAAAAGATAATAAAAAAAGGCTTTTAACACGAGTAGCATCAGGCGGGCTGACCGAAAAGTGTCGGGATAAGCTGTGCAAACTTGGAGCGTTCAGCTTCTATTCAAGTTCACTGCGGCAAGCGGCAAAACGTTGGTAGTCATGCAAAAAATAGAAATTTGATGGATTTAAAATTGATAAAAATTTTATAAAATTTGTACTCGTATCAAAGATTAAATAAAGAAGTTGTTTAAAATTAGGGATTATTTTAATATGAAAACTTATTAAGAAACAGGTAATGATTGCCACTAAATCACTAAATCCCACTAAATCATTTTGCGCCTTGGTGAATTAGTGGCAAATTTTAAGTGTGCTATGATATAGCTGATATTCATATTTTTATCAATTTTAAACAAGTCCATAATATGGAAAGTAAGAAAGGAGTAAATTTAACTTTCGTAATCATTGCATTTATATTAGGCTTGACCCTGTTCAATCATTTTGACTTTAAAACGTACAGGTTTAAAATGCCGGCGTTAGACATTCTTTTTCTAATTGTATTCATAATAGCGATTTACCTATTGATAAAAGACTACAAAAAACAACCTGAAAAATAAAAAAACTGCTACCAACATCGCTTTGGCAAAAACAGGGCAGCCGGTTTTCAAAGCCCGCCACGCTTGAGGAGACTTGAAGACAGCAAAAACTACAGAGCGATATACCCACATCACACCTACCGGCTGGGCAGAGGTAAAAAGCCCGGCAGATGAATTGGACATTTAAGTAAATCCCATTATTTTTAAAGCGAATATTAGCGCAACTCAAACTCGTTAAGTAGAACACGCAATGCGTTAATACCAGAGTTGTGCTTAATATAAAGAAAAGATGAATTGCAGAAATTGCGGACATAAGGTTGACGGAAAATTCTGTAGTAATTGTGGTCAAAATTCAAAAGTTGATAACATTAACCTCACTACTGTTCTAAATGAATTGTCGGAGGGTGTTTTTCAAATCAACAAAGGATTCTTTTATACTCTAAGAGAATTATTTGCAAGACCAGGAAAAAGTCTTAAGGAATTTCTAAATGGAAAGCGGAAAGATCATTTTAAGCCAATTGCTTATGTACTCACTTTGTCAACCTTGTATTTTCTGATTACTCAAGTCACGCATCAAAATACCTGGATAGATGATGCCATAACAGGATGGATGAATGGGGTGACTGAACAAAACGCAGGAGCGGGCATTCCCAAAATTGCCACTTGGTTTGCAAAGAATTATGCTTACACGACATTAATGCTATTACCCTTATTTTCATTGGCATCTTACTTGTCATTTTTAAAATTCGGTAAAAACTATCTTGAACACTTTGTCATAAATTCCTACATAACAGGACAGCAAGCACTGCTTTATGCGCTATTTGCAATCGGAGAGACGTTTATTAAAAGTGATGCAGTAGAAGTATTGGCATTGGTAGTGGTTACTTTATATACCTGCTGGGTGTTTTGGCAATTTTTTTCTGAAGGAAATCGCATGATGAATATCCTACGTTCGATACTGACGTATATTTTGTACCTGATATTTAGCTTGGGGGTCTTACTTGCCCTCATGGGAATCAATGAATTAAATCAATGACGGTCATGCCGAAAAGTGGGTCACAAATTATATGCAGGGCGTTATGTGTTACCTTATAAAATACTAAAATGAAAATCTTGCTGTCACTAATCCTATTTCTAGGGCAAACAAATGTGCCGACTTTCAGTGAAGTTGAAAATAAAGTTAAAGCAGTAACTTCTTACTCACAATTGATTGAATTAATTCAGAATGAAATTGCCTATCCAGACATTGAGGGAAATAAAATATCATTTACAATCATACGAGAAATAGGTAATGATTTCCAACAGATAAGATTAAGTTTTATCACAGAAGAAAATGGAGAATACTTTCATATAAGTCTTGTGAAAAGCGAAGATAAACTAGCTTATTGCGAAATAAATCAAGGTGAAAAGAAAAGTAAATTGATAATTAACAAATTTGAAATTAAAAGATATTTAGAATTTTTTAATAAGCAATTTAAAACTTCAAAAAGCGAAGAAGATTTTAAAAAAGAAATTGATAGTATATGGATATTTAGTAATGCTTGTGGTTTTTCTGGTGAACCAACAAAAGAATGGAAGCAAATTGAAAACTATATTAAAAAAGGAGAATTATATAAAATTAGGCAATTTTTATATTCATTAGATGTTGAAGCACAAGCGTATGGAATAATTGGAATGATTGAATTACAAAAGAAAAATGTTAAAATAACAGATAAAGATATTCAAGTAATAAATTACTTAAAAAATAGAAATAGTAATGTTTATACTTGCATGGGGTGTATATATGGTGATATTATTGGAATAAAAGAATTAGTAAAATATTTTGCTAATTAAAGCACCACACAACGCAATGTAGCGCCTATGCCTCCCCGAGAGGTGGCACTGTAGCTGCACGGGACGTTAGTGCCAAGTATAAAAGACAATAATTAACAAACAAAATCAGTATGTCAAAGGAAAAGACACATACAACAAATTATTACGACACATTTATAGAAGTGGCGGAAGATACAAAAGTAAACAGCGGCGTATTACCGAACTCAAAAGGTGAGAAAAAAACAGTAGCAGAACTACAATACGAGTTGCTAAAAAATAATCCGTATAAGTTCACTTCGGATGAGATATTTTTTCAAGTTTACGCTATTCGTAAGGACTTGACTGAAAACGAACTTGAACAGGCAAGGAAAGATTTTTTTTCAAAAGGGCAACCTTGTTTCAGGTCATCACCATTGACAAAAACCTATGGATTTGGGGTTCACGCCGATAATCAAGGGAAAGTTGCCATATTTGGAATGGAAACTCAAGCGTATGAAGACTTCATAAAAGACCCTAAAATCAAGAAAGTAAAAGCAATGCGGACATCCAAAAATAAATAGATAAATGGTAACTCAATTTAAAATTCAGTACAAAACAACACTAAAAGCATCACTTGAAAAGGTGTGGGAAGCACTCACTAATCCTGAAATTGTGAAACAATACTTTTTTGGGACAGACTTAATAACTACTTGGCAAGTGGGCAGCCCCTTAATTTTCCAAGGAGAGTGGGAAGGACAGCAGTATCAGGATAAAGGAGAAGTGCTTGAATATGTGCATAAGCAACGTATTGCATTTTCCTATCTTAGTAGCTGGAGCGGCAAAGAAGACAAACCCGAAAATTATTTATGGGTATGTTACGAAGTGGAAGAAAATGGCGCTGATACCGTTCTTACAATTCATCAAACCAACTATGACGAAGAACGGGCAAAACATTCGGAAGAGAATTGGACTTCGGTGGTGAATGAAATGAGAAAGGTTGTTGAGGAATGATCAGAATACCAGCGACCAATATGGGTTTTGCGTCAGGCAGACTGAACTTGAAGTATCTGGACAAACTGTGCAAACTTGGTGTCTGGTGTTTAGTAATAAATTAAACCGTTGTGCTCCGAAAGTCGCCCGAACGCAAAGCCGAGAAACATTGGTGGTCATTGTAAAGCGACATTAATAAACCGATATATAGGCGCAAATGAATTTACCTCCTGAAAAACAAGAATTGTTAGACCATCTTACGAACGAACTCAAACGCATTGACGGAGTTAAGGCAATTGTACTTGGCGGCTCATATGCAATGGGCATGGCAACTGAAAACTCAGACCTTGACATTGGCATCTATTACTCAGAACAAAGCCCTTTTGATGTTGAAAAAATAAAATTGATAGCCAAAAAGTTAGCCGACCACGAAGAACCAACGGTTACGGGGTTTTACGAGTGGGGACCTTGGGTTAATGGTGGTGCGTGGATTAGCACGAAAAAAGGAGAAGTGGATTTTCTTTACAAAAACATTGACCAGATTGCGACAACCATCGACAACGCAAAAAATGGTATTTGGGAAAATCACTATGAACAACAACCGCCATTCGGCTTCTCTTCCATCATTTTCTTAGCCGAGACCAAATACAACATTCCCCTGTACGACCCTGAACATATTATAAAAAAGTTAAAAGCAGCTGTTCAGAATTATCCCATTAAACTAAAACAATCCGTAATTCAACAGTCTTTATGGTCTGCTGAGTTTACAATCTGGCAAGCGGAAAAATTTGCAGCAAAATATGATATGTACAATACGCTTGGCTGTTTGACAAGAGCGATAAAAAGTATTGTGAATGCGCTCTTTGCAATCAATGAAATTTATCCTATGGGTGACAAAAGAGCATTGGAGATTATAGAACAAAATGAAACAAAACCCTCTGACTTGACAAACAGAATCAATCTTATTTTAAGTTGTAAGCCCCATTCATTACTTGACAATGTAATGGATTTAAAATCACTATTTGACGAAACCGTATTGCTCGCAAATGGGCAATATGCACCCTATTTTAAACTGTAACCGATTGACCCAGCTAATGAATATGCAAAGCGAGGAATAAAAAAAATGGAAGAAAAGCATCAGAAAGAGAGTATCCAATTTGCTATAAAACCTGCCTAAGGGCAAAACCCAAGATCGTTACCTGTAAGTAACAAGTAACTGATTATGAATAGAATATCATTAAAATGAACGAGTCTGTACTTATAAATTTTATAAAAACGAATACACCTAATATTCCTATTGACGCGGAATCGCTTTTACATATCACAGAACAGTTTGAAGAAAAAACACTCCAGAAGGATGAGTATCTTCTAAAAGAAGGAAAAGTAAGTGATTATTATTTTCTTGCGCAAGGATTTTTAAGGGTATTCACTTTTGATACAGATGGCAATGAAGTAACTACTTATTTTTATTCGCAAAACAGGGTGGTTTTTGATGCTGCCTCCTTCTTCCAAAAACTGCCTTCCAGCGAGAATATTCAGGCAATGACGGAATGTAAAGTATATTCAACTAAATTTGAAAAGCTCAACAAACTCTTTCACACGGTCGCAGCTTTTAGAGAGTTTGGCAGACAAATGATCGTGAACGAATTTGTAGCCTACAAGCAACGAACTCTGGCAATGATAAACCAAAGTGCAGAAGAACGTTATCTGAAATTGATTGAAACGGACAAAGATATTTTCCAACATGCCCATCTTAGTCATATCGCATCTTATCTAGGCATAAGTGAGCGAACCCTAAACAGAATTAGACAAAACTTTACAAAAAAGTAAGCCTTTTTCATTTTACGCCATTTGTCGTATGGAGTAGAAGTACATTACTGTTCCTTTGCATTAACAAAATAATGAATGCAAATGGAAAACATCCCTTTTTATGTTTATGCCACTTTTGGGCTGACATTAATTACAACGCTTTATATATTCTACAAAGCGACTCAAAAGTCAAAAGGATTTATTGTGCTTGTAGCTATCTGGCTTTCGGTACAATCCGTTGTTGGTATGCTGGATTTCTACACCGTTACCAATACGATGCCCCCAAGATTTCAATTACTCTTACTTCCACCCTTAGTGTTTATCATCGTGCAGTTTAGCACCCAAAAGGGGCGACTATTTATTGACAGTCTCAACGGGAAAGTCCTGACATTAATTCACCTAGTAAGGATACCCGTTGAAATAGTCTTGTACTGGCTTTTCCTTGCCGAGGCGGTGCCGGAGTTAATGACCTTTGAAGGCAGGAATTTTGATATTCTTTCGGGTATGACGGCACCATTCATCTACTACTTTGGCTTGGTAAAAGAGCGGTTAAGTAAATCCATTATTATTGGATGGAATATCTTATGCTTGGGGCTTTTACTCAATATTGTCATAAACGGTATATTATCTGCCCCTACACCATTTCAGCAGTTTGGTTTTGAACAACCCAACATAGCCGTTTTGCACTTTCCTTTTATGTTTTTACCAGCTTGCATCGTGCCTATTGTTCTGTTTTCGCACCTGGCAAGTATCAGACAAATTCTTTTGAAAAAAACATTCATTAAAAACAATTCTATAATATGAAGCCGAAAATTTTAATCACGCTAGCCACCGGTAAAACAGGCTATGCAAGTACCGTTCAACTTTTGCAGGAAGGTTATACAGTTAGAATTTACGTACGATCTAGAAATGCAAAAGCGATTGAGCTAGAAAAATTGGGTGCTGAGATTGCCTTAGGCAGTTTTAATGATAGGCAACAACTTAAACAAGCATTGACCGGCATTGACAATGTATATTATTGCTATCCCTATAAGTCAGGAATGGCAAAGGATATTGCTCTATTTATTGAAGCCGCCAAAGAAGCCAATATCAATGCGGTAGTTTTTATGGGGCAACGTATTGCCGAATTTGCTGACACAGGAAGTGCTATGACCAATGAGGTGAGAAAGTCATATGACTTGCTGACGACTTCTGGACTAAACGTGGTACTTTTTGCACCTGGATATTTTGCAGATAATGCCTTTGTGATTACAGAGTATGTCTTGCAATTGGGCTTAATGCCTAATCCGTTTGGCAATGGAAAAAATCCCTGGATTTCAATAGATGATATGAGTCGTTGTATTGCGGCGCTGCTCAAAAATCCAGCACCATACTTTGGACAAAAATTATTTCCCACCGGAGATAAATCAATTTCCCCCAGAGAAATGGCGGCAATTTTCTCAAAAGTGCGGGGCAAGAAAGTAATAAAAATTGATATTCCTGACTGGTTATTTTTCAAAGCAGGAATCATGAGTGGAATGGATTTTGGCTTCGATAAGTTTGCCATTGTGCAATCGATATTTTATAATAGACAAATGCAAATGAATCGGTTTGATATTGAGCCTACTAATGTAGTGAAAGCATTGACGGGCAGAGCGCCGGAAGACTTTACAACCATTACCAAACACTATTTTGACGACTCCCCTTTTAAAAAACGGACCTTTTTATCTTGGTTGACAACATTTATAAAATTCAACAAAATGCCATTTACGCCAGTGCCATCCAAGAAAGAAATCGCTGCACTTAATCAGTAAAGAAACCAGCGATAATAGCGTTTTGGTGTAAAAAGGGGCTAATGTGTGCAATTGAACATTAGTCCTTTTAAATATGATATTACACGTCAAGCCCGGAAACAATAGATATTCTGAGCGCGGTAGCAATAAATAACTTTGTTAAAATAGTGAGCTGCTTTACATCCTCCTGCATTTCGGGTGGTAGTGGGGAATAATTTTAGGTAAAAAAACGTTATTCTCGGAGTTTTGGAATTCACCCCAATCCATCTAATTTTAAAAATGAACCTAAATTAAATTCTCAATCGTAATGCGCACAAATGCTTTATTTTGCCTTATCATCAACCTTTTTTTCGTTGCTACCGCCACTTTTGCTCAAACGATCAACTTTGACGAAACCTGGAAGGAATTTTTGGAAAACAACAAAATTTCCAACATGAGTGAGTTGGTTAAGCCCAACAAAGTGTATGAGCAGGCGGATTATGCCAAGTATTTATTGATGAATACCAACACTGATTTTTGCCAAAGCGATGTGGACAACGCAGGAAAATTAATGGCAGAGGTGCAGGCGATAGACCCCGAAGTACATAAGGCGATTCCAGGGTTTGTAAAAAAAATGGAAGAACTGGACGCCAAAATCAAAGCCTATCATAGCATGGACGCCATTTGGAAGCGATTTTTGCAAACGAAAGAAGTCACGCTGGAAGAAATCGATGCCATCGCCGCTGCTAAAACCAGCTGTGAGAAAAAAACGCTGGCGAAATATTCCTTTATGACGGCTTACAAGCATTTCTGTCAGGGGAATGTGCCAAGAGCAAAGGACATTTTTGAAAATCGTACGCTCCAATTAACGGAAAAAACGACGTTGCGCATAGACCAGGTTGAAGGATTGGCAGCGGAGGTAGCTACCATGAAAGCCTTGTTTCGGGACCTGGCTAAGTTAGACCTCGCTTGGAAGAAATATGTAGATACCGGGGTTTCGCCGGGCTTCGACATTGAATTACCGCTTTTCTCCTGCAATCCTATTCCGAATATGAAGGCGTTGATTTTGAACGGTGCACTCGATTTGTGTAATGCCGCCCCGGCAGCACTTGAAAAAGTGAAGCAGTTGCAAGCCGAAAGTGGCGTAGCGCCCAATGCAGAACTGGCGAAAAAAATGAAGGAACTGGAAGTTGCCGTAAAAGAAAAGAATGGCAACCTCACTGTGCTGAACGAAGCATGGGAAGCATTCTTGCCTGACAATAAGGTGAAACACCTCGGCAAATATGGTTATGAATATTGTAGCAAAGAGGCGGTGATTCGGGCATATATCATGGATGGTTTCGCTTATACCTGCGATCTGGCAGACGAAATGCTTGATAAAATTGACGCCCTGCAAAAGGTGGATCCGGCTCCCTTGGATAAAATTACAATAACCAAAATCAACGAACTGTCAGCATTGATTGACAAATATGCAGCCAACGGTGTAAAAATTGAGAAACTTTGGAACAAGTTTGTGGCACAAGGCGACAAACTTACCGAGGACTATCAATCGACGGAATTGTATTGTGACAACATTCATCAGGTCAAAGACTGGACCATGAAAGGCTTTGCTGCCTCCTGTGAAGAAGGAATCCAGTATTTGGAGCAAATTGAAGCATTTCAAAAAGATTTTGAGTTCAAATTTACCAAAGACGTGGAGTGTCGGGTGCAGAAATTACGCATTAAGGTATGGGATTGCCGTTATCAGGCATTGCAGCAACTCGCCCGTGTAGAAGCGCCCAATGCGTATGACAATAGACTGAAAGAATTAATGAAAGAATATGGCATGGAAGAGCGCCCCGCAGCTTGTTTGAATAAATAAACCTTAGCGCCAAGAATAATCAAACTCCATCGGTGAACAGCGGCATAAGCCCTGTTCACCGATGGGCAGGCAAATTGACTTGAATTTGTATCTTCACTAAACTTGAATTTTACTCACTGATAATCAATTGTTTCGAAAACTGCTGGGTTCCCGTTGTACCGCGTAGCAGGTATGTACCGGCAGGTAAAGCTTCCAGTGCCAATTCAAAGGTGTTTTTGCCTTGGTGAAGTGCATACGTAGCTTGTTGCAAGGCTTGTCCTTGTGAATTATGAATGCTCAATTGTAAGACGCCTGCCTGAGTCGCTTCATAATGGAGCCATACCTGCTTTTTAGTGGTATTCGGATACAATTGTAAGTTTGCCGGAATTGGTAATACGCCTGACAATGCATTCATAGTCGAACGACCGGTAGCAAGGTCGTTTATATTAGTATTGGAATGAATGGTTTTGGTATAATCTTCTACTTCTCCGTACGGAAAAATGCCGCAAGCACCGGTAGGAGCGCCATAACGCATAGCAATGCGCATACGCGTCGTACCGATTGCCGCATTGATGGGGATGCGGATGTTAGCGGTAAGGTCATTCACCACGCCATCGGCAATCAGTACTTCTTCTTCCGCGTCCATAAAGTCACCATCGCGGTTGAAATCAATCCAGATGCGCCAATATTCCTGAAATGCAACCGAAAGATAGCCTGGTGTAAGGATGACGGTGTGCGTTGCGCCTCGCCGGAGCGGAATATTGAGCTGCCGAAAGTCAGCGTAGCCGCCATTGTTATCACTATTGTGAATGAATTGATCTATTTGTATGCGTTGAATCCATTCAAAACGGGTATTGCTGCCTCGTGCCAGACAATCGGTAACATTTTCAAATTCGATCCGCTGGGATCCGACCGCCGTACAGCCATTGGCATCGGTAACGGTAACAATGTAAGTGCCAGGACCGAGATTGGTAAGCATATTAGTGGTAGCGCCATTGGACCA
>JBKBWT010000226.1:0-10075 GCA_046314415.1 Saprospiraceae bacterium
GATCCCCTTGGGGCATTGGTGGCAGTATTGGTATTTGAATTTATTCAATCATCGGGGGGTAATTTTACGATTTATGCGCTTACTACTTTCCTGGAAATTGTTTTTATTGGCGTTGTTCTGGGTGGTGCGGCAGCATTTTCATTATATTGGATGATAAAAAAAGACTGGATTCCGCATTTTTTGCTCAATATTTTTACATTAGCATCGGTGCTGTGTGTTTTTGTTGCTTCTGATCAATTAGCCCACGAGTCAGGACTCTTGTCGGTCGTCATCATGGGTATGATCATGGGCAATCTGAATGTGCCTCGCTTGCGCGAAATTCTTAATTTTAAAGAATCACTGAGTATTTTGCTGGTTTCCATTCTTTTTATTTTACTGGCAGCCAATATTGATCTATCACAATTGGAATTGCTACTCGACTGGCGGGCGCTCGGGCTTTTTTTGTTGGTGGCGCTGGTGCTGCGTCCATTGGGTGTGCTGCTGAGCACTATTCAATCAGATTTGAGTTTGAACGAAAAAATCTTTATATCCTGGGTCGGTCCACGAGGGATAGTGGCAGCGGGCATTGCGTCTTTGTTTGGCATTACACTCACCAATGAAGGCGTGGAAGGTGCCGAATATATTACACCATTGGTGTTTATGATTGTGCTGGGCACCGTCTTACTCAATGCAACTACGGCAAGATTACTGGCAAAACTTTTGGACGTCATTCAAGCTTCGTCCTCCGGTATTTTGTTTATTGGAGCGAATCCGGCAGCGCGCCTGCTGGCGAAATATTTACAAGAGCAAAAGCGGCATATCGTATTAGCCGACAGTAATCCAATCAATGTCAGTAAAGCCCGCGAAGACGGCATTGAAGCATTTGTACTAAATATTTATAATGATGACCTGAGCGATCAGTTGGAACTTTTGGATATTGGTTATCTCATTGCAATGACGAGTAGTTCGGAAGTAAATGATTATGCGATTAAACGCTATCAAAAATTATTTGGTGAAAAAGGTATTTTCCGATTACTGGCACCAGAAGAGCTGCGCCAGCAGCCCAATGCCCTGCCTCAGGAAGGCATTTTTTCTTACACAGATGATTTTTTAAACTTGAATGAAATTGCCCGGGATTATCCCGAAATACACGAAATTGCCGTTGAAAACAAGGAGCAGCTGGTTGATCTAGTAAAAGGAATGGCACAATCCCCCCTTCAAGCACCCATTTTTATTAAAGAGCCGTCGGGGGTGTTACAGCCTATTCCCTGTCGCCTGGATGAGATAAAAATCAATGCCCAAACGCAGCTCGTATATATGGGACGAAAAGCCGCTATTTAGTGCAGATAATTATTATAAAATAAATGTATGATTACATTATTACTTAATATTGATTTTTCGCTTCCGCTAAAAAATCCGGTACTTATTTTTTCTATCCTGCTGTTTATCATTCTGTTAAGCCCCATTTTACTGAGACGGCTGCGCCTGCCAGGTATTATTGGCTTAATTATATCGGGTGTAATCATTGGTCCGCACGGCTTCAATTTGATGGAGCGTAACACCGCTATTATATTATTTGGCACCGTAGGATTAATTTATATCATGTTTTTGGCAGGATTAGAGCTGGATTTGAATGAATTCCGAAAAAATCGTTACAAAAGCTTATTATTTGGGCTTTTTACTTTTGCATTGCCGCTAAGTATTGGATTTCCGGTATGTTATTATTTTTTACAATATGATTTTCTTCCCTCTCTGCTCATTGCCAGTATGTTTGCTACCCATACCTTGGTAGCGTACCCAATTGCCAGTAGGCTGGGCATTTCTAAAAATGAAGCAGTGGCGATTACCGTGGGCGGCACCATTATTACCGATACAGCCGTGCTGTTGATTCTCGCGGTCATTACGGGCTCGCAGGAAGGCGGTCTGAGTTCGGCTTTTTGGATAAAGCTGATTATTTCCCTGATCATCTTTGGTTTTATTGTCTTTTGGGTATTCCCACCGGTGGCACGCTGGTTTTTTAAAAATATCGAGGGAGAGAAAACGTCGCCCTACATTTTTGTACTGGCACTGGTTTTTCTGGCAGCATTTTTAGCAGAAGTAGCTGGTGTTGAGCCAATTATCGGTGCTTTTATGGCGGGTTTGGCGTTGAATAGCCTGATTCCACATACCTCGGCGTTGATGAATCGCATTGAATTTGTGGGTAATGCGTTGTTTATTCCTTTTTTTCTCATCAGCGTCGGCATGTTGGTAGATGTGCGTGTGTTGCTAAAGGGTCCGCAGGCGCTCATCGTTGCGGGCACGCTCACGGTAGTAGCCATCACTGGTAAATGGTTAGCCGCCTGGCTCACGCAGCGTATTTTTCATTATACCGTACATCACCGCAATGTAATATTTGGGTTGAGCAGTGCGCACGCGGCAGCAACGCTAGCTGTGATTTTAATCGGTTTTCAGATCAAGTTGCTGGATGAAAATGTACTAAATGGGACTATCATATTAATATTGATCACATGTTTAGTCGGATCATTTGTAACCGAAAGCGCCGGTAGAAAGTTGGCGATTGCGGAAGCAGACAAGTTGCCCGAATTAGGAGAACTGGAGGAAAAATTTTTAGTGCCAGTTGCCAATCCCACCACCATTGAACCCCTGATGGATTTAGCCATGCTGCTCAAAAACAAGCGTTCTAAACAACCCATTACGGCATTATCGGTGGTAAAAGATGATGCCGAAGCCCGTGAAAAAGTATTACAAAATAATAAAATGTTAGAAAAAGCCATCGTACACGCGGCTGCTACCGACACCCAGGTGCGGGTGGAAACGCGCGTAGCGCTTAACGCCAGCAGTGGTATTTCGCAATATGTACAAGAGCGACTGATTACGACGATCATCATGGGTTGGAGTGGAAAATCGAATGTAGCGGGTACCATATTTGGTACCACCCTCGATGCTTTGATTGCCCGAAACGCGAGCACGATTGTGGTGGCTAATTTATGTCAGCCGCTCAATATTACCCGCCGCATCACTGTGATTGTGCCGGCAAATGCCCAGTATGAGGTCGGCTTTCCGATTTGGGTGGAAAAATTATACACACTCGCCAAAGAAACCAGCGCTACGCTACTGTTTAGAACGGTGCCGCGCACCTGGGAATATATCATGAGAAGATTGGAGAAACTGAAATCCACTGTTCAGGTGGAGTTTGATGAGATGCAATATTTTGAAGATATTTCGACTTTTATTAAAAATGGCAGTAAAAATGATATTTTAATCGTTATCAGCGCACGGGAGGCAACGATTTCTTATGATAATTATTTAGATAAATTACCCGGTACGCTTCCACGTTATTTTAAAAATCAGAATTTTATGGTCATTTATCCCGAGCAATCAGCATTGCAAATCGAGGAAGACGCCGTGATTTCCGATAATTTACAAACAGCGCCCCCATCCAATAATTTTTCTTTAATTCGCCGTATAAGTAATTGGTTTAGAATTAAATAGAAAAGTAAGCAACTTATCATACCAATTCCAGCGATTTTTTTATCAATTTTTTTATAAAATTGAAAACCTTTCTTGCTGAGTAGTGTTTTACTTTTAAATTTTGAAAGTATTACTATCAGAATATAGAAAATAGCTTGAAATCTTTTGCTACATAAAGAAACTTCTCAATTAGCTTTTGCTAATTGATTCGCATGGTGACTGAGGCTTTTCTGGAGAGGTTATTCTACATAACCTCTCTTTTTTTTGCTTCCTGAGATGAAAGTTAAACTATTCTCCTGCAAAGCCGTTCCTATCCAATGTACGTACCTTCAGGTAATCATTTTTGCATTTGTTCGATTTGCTCCTTGATTTTATAAGGAAGAGCGCTGAAAAATTGAAAAATAAATGATAGGTTTGCACCATCATTTTCGATAGTAAAACTATAAACCATTGCCAGGCACTATTGCAAAAAATAGAATATGGCTGTCACCATTCAAATAAGACTCAACGAGAAGCTTTACTTACGTGACCCACAGGACACCAAGCTCGGACGTAAGATTATTCAGCATAGCATTTGGCTGATAGATGAGATTGGTTTTGAAGACTTTACATTCAAAAAATTAGCAGATCGCATTGGTTCTACCGAAGCTTCCATTTATCGCTATTTTGAAAACAAGCACCGCCTTATTCTCTATCTGTTGTCCTGGTATTGGGAGTGGGTCAAATTTCAGATCGAATTCCATACGGCTAATATCCCTGATCCTGAGCAAAAGTTGGAAATCGCCATTGATACCATGCTCGATTCGGCACGTCCGAATCCTTCTATTGATTTTGTAGATGAAGCCACGCTGCATCGCATTGTCATTGCCGAAGCCACCAAATCTTACCGCACTAAAATGGTCGATGCCGAGAATAAACAAGGTTTTTTCCTGACTTACAAGGCATTGTGCAGAACCTTAGCCGACATTCTCTCGGAAATCAACCCGAACTATCCGTATCCGCGTGCCCTGGCGAGCACTCTACTGGAAATGTCGAATGATCAGGTTTACTTTGCTGAGCATCTGCCTTCTCTCACGGAGATTAGTATAACGGATGCTGACCTGAGTCCAGTCAAGCAACTGTTGAAAGACTTTGCACTTAATCTTTTAAGATAAACGAATGAAGATCAATGAAATATGAGTCATCCCAAATTTAGAAATCCGGATGCCATATCTTGTATAAAAAAACTTTGACAAGCGGGGAAAGATGGAGCAATGGAATATTAGAACATTGGCATACCGAAACACCCTGTATTCCATCTTCCACTTAGCCATTATTCCTTTATAAAGCAGCATAACCGCAGAATAAAGCACGCTAATAAAATCCGGGACGACTAATATTGCTTTCCGGTACTTCTTACTTCAATAATTCTCCGCGACATAACGCAGTACCTTCTGCATTTCTACTTTCAACGCATCCGCACCAAAGTTGAAGTTATTGTGCATAAAACTGAAGATCAGAATGCGATTGGTTTTGGTCAATACATAACCGCTCAGGCAGTGTACGCCATTCAAAGAGCCGGTCTTGGCATATACATAGGGTCTTTCTTTTCCGCCATACCAGGAGCGAATGGTGCCATTCACGCCGCCGGTTGCAAAAATGCTCAGCAATCGTTCGGAAGGGATGTTCTGATACAATTTATTCAACACCTGTGTCACGGAAAACGGCGTAAACAAATTGTAACGCGACAGTCCCGAACCATCTTCCCACATGCAGTCATTTACCAAGCCTTTGAAAATATTCTCATTGGCATACACAATCACCTGTTTGGTATTGATATGTCCGAAAAGTTTTTCTGAGCAAGCCATCAACAAATGTTCGGCGATAAAATTATCACTGTCCTGCATCAACTTTTGATAAACGACATCCGTCAAGGCAATGGAAAGCGTTTGGGTCTGATAAGCCGGAACAATGTTTCTCCCATTGATCAATTGTACGGGGCGACGCAGCGTATCACTCAATAAGTCGGCAATCAACTGGGGAGAGGTACGGAACGGAATTTTTCTAAAGAAAGGACCGCCCGATTTAGCACGGGAATTATATTCAAACAAATTGGATTCTTTGCGTCGCTGAATATACGCATAGGAAGAGCGCAGCCGCGAATTGTATTTGGTCTTATCTTCAAAATAAGCAGGATAAACCTCAAAACCATATTTGCTGCGGGTTCTTTGAAAAGTAACTACATTGCCATAAATCGGAAAAGGCGAACGTTCTGGCTGAAAATCATAATTATAATTGCGCCAGGACCAACCCGGAGCATAACTATCATCCTCAAAATTATGCGCCGAGAAATAAAGCCGTTCGGGGCGGCTCCGCAGAAAAGCCAACACCGTACTATCTTTTGGCAAGTCGGGATTGAGGAAAGTCGGGTTGCCCGTTCCCCAAAAAATCAATGAATCTCCTTTAATAACGTAGCGCAAAGCAGGAATCGAGTCTCCCAGAATATTCCACGCCGTCCAGAAAGTTAAAATCTTCGTGTTGGAAGCTGGAATGTAGCACTTATCGGCATCTTTCTCGTAGATAATTTCTCCATCAATGGGGTGATAGAGTGCAAAACCACTAAAACAACGATTAAAAGTCGGCGAACCTTCTACCAAAGTTCTCAATCCTTCTACCGGTAAGATCGGTTGTACACTATCCAAAACCGGTATTTCTGGTGCCAATTGCCCCCACAGGGACGACATTAGCAGGCTACAAAGCAGGAACGTCTTAGTTACTCTCAGCATCAACATGGTAATCGTATTAGAAAGCTTAGCAGATACGCAGACAATTGTTATTTGACTATGCTTACAGGGTCTTTTCTTTTATATGAGGTGTTCAAAATTAGGTAAAAGAATGCTTTACACAAAGCTGTAGTTACAATGTTAACATTTAATTACCAATAAAATTGATTTAACCGGCTGATTATGAACCATGAGGAGCATTGTTTTTATAATCCTTTTATTATTGAATCAAGTGTTTGTACTCGCTTCTACCGCTGTGCCATCTGGTTCTGCCCTAAACATCTCCCCTTCTTAACCGTTGCATTTAAATAAACCAAAGAACCATTGAACATGAATGATAAAGCACGGCAGTTCATTACTTTACTTTTTATCATCGGCATGGTAGCCATGAGCATCATCGGACAAGTGTCGGACTTGGGCGGACAAGCCATTGACGAAACCTCTGATGAAAATTATACCTTGCTCAATCCTGCGCCGTATGCCTTTAGCATTTGGGGACTTATCTATTTAGGCTTACTGGGTTTTGGCATTTACCAGGCATTGCCCTCGCAGCGGGAAAATCCTCGTTTCCAGATGGCTTATCGTTGGGTTATCGTCAATGCCATTGCTAATATGCTCTGGTATCCGGCTGCCTATCGGCAAGTATGGGATAACATCGTCGCTAATTTATTGATTATCGTCATGTTATTTTCCCTGGTACAGATCAATCGGGCTTTGCTGATCCGGCAAACAAACGTTCCGGCAGGTGAAACCTGGCTGGCGCGCATGCCTTTTGCCATTTACTTCGGCTGGGTAACAGTTGCCACCGTTGTCAGTATTGCCAGTTTGCTTACGTATTTTGGCTGGAACGGCGGTGCGGTAGCGCCCGACATCTGGGCAGTTATTACTTTGCTAATTGCCTTGATTATCGCCTGCCTGGCTTATCTGCGCGTCACCAATTTTGCTTATCTACTGGTCATTGCCTGGGGTTACATCGCCATTGCTGTAGAGCAACAGGATACTTCCGCAGTGGTGTATTGGTCGGCTTTAGTGGGTGCGTTGTTAGCCATTGTGGTGGGCATTGCTACGTTCTTTGCCAAGAACCAGACCGCTGTAGTGACCGAAGGAAGATAAAGCCTGAATCAACATGGATGAAGCAAGATGCAATCATCATCTGAGCCTTTGAATAGCCGATTTTTTAATTGGCAATGAGGTATAGCGTATTCGCAATAGGCTTGACTTTTCATGCTTTCATCTTTCCACCTTTTTGATTTTTGATGTCAAATTTGGCAGAAATTGTCAATTCTAAAGGGTTTTGCTTATTTTCGATAGTTCAATTTAAAAACCGGAAAATGAGCAAGACCTTTTATAATTTAATTTTCTTCCTAAGTATAGTAATTCCCACGTTGGCAACAGCGCAAAATGCCGCCGATAGTGTTGTAATGGATTACCGACAAAGTGAATCTTCTTTGGTGTTGTTAAAAAATGAGCAGCAGTTACTTCCTTTGCAAAAGCTGGACACCACACGGCTGGTTTACTTTGGCTCCGGTTTGGAAAGCAATAGCATATTTGAACAAACCTTACGAAAATACACCGTCGTAGAAGACTTTGCCGCTTACTGGTCTTATGCCAATCAGGAAACCCAAACTCCGCCCACTTTTATCCTGGGCATTCAGGCTATCCAGAATAATGAAAAGGTTATCAATGGTTTATTGGCGACCCATCCTTGCATCGTGGTGCTATTCGACACTACAAATCTGGTTCAGTTTTTACCCAATCTACGCAAAGCGAAAGCCTTGATACATGCACCTTCCACCAGCACATTTACCCAATCCTTGGCAGCACAAGTCATCTTTGGCGGGACGGGTGCCAAAGGTAGATTGCAACAAGACTGGAGTCCTGATTTTCGGGCGGGCAGCGGTTTAGATCTGCCCAGTGGTACGCGTTTGGGTTATGCCCCAGCGGCTTTGGTTGGTTTTGATACCAAAAAACTGGAGACAGGTATTGAAACAATTGTGCAGGAAGGTTTGGACATTCAGGCGTATCCCGGCGCACAAGTCCTGGTCATCAAAGATAATAAAGTGGTCTATCATAAAACATTTGGCTATCACACCTACGAACAACGGCAGCCCGTCACCACGGATGACATCTACGATTTTGCTTCTATTACCAAGATTTCCGCGAGTCTGCCCGCAGTGATGCGTTTATACGGCGAGGGCAGATTGAATATCGACGCGCCTTTAGGTTCTATTTATCCGTTTTTTAAAAATTCCAACAAGAAAGATTTAACCCTGCGTCCCATTTTGGCACATCAGGCGCGGCTTTTGGCATGGATTCCCTTCTGGCGCGGTACGCTGGAAGGCAATGCCCGCTACCCCTGGAAGAAAAAATGGAATGGTTTGATGAATAACACTGGAGACTTCAAGTCCCGCACCTTTGCGCCCGACTCTTCCGCACGTTACCCGGTCAAAGTCACAGAAAACATGTGGTTGCACCGCCGCTATGAAAAAGAAATTTACAAAGCCATTAAACGTTCGCCTTTGAACGAAAAACCGGGCTACGTCTATTCTGATCTCTCCTTCTACCTGTATCCTAAAATGTTGCCGCCCATTATTGGGAAAGACTTTGAAACGTATCTGAAAGAGACCTTTTATCGTCCGCTGGGGGCTTACACCTTGACGTTTAACGCCTGGAAACATTTTCCAATGTCCCGCATTGTTCCGACGGAGAACGACACGTTCTTCCGCAAGACCATCCTGCATGGCTACGTGCACGACGAAGGTGCGGGTATGCTCAATGGATTATCCGGGCACGCGGGCTTATTTGGTTCGGCGGGCGACCTGGCTAAACTGATGCAGATGTACCTCAATGGCGGCACTTACGGTGGAGAACAATTTTTGAAGAAAGAAGTGCTGGACGAATTTAAACGCTGTGCGTACTGCAACGAAGGCAATCACCGGGGCTTGGGTTTTGATAAACCCTTGATACAGTACAATCCTAAGTCCGCCAGTTATGCCCAATCCGCCAGCCCGGAGAGTTACGGGCACTCCGGTTATACCGGCACTTTTACCTGGACCGATCCGAAGTACAACCTGATTTATATTTTCTTCTGCAATCGCGTGCATCCTACCCGCGACAATCGGAAACTCTTAGACCGAAGCATTCGACCCAGGGTACAGCAAGCGATTTACGACGCCTTATTGCCGGAAGCGATGGGCGCTAAGCAGTAATTGAATTATACCTTTTAGTGGTGACCGCATTTGGAATGGGGTAATCACATCCCATTTACCAAAAACAGATTTTTTGATAAATTTTTAATAGTAGTTTATACAAAAAATAGAACCATTTATAAGTTGAGCATAATTTATGATGCAAAAAGTAGCTGTCTTGATACCTGAAAGTTCAACGTTGATATAGTAAGGTATCTTTAAAGATGTGCAACACATCTTGCCTGATGTAAAAAGCATCAACATTGATGTAAAAAACAGCTTCTTTGATCTTATCTTATATTATGACTGATCTAAAAAGCATCTGCCTTGATGAATTGAATAGCTTAACTGATGTGTAATAATATCTGCCTTGCTGTGTGGAGCTTCAGCGTTGATGTAAAATATATCTTTACAGATGTGCAATGCATCTTGCCTAATCTTAAAAGGCTCAAGCCAGATTATTCAAATAATGTAAATGATGGATAAAAAATAGCCCGTTAGGGCTTAAATATTGGTAGCAACCATTGCCAAATATCCGTCCTTGCTCTGTTAGGAGCTTAACAAGTCGGATTAAGCTCCTAAAGGAGCAGCAAACACGCTATTCTTATTACTACCGATATTAAACGCCTACGGCGTAGCACCGCATTTTGGTACTCCATCATCAATTAAAAACGG
>JBKBWT010000227.1:0-10041 GCA_046314415.1 Saprospiraceae bacterium
TTCTTCTGCTCTTGCCGGATGCGAAACCGCCAGCAAACCGAGGAAGGTGATCAACCCGTTGATTGCCAGAATCAAGAAACCGAACTGGAAGCCGCCAAACCAAAACGCCGAGTTGCGATCCAAAATAAAAGAGAGAATCGGTGCCGCGATGCAAATCGGAATCACCCAATTGTCTTTGACTTGCCGCCTGGTCAGCACACCAAAAGCAAACATACCGAGCAAGGGACCATAGGTATAGCCTGCCGCTTTAAATAAGCCATTAATAACCGCCTCATCGTTTATAATATTAAAAATAATAATCATTACAAACAACAAGAGAGTCATGCCGATATGTACATAGAAGCGCTGGCGCTGTTGCACCTGATCGGGTTTACCGCTTTTTTCAAAATTTAAAAAGTCCACACAGAAAGACGTTGTCAATGCCGTAAGCGCCGAGTCGGAACTGGCATACGTAGCCGCAATCAAGCCTAGCACAAAAACAATGCCCATAATGGGGGGCAGGTGCCGGAAAGCGATGGTTGGATATAAATAATCTGTCTTCGCCGGAACTTCAATGCCGATTTGTGCAGCATAAATGTATAAGAGCGCTCCTAAAGTAAGAAATAATATGTTTACAAATAATAATGTAACACTGAAAGAAAACATATTTTTCTGGGCATCGCGAATATTTTTACACGCCAGATTTTTTTGCATCATATCCTGATCCAAACCGGTCATAGTAATGGTGATCAAAGCGCCACTGATGAACTGCTTGAAAAAGTTATTCGGATCGCTCCAGCCACCTTTAAAGAAAAACATTTGTGAATACTCGCTACGGCTCACAAGTCCTATCAGTTCACCAAAATTCATATTCAAAGTTTGCCCAATGGCTACAATGGTGATAATCAATGCTAATAAGAAGCAAGTGGTTTGAAAAGTATCCGTCCAAATGACGGTGTGAATACCGCCTCGGACCGTGTATAACCAAATGAGCAGCAGCGCCACGAAAGCCGTCAACCAGAAAGGAATGCCGAAATAGCCGGTCACAAACTCCTGGAGTACGATGATTGCCAGATACAGTCGAAATGCGGAGCCTACACTACGGGATAGCAGAAAATATGCTGCGCCGGTCTTGTAAGCATAAAAACCAAACCGTTGTTCTAAATAACCGTATATGGAAGTGAGATTCAATCTATAATAGATGGGCATTAGTACTAATGCGATTACAGCGTATCCCAACATGTAACCAAACACTACTTGCATGTAGGAAAAATCCTGGTTCAGACCAGAACCACCCACTGCGCCAGGAATGGAAATAAATGTAACTCCGGAAATGGATGTACCAATCATCGCATATGCCACCAGGGGCCAAGGTGTGCGCCTGCCTGCCAGGAAAAAATTAGCATTGCTGGTATCTCTGCCAGTGAAATACGAAATGACAAACAAGGCAAGGAAATAAATGCTGATAACGGTCAGCAATATTCCGGGTGTAAGTTGCTCAATCATGGTTGTTTACGCTGTGTGTTGCGATTAGAAAAACAAATATAGGGAAACTTATCGGTTAAAAGGGAGTAGTAAATTTGGAAGGTGATCATCCGCAGGAAAAACCTGTAAGGCACCGTAAGCCTTACAGGTTTATATATGATTTTTTACTTCTGGATACCTATTTCTTTTACAATGCGATCTGCTTTATAAATGTACCGCAAGGCTGCGGCGATACCGCCTGCATGTACCGAAACGGTACGGTTTTTTTCGGGTACGTAAATAAAATTGCCGGGCAAAGATTCGATATTGCCGTCAAACACCAATCCTATCAGTTCATTGTTTTTATTAATAATTGGACTACCGGAATTCCCGCCAATAATGTCATTTGTAGAAACAAAATCCATGGGCGAACGCAGCAATTCCATGGGTGGATTGAGCCAACGTGCTGGCAAAGACCAGGGAAATGTTTTATTAAAACTATAATAACGGTCGTACATGCCAAAGAAAGTGGTGTGAATGGGCGCTACCGTGCCATTGTATTCATAATTTTTAACTACACCATCGGCAATGCGCAGGGTAAAAGTAGCATCGGGTGGAATGTCCAAGCCATATATTTGATACACTTCATTGCCAATGTTGCGTTCCAGCGCGCGCCGTGCCGCCGTGTTAGCGCCAAAATTCTGGGCGGCGCGCTGGTAAGCAGGTAGCAAAATGCGCGCCGCTTCTAATAAAGGATCATCTTCCTTCATTAGCTGTTCTGTCGTTTGATTCAAAATTGCCTCCAATTGCGCCGCATCATCAAAATCCGTTTTTTCAAAAATGCTTTGAGCAGTTGCTGCTGGCGTTTGTCCATTGAGTAATTGATTGATGTATTCGTCATTTGGGCTGGCAAATTGTTGTAATTCTTTTAGCAAGGTCGTGAAAGCCTTGATTTCCATTGGCTGATTCAAATCCGCCGCCAGTTTTTTAATCTCTGTGCGCAGTTCCTGCAAATCCGCTGCGGCTGCCCCTTGTGCCGACGCATTCAAATAAGCATTCATGTAATGCATGAGCAGCATGGCCTTGCCACCCGCCGCGCCTGGTGCGAGCAAAGTCACCTCCATGGCATCTTTGTACAAGGGTTTGTAAGCTTCGGCAATTTGCTGCCAATAATCTTTCCCGCTTTTTACGGCGTTAGATTTGGAGCGCACAAAATTTTCCATCGCTCTTTTGCGCCCCATCAAGGTGGAATCATTCAAACCAGCCAGAATACCTTCGTACGCTTTTACACTATTCGACAATTCAAAAATTTGCTCTTGTAAATCGTGTGAAGGTTTGCTTTTGTACTCATCCTGAAGTAGTTGCATCTGATCGCGCAGCATCGTCAGCAAAATTTTATAGCGATAATCCCGATCGTATTCTAATTGTGCTACCGTGCGGTAGCGTTCGGTACTACCCGGATTGCCTGTCACAAAAACCGGCTCATCGGCTTTGACGCCATTGGTATTAAATTTGAAGTAAAAATTAGAAGAATTCACCGGCTTACCGTTTTCATACACCCGCCACAGCGTGAAGTCGAGCGCATAACGCGGGTAGGTAAAATTGTCGGGGTCGCCACCAAAATAACCCAATTGTAATTCGGGTATCAAGACGAGTCGGACATCATCATATTTTTTATAACCATATAATGAAAAGCGGCCACCGTTATAATAAGTCACCGGCTCTATTTCCAATCCTTTCCAGGCTGCATTATTTTGATAGCTGGCAATCAAGCGATTGATCGCAGTGTCGCGTGCTGCTGCAAACGCTGCCGCATCCTGCACATTGCCGACCGCGTCCATTACTTCTTTCGTTACATCTTTGATTTGAACCAATTGTTTGACAAACAAGCCTTCTACCCGGCGTTCATCGCTCAATTTCGCGGCATAAAAGCCATTTTTATCAAAATCCTCCCCTTTTTTCATCACCTTGCCTACTTCGCCGCGCGAGCAGTGGTGGTTGGTGAGCATCAAGCCATCGGGCGACACGAAGGAAGCCGAGCAAAACGTAGCAAATCGCAATGAAGCCATACGCGCCTTGGTAATCCATTGCTCGGTGGGTCGGAAATTGTAGGTTTTTTCAAAATAATCGAGGGGCATGTACTCGAAGGTCCACATCTTACCATAGTCAAAACGATCGGGTTCAGTAGCTGCCGGTTGCGCCCAGCTATAGTGGTGGAATGTAACGGTTAGCATAAACGCCAACACAAACCACCCTTTCCAAATTTTTTGAACAGAATTTTTCATAATATAGGAATTTAATTTCATTGGTTAATATGCCACCCGATCCAGCTTTTGCTGCCATTCCCGGAAAGCACAGTGCGCCTCATCGGCTAACAATTGCTCAGCCAGCACCCGTCGTTGGTGTATGGGTAAATTCAACTCGTTGTAAATCAACGCGTCATCAAACGCGATGGCGGCTGCCTGCGCCCGATCATTTCCATAAAAAAAGCGCCCAATACGTGCCCAGTAAATTGCTGACAAGCACATGGGGCAAGGCTCGCAGGACGTATATAATACAGCTTGATCCAGCTTAAACGTACTTAAATTTTTACAAGCATCGCGAATTGCCATCACTTCGGCATGTGCCGTAGGATCATTAAGGGTCAGCACTGCATTGTATCCTCGCCCAATAATCTTACCTTCTTGTACAATCACCGCGCCAAACGGACCACCGGCATTGCGCCGCATTCCTTCCACCGACAAGCGAATGGCTTCCCGCATAAAGTCTTCATGCGTTCGTTGTATCATGAATTTCTTATTATTACATTTTTACTAAAAATTATTTATATTTTATTACAAAACGACTTTGTTTGTTATAAAAAGCGTGATATTTACTCGGTGCTTTCAATTTCACTCATCGTACTGACAATATCCGGGCAGTTACGTTCCATTGCCGCTTCGATGGCTTCCTGCTGGTCGGCAAGATCACCGTATTGCGCATTCATGCGGTCGGCACAGGCGTCGCTTTCTGCCGCTGCGCGCTCCATTTTTTCCATTGCCGTTTGAATGTCCTCCGGGCTGTCATTCTCATTGAGTCCTTTCGTTTCCTGATACACATTGACGATTGGACGCAGGCAACTGCATAGCTCTTTGGCAATCTGATCGTTTTTATTGTTATTGCTACAACTCCATAACAGACTGATAATGAATAAGCAGGCAAGATAAATTGTTTTCATAAGGCAGTTTTGAATGTGAAGTAAATTAAAACCTAATTTATTCTAACGCACGATTTTATACAGCGTTCAGCAAAGGCAATAACAAAGCCGGATTCGGACAATTTTGTAAAAAATGCGCTGCCGCTGCCTCCGTTGCTACGCCTGGATAATCGCCTTCCCAATCGCCCAAATCCTCGATCACCTGAAAATGCAAATGTGGTACCCAGCCGCCATTTTCGTGGCGGGCACCGATTTGTGCAAATAGCTCGCCTCGCTTAATAGGCTGACCTTTTTGCAAAACCTGGATCGAATGTAATGTTAAATGTCCATATAATGTGTAAAACAATTGATTGTCAACTACATGCTCTAAAATAATGGTGGCACCGTAGTCCAAAACCTGATTGTTGTAACGGAAGCTGTGTACCTGCGCGTCGAAGGGTGCATACAGAGGTGTACCGGCAGGCGCCCACAAATCCAAACCCAAATGAATGCAGCGCGGAGGCGTTGTTCCGTCGTTGAACAGCGGACTTTGCCGATAAAAAATGCGGTGCTCGCCATAGCCACCGTAGCCGACTTGGGCATCGTGCTGTTGCAAGACCTGCTTCACGTATGCTTCCAGTCCATCATATGTAGTAACATCAATATGCGTAAAATCTGAATTATGAATACTTAAATCCAAAAAACAGTAATCGGAGGGTTGAAAATTCAAACCTAAAACCGGAAATGCTTCCATCGTTTTTAAAACAGCCATAGCCACCAGTAAACGTTCTTTTGCTTTGCAAAAACGGTTATTTCGGGCACATTTTACTACTTTTTTGAAAATTTCTAATGATAAGCCTTGATACAAAAGTTGTATTTGATAATTTTTAACAAAAAGTCTATTTTATTGAATGAAATATAAATTTTTAAAAAATTCGTTAAAAAAATTGCAATGAAAGTCAACTTTGTTTTAAATTTGTGTCATCAACAGGAGCAAAAGAGCTTCTTTAAAAATTTGAAATTAGAGATTTGAAATGTGAAAAAGCACGGTTTGCATTTTCTCATTACATTTTTCGTATTTCAAATTTGATAAAATTGTGAGGTGATGAAACTTCGGCAGCCATGCCCTCTTGTCTCGGGGGTGGGGACTCAGAAACAAAGCCAGGATATAGCCGGTTATTTCCGACAGGGGTTGACCACCAAGCATTGTCCCGTGCCTAATCTCCTCGTGAAGGTTCGAATCCTTCCCTCACAGCCAAAAGCCGCTGAAATACTGCATTTCAGCGGCTTTTTATTTTATGATATTCCTATTTTTACTTTGGTAAGGCAAAAGCGACATACGCATCGCCCGATTTGGTATTCAACTTCCCACCGCCGCAGGCAATCACCACATATTGTTTGCCGTTCACGGAGTAGGTTGCCGGAGTCGCGTAACCTGCCGCCGGGAGTTGCGTCTCCCACAATAATTTACCCGTCGATTTATCGTAAGCCCGGAATTTTTCATCCAATGTGGCGGCAATAAAAAGCAATCCACCCGCCGTGACGACCGGACCGCCGTAATTTTCACTGCCGGTTTGCGTAATGCCTTTTTTTACCAATTCCGGGTGCTCACCAAACGGAATTTTCCATGCGTATTCGCCTGTATTTAAATCAATTGCATTCAATGTGCCCCAAGGTGGCTTCACCGCCGGATAGCCGTCGGGCGTTTTAAAACGGGTATAACCTTCCATTACGTACGGATACGACCACACATCTTCGTGCCAGGGTTGCTTGCGCGTGGTCTTGTCAGGAATAGTTTGTTCTTCAAACAAAAATGCTATAACCGCCTGAATTTCAGTATCTGATAAAATGCCAAACGAGGGCATCATGCCTTTGCCACCTTTAATCAATTTTACAATATCTTCTTTTTTGTAGCGATCTTTTACCCCCACCAGCGAAGGCACTTTATAAATAGAAGCCCCTTGTAGATTCTTGCCATGACAGTTCATACACTGCGTTTGATACACATTTTTACCAATGGCGATGGGCGATCCGTCATTTTCCGCTGCATAGGGCAGCATTTTTATAATCCAGGGCATTTCATTGGCATTCACATATAAAATATTTGTACTAGGATCAACCGCAGCGCCGCCCCATTCCGCGCCACCGTCAAAGCCCGGAAACAAGAGCGTGCCTTCCAAAGAAGGCGGAATAAAAGGCTGACCTTTGCGGCTTTTGCGCCAAATGTCTAAGGCGTAGGCATGTGCCTCTGGCGATAAATCGGTCAAATCGGCGCTATCGATGCGGCTTCTGGCAAAAGGTAAAGGTTTGGTCGGAACGGGTTGGGTTTTGGCAGCCACTTCCCCTTTTAAGTCTGAAGGTACGGTTGGGATTTCTTCTACCGGAAATAAGGGCTCGCCGGTCTCCCGATTGAGCAAGAACAAATAGCCGGATTTCGTGGGTTGGGCTACGGCGTCTATTTTTTTGCCATTATGCGTCACCGTTACCAGCGTGGGCGGCGTCGGCAAATCGCGATCCCAAAGGTCGTGCCGCAGGGTTTGATAATGCCAGATTCTTTCGCCGGTGCTAGCGTTCAATGCCAATACACAATTTGCAAATAAATTGTCACCGATCCGGTCTCCGCCGTAAAAATCATAAGAGGCGGAACCCGTCGGCACAAAGACCCAGCCGCGTTTTTCATCCAACGTCAAACCCGCCCAGGAATTGGCGCCGCCCACGCGCTGCCAGGCATCGGAGGGCCAAGTCTCATAACCAAATTCGCCCGGCTGCGGAATGGTGTGGAAAATCCATTTTTGCTCGCCCGTGCGCACATCGTAGGCGCGAATATGTCCCGGCGCTGCTCCGGTCGCCTCCGCAACGCGGGTGCCTATGATAATCAAATCTTTATATATAACGCCTGGTGCGTTAGCGACGACAAACAAATCGCTTACATCTTTGCCTAAGCCAGCGTGTAAATCAACTTTACCTTCGTTGCCGAACGTTTTGATTAATTCCCCGGTTTTGGCATTTAAAGCATATAATATCGAGCCGGCACAATATAATATCCGTTCCTCTTCTTTATTATTCCAATACGCCAAGCCCCGATTGACGCCCATTCCGAATAGATCATAATTCCCGGCAAAGGGATCAAATTTCCAGATTTCTTTACCCGTCGCTGCGTCCAGCGCAAAACATTTTAATTTTGGGGAAGTGCCATATAATATGCCATTTATAACTAATGGGTTGCATTGAATCTGCGAGCGGTTGCTCGTGTCGGCGTCGCCGCTCTGGTACGTCCACGCCACTTCGAGTTGCGCCACATTGTCGAGCTTGATCTGGTCGAGCTTGGAGTAATGCTGCCTGCCGGGATCGCCCAGGTAGTGCGCCCAATCGGCGTCGGAATTGGATTGACAGCCTGCCCACCACAATAGGCAGAGTGCAGGTAGTAGGTGCAGTCGTTTCATGCGCTGTATTTGCTTTTCATTACCGTTGGAAAGATAGGATTTTCCGTTAAAATAGGTGGGATTTTTTCTTTGGCAAAGGTTGGAATCAAAGCTGCCGAAAATTGGATGCCAGATCAAGAGATGCCAGATGCCAGACTTATCCTACGCTCATGCCTGGAATTGTCTCGCTTCTCTGCTCTGACTTCTGGAAACGCAGTCCTCATTCTAAATGGACACCTCTCCGACTTTTTAAATCTAAAATTCTTAAAATGAAAAACATCGTCGCAGTCCTCATTCTAAATGGACACCTCTCCGACAAGTGCAATTCTCGCTTTGAATAACACTTTCGCCGGTCGCAGTCCTCATTCTAAATGGACACCTCTCCGACCTTAATCTTACCTCATCAGATGCCTTGTATGCTTTGTCGCAGTCCTCATTCTAAATGGACACCTCTCCGACGACGAAAATCCCTTGAGTACCAAAGAGCATAGTTGTCGCAGTCCTCATTCTAAATGGACACCTCTCCGACCTTTCTGAACGCATTTGGAGAATTCAAAGAGATTACGTCGCAGTCCTCATTCTAAATGGACACCTCTCCGACAGGATACATTTATTGTTGTTGCGTCACCTTGTCGTCGCAGTCCTCATTCTAAATGGACACCTCTCCGACCCTGAACTTCCCTGTTTTGAAAGGAGGGGGGTAGGGAGAAGGCAGTAAAATCGCGACTTTTGGAAACTTAAAAACCCGAAAATGTCCTTTTTTGCTGACCGTAAATCGGGCATTTTCGTCCTATTATTCAGAATTCTAATGTGTTTTTGGCACGTTTACCCTGTCACAATTTTGAAAAAAGATGCCAGATTTTTGGATGCCAAATGCCAGATAATTCTGATTGCCAACGAGTTGCGACTATATTACAAAAACGGGTATATAGAAACCTTAACAAAAAATCCAAAATTTTGGTTTTGCCCTGAATTACCATGCGTATTTTTCAGAGCGTCAGTGGTTTACAGCAAAAAGCCTGTCGGCGAGTGCGACGCTTACAAAACGCGGAAAACCGGGATGAATACAGCGCCTTTGGCGCGCTTCCAGTGCATAGGCTGCCGGTCGCGACGAGCCAGGCGCTTTGGCGTTTCTGACTTCCGCTTTCCGACTTCGTACTTCTTATGATTCCAACCTTGTCAAAGAACGAATGAAAGTATTTTCAAATATAGTAGAATTGTCTGATAATGAAAGAAAAAGACGGGTGTTTTTTTGTATTTGCCCCTGGCGGCAAAAAGGATTGTAAGAGCATGTTTAAATTTTTAATTTATTTGGCTAAAGCCCCCTTCTAAGCTCAGTAGTCCCCGCCATAAATGGCGGGGTAATTCAAATATGTCGTCTAATTACCCCGCCATTTTCCCGAAGGGATGGCTATGCCAATGGCGGGGATTAAGTAAGCACTAATGGGACTTTAGTCAAAAAAAGTAGTAATTGGCAAAATTTAAACATACTCTAAAATGTTTCTTACCGAGTAATAACTTTCCTAAAAAAGGTAAAATTTTCAGTTGCGAACCTAAACTTTTAGGCTGTTGGGTGTAAAATTTTACGAAAATGGCAACGACGAGCGATTCAATATGGAAAATGGGGACAGCTGATGCGATTATGGAAGATATTCTACTCAAAATAAACGGATTGTACTTTCTTTTTTAATTCAAAAAGCTTACCTTTGCAGCCGCTTTTTATTTTTTAACCAATATGTCTGAATACCAATGGTAAATTACGAAGTAACGTTCATCGTGGACCCAGTGCTGTCGGGCGATGAAATCAGCGCGACAGCTCAGACGTATATCGAGTTGCTCAAGAACGAAGGGAGCAATATCGTGCACGTAAATGAGATGGGCTTGCGTCCGCTGGCTTACGAGATCAACAAGCGTCAGTCGGGCGTTTATTATTGCATTGAATTTGCAACGGAGAAAACCGATTTTCTCAGCAATATGGAATTATCCCTGCGTCGGGACGAG
>JBKBWT010000228.1:0-10040 GCA_046314415.1 Saprospiraceae bacterium
ATACGGAGCAGCGCACCGGCACCATTTTCCTGAGTTTTTCAGTACTGGCAATTTTGATTTCCTGCCTGGGATTATTCGGATTAGCGGCTTTCACCGCCGAGCAACGCACTAAAGAAATTGGCATTCATAAGGTATTGGGAACTAGTGTTTTAGATATAGTTAATTTGCTTTCTAAAGATTTTATTAAGCTGGTCATTATTGCTGCTGTCATTGCTTTCCCTTTAGCCTGGTGGGGCATGAGCCGCTGGCTACAGGATTTTGCCTATCGGATTACGATTGAATGGTGGATGTTTGTTCTGGTTGGCGGCGCAGCATTAACTATTGCCTTGCTGACGGTGAGTTTGCAGGCAGTGCGGGCAGCGGTGGCGAATCCGGTGGAAAGTATTAAGAATGAATAATGAAAGAATGAATAATGAAGGGAATATAATATGATGCGATGGTGTTTTGGTGTTATCATACAATCAAATCATAACACCAAAACACTAAAACACTATAACACAAACAATCATTACATCATGTTGAAAAATTATTTTAAAATAGCGGTGCGTAACTTGTTGAAAAACAGTGTTTTCTCATTGATTAATATTTTAGGCTTGTCCATTGGTATAGCCTGTTGCATGACCATTTTATTATGGGTAAAACATGAAATGAGTTATGATGCACATCATGTGAATGCGGATAATATTTATGGAGTCGGCACGACTTTTATCAATCAAAAGGAAGAAAAAAGTGGCAGTGGATCGCCCTCGCCGCTGGGTCCGAATTTGGTGCAGGAATTCCCGGAAATTCAAACGATGACGCGGATTTTCCGACCTTTTAATAACGATAAAAGTATTATTCAGCTACTTGAGGATGGCAATATCCAGGAGTCTTTTTACGAAAGCAACGGCTACGCAGTGGATTCTACGTATTTTGATATTTTTAAATATGAATTTTTAAAAGGCAATCCTAAAACTGCTTTAGCCGAACCCAACACGGTGGTGCTGACCGAACCGGTAGCTGCTAAAATATTTGGCAAGCAAAGTGCTATAAATCAAGTTGTTAGAATAAGTAATTCCATTGGCACGATTGATTATCGGGTTACGGGCGTGGTGAAAAAGCCTAACAATCCCTCGCACCTCAACGGGCATTTTTTCATGTCGATGTACAGCGGAGAGCTTTGAACGTATGAGCGAGAGGAAACAAATATGGCGAATAATAATATCTTCTTTACGTACATCCGGCTGAAGCCGGGAACGAATGCCGCCGCGCTGGAACAAAAATTTCCGGCGTTTATGGAAAAGTATGCCAAAGAAGACCTGGCGGCAGCGGGCTTTTCCAAAAAAGAATTTTTAGTGCCGGTTCCGGATATTCATTTGCATACCGATTTAGGATTTGAAACCGGACCCAAGGGCAATATTACATTTGTTTATATTTTGGCATCAGTTGCGATTTTGACCTTGTTGATTGCCTGCATTAATTTTATGAATTTGTCCACTGCGCGCTCGGGTATGCGTGCCAATGAAGTGGGGGTGCGCAAGGTGATGGGCGCGGAAAAGAGCAATTTGATACGTCAGTTTATTGGGGAGTCGATTTTGATTAGTCTGTTGTCTTTGTTGATTGCCGTGGTGATTGTAGAATTATTTTTACCTACATTTAACCGATTGACTGGCAAGGAATTAAGTTTATTTTCGCAAGCGCTGGATTTACTTTGGTTTGTAGGTATTGCATTGATAACCGGACTTTTAGCAGGCAGTTATCCGGCATTTTATTTGTCTGCATTCAATCCCGTGGCGGTGCTCAAGGGCAAACGCACCAATTCTTACTCCGCGCTGGCGCTGCGGCGGGGGCTGGTGGTCTTTCAGTTTGTCATTTCCATTTGCTTGATTATTGCGTCGCTTTTTATCAGTCGGCAGATGCATTATTTACAAAATCAGGAGTTGGGTTTTGAAAAAGAGAGACAGATTGTCATTCCCTTGCGAAGTCCGAATGCGCGCCAGATGAGCCTTTCGCTCAAGAATGAGTTGCTGCGCAATCCGGCAGTGACCAATGTGACCAGAGCGACGTCTTACCCTGGCATTCAGGTAATTAACGATCGCGTGATGTATAAAAAAGGACAAAATCGCGAGCAGGCGAAAAGCATTCGCTTCAATTATGTGGATGAGGATTACCTGGAAACGCTACAAATGAAATTGAAAGACGGGCGCTTTTTCTCTTCTGAATTTCCGGCGGATACCCTCGACCGGCTCGTGGTGAATGAGGCTACGCTGCGGGAACTTGGCTTTAGCAATGAAGAAGAAGCCGTGGGGCAATCGCTGTATTTCGATTGGGATGGCAGTACGTATCCGTATGAAATAGTGGGCGTTATAAAAGATTTTCATTTTCAAAGTCTGCACAACGAGATTCAGCCTTACGCGATGGCGCTGTCCCGCGGACCCGCTTCCCCTTATCTAATTTTGCAGACCAGGACGAACCATACGAAAAACTTACTCAGCTCGCTGGAAAACACTTGGAAAAAACTCAATCCAAATGAGCCTTTTGAGTATGAGTTTATGAATGAAACCATCCAAAAAAATTATGAAACCGAGCAACGCATCAGTTCGATACTTGGATACTTTACTTTACTAGCCATTTTCATTTCCTGTCTGGGATTATTTGGTTTGGCGGCATTTACTGCCGAACGGCGCACTAAAGAAATCGGCATTCGCAAGGTGTTGGGCGCTTCGGTGGGCAATATTGTTACATTACTTTCCAAAGAATTCCTGATTCTGGTGGCACTTGCGTTTGTGGTGGCTACGCCGATTGCCTGGTACGCGGCGAGCCGCTGGCTGGAGGGCTTTGCTTATCGCACCAGTATTCAGTGGTGGGTATTTGCATTGGCGGGGTTCATTGCGTTGGCAATCGCATTGCTCACGATCAGTTTTCAGGCGCTACGGGCAGCAGTGGCGAATCCGGTACATTCATTAAAAAATGAATAACAAATTTATTATATCATCATAAAAGCTTGTAAATTAATTTGATATGCGTGGTATGCTTTATAAAACATATCACGCATAAATATTAATAATAATATAAAATTATCGCCTGATTTTATTAAAAAATTCCAGAATTCTGCCTGCCTTTGTAACTAAACGTAAAATGAACAGTCTTTCCGAATAAATCAAGTCATATCATTCTTCTAACCAAATTGCTAGCAGTATGTTCCGAAATTACATCACCATTACCCTACGGGGGCTGTTCAAGAATAAAACCAATTCTGTTATCAATATTTTAGGGCTGGCGCTGGGATTGAGCGGTGCGATGGTCATTGCGCTCTGGATACAGCGCGAACTGCACATGGATCAGTTTCATGCCAATGCAGACCGGCTGTATCGCGTATTGGAACATCAAACGTATAGCAATGATTTTATCCTCACGGTGGCAGCTACACCGGGTGTTCTGGCGCCTGCGCTGCAAGCGGAAATCCCTGAAATTGAACGCGCTACGCGACTCACCTGGGGCGACCAATTGCTCTTTAAAGTGGGAGAAAAAACTTTTAATGAACAAGGTTTTCACGCCGATGAAGCCTTTTTTCAAATGTTTTCTTTCAAATTATTACATGGAGATGTAAATACGGTATTACAACAACCGACTTCTATTACAATTAGTGAAGATTTGGCAATAAAATATTTCGGTACTACCAATGCCGTGGGCAAAACCATTCGCATCAACAATACCGAAGATTACCAGGTAAGCGGCGTATTTGCTAACGTTCCGGATTATTCTACCTTGCAATTTGATTTTATCCTGCCGGCAAAAATTCTGGATAAACAGGAGCATATGCAGACCTGGAACAGCAATAATATCCGGGCGTATGTGCTGCTGCGCGCGGGCACGAATGAGGCGGCGCTGAAGCGAAAAATTAAAAATTTCCTCATGGAGCGTTCCGAACAGGAAAACGCAGTGCTCGATCTGCAAAGCATGGCGGATGCCTACCTGCGTACCGATTTTAAAGATGGTAAATATCAGGGCGGCGGGCGCATCATTTATGTAAGATTATTTGCTACAATCGCATTATTTTTAATATTAATTGCTTGTATCAATTTTATGAATCTCAGCACGGCTCGTTCGGCGCTGCGGGCGAAGGAAGTCGGCATTCGGCGCGTTACGGGTGCGGTACGTGAGCAATTGTTCGGGCAGTTCCTGGGCGAATCGCTCTTGCTGAGTTTCATTGCCGGGTTGATTGCCATTGGTTTTACGGCATTGATTTTGCCCTGGTTTAATAATATTTTTGAAACGGAAATTACATTACAACTAAATAATGTGAATTTATGGCTGGCGTGGTTGGCTATTGTAATTAGCACCGGCGTGGTGGCGGGGAGTTATCCGGCATTGTTCTTGTCCTCTTTCCAACCGGTGGAAGTGTTCAAAGGCGTAGTAAAAACAGGCAGAGGCGCGGTGTGGTTTCGGCAGGGGCTGGTTGTTACACAGTTTGTGATTGCGATTTTTCTGGTGGTGGGTACCCTGGTTATTTACAATCAAATGAATTACATTCGTAATAAAAACCTGGGTTATAATAAAGATAATTTACTTTATATCACCTCTAATGATGCGCTGAGTGCGAATTATGATATAGTCAAGTCAGCATTACAACAAATACCGGGGGTGCAAAATGTAAGCACTTCCAATGGTTTGGTGTATAGCTGGGGCAGCAATACGTCTAATTTTAGCTGGGAAGGTAAAAATCCCGAGCAGGATATTTTATTTAATCATATCGGTACAAATTATGATTTTATAAAAACAATTGGTGCGGAATTAAAAGCCGGACGCGATTTTTCCAGGGAATTTGTAACGGATTCGGTCAATTTTATCATCAATGAAGCATCTGCCAAGCTCATGGGCATGCAAGACCCCGTCGGCAAAAGCCTGACCTGGGGCGAGCGCAAAGGGCAAATCATCGGCGTGGTCAAAGATTTTGCCATCAATTCTTTACACACCGAGCAACAACCAGTGATTTTGTATTTAGAGCCATTTATATATGCCTTGTACGTGCGTATCGACGGACAAAATGTATCCAATACGCTGTCACAAATGGAGCGTGTTATGAAAAAATATAGCCCTGCGTATCCTTTTGATTATCATTTTTTTGATGAAGAATACGACCAGCTCTACCGCAGCGAAAAACGCATCAGTTCCTTATCACGTGCCTTTGCATTCCTCGCTATTTTTATCTCTTGTCTAGGATTATTTGGTTTGGCGGCATTCACTGCTGAACAACGCACCAAAGAAATTGGCATACGTAAAGTGCTGGGTGCCAGTGTTTCTAATCTGGTTGCCCTCTTGTCCAGTGATTTCTTGCGACTGGTTTTGATTGCCGCAATCATTGCATTTCCACTAGGCTGGTGGGCGATGAATCGCTGGCTGGAGCGCTTTGCTTATCGCATTGAGTTATCATGGTGGATTTTCGCTTTGGCAGGTGTGTTGGCGGTAGTTATTGCGCTGCTGACGGTGAGTACGCAAGCCATTCGGGCAGCCGTGGCGAATCCGGTCAAGTCCTTGCGTAGTGAATAACTAATGGACGGGAATTTTCTTATAAGCCTATAAGATTTATGAAACCTTATAGGCTTTTGCTATATTATATCTTATAATGAATGCATGATAAGTTGCTGTAAACCAATTGCTTTTAATATTAAAATCATTTCATTTCAAATCTGTGCGCTTCAATTTCCAACAAAATTTTGCATTTTTTAATTTTTACACTTACTTTTGTTTCAAAACCAAGGTACTTCTTACGACCGCTGCGCTTGCGCAAATCGAATTAAACAAATCAATCAAATTGCTACGGATCGGATAGCCCGATTATCAACAAGTATAATATTTAATTTTGTTGCAATTTGTAATACATGAATTATCAGTCAAATCCGCAGCTTGAACTCGCTTTTGACTACGTCAGCAATACCAATAAAAATATCTTTCTGACGGGTAAGGCGGGCACGGGTAAAACCACTTTTTTGCAGCAACTCAAGCAGTCGCCGGTCAAACGTATGGCGGTAGTTGCCCCGACCGGGGTGGCGGCGATTAATGCAGGCGGCATGACGATTCACTCGTTTTTCCAATTGCCGTTTGGTTTGTTTTTGCCCGAGTATGCGCAGGAAGCCAACCGGCAGCGGCGCTTCACGCGTGAGAAGATTCGACTTTTACAAAGCCTTGATTTACTGGTAATTGACGAGATCAGCATGGTACGCGCCGATTTACTCGATGCGGTGGACGAAGTGCTGCGGCGTTACAAAGACCGGCAAAAACCTTTTGGTGGCGTGCAGTTATTAATGATTGGCGATCTGCATCAGCTGCCGCCCGTGGTCAAGGATGAAGATTGGGACCTGCTGCGACAGCATTATGATACGCCTTATTTCTTCAGCAGTCGTGCCCTGCGGCAAACCGATCCGGTGGCGATTGAACTCAAGCATGTTTACCGTCAAAGTGATGCCCTCTTTATACAATTACTAAATAAAGTACGCGATAATCAACTCGACGAAGCAGTTTTGGCGCAATTGAATAGTCGTTATCTGCCTGATTTTGAAGCCAGTACAGCGGCATCTTATATTACATTAACTTCGCATAATGCAACTGCTCAATCTATTAATATAGAAAACTTATCCAATATTATAAGCGAAACCTATTATTATAAAGCCAAAATTGAAGGCGATTTTCCGGAGCATGCCTACCCGACCGAAGCGACGCTCGAATTAAAAGAGGGTGCACAGGTGATGTTTGTCAAAAATGATATTTCCCGTGAAAAACGTTATTATAATGGAAAAATCGGGCAGATTACCTGTATAAAAGGGGAAAATATTTATGTAAAATGTCCTGATGAAGAGGAACTTATCCTCGTTACGCCGGTCGAATGGACCAATGTAAAATATTCACTCGACGAGCAAACAAAAGAAGTGCGCGAGGAAGTAGTCGGCAGCTTTCAGCAATACCCATTGCGATTGGCTTGGGCGATTACTATCCACAAAAGCCAGGGTTTAACCTTTGAACGCGTCATTATTGATGCACAGTCGGCGTTTGCGCATGGGCAGGTGTATGTCGCGCTGAGTCGTTGTAAAAGTTTTGAAGGTATCATATTAAGATCACCGATTATTTATTCCAGTGTAAAGACCGATACGAAAGTTAAAAATTATACCGAAGCTGCCGATAAAAACGCGCCTGACGAAGCCCATTTGCAACAGTCAAAACGAGATTTTCAGGCAGCTTTAATTTTAGAATTATTTGATTATCAATTGCTAAAGCGATATTTTGAGCAATTGAACCGTACCTTGCTCACCCACGAAAATTCCTTGCATGCTGATATCGTTCAACGTTTTCGATCTTTGGTAGAAATATTTGATAATGAAGTTTTTACAATTTCAAAGAAATTTATAAATCAATTGCAAGGCTATTTGGGACAACCAGGTTTGCCCGAAGTAAACCCGGTTTTGCAGGAGCGATTGCAAAAAGCCTGTAGCTGGTTTTTGGAAAAAATCGACGGATATTTATTGCCGGAATGTAAAAAAATGACCATTCTGACCGATAATAAAGCGGTAGAAAAAGTGGTAATGGATGCCCTGGAAAACCTGCAACGCGAGTTATTTGTGAAAAATGCCTGTCTCACGGCAATGCAAAAAGGATTTTCGACGCGCGCGTACCTGCGCGCAAAAGCCGATGCACAAATGGATTTCAAAGGCGCTTCGCCACTGGCAACTGCCTTCGGGGCTGCTCCGAAAAATGCAGCGCACCCTGAACTGTACGTGGCGCTGAAAAAATGGCGCGACGATACAGCTGCTGCTTATGACGTCGAGCCCTACCTGGTGTTATCCACCGGCGCGCTGCTCCAACTGGTGGAATTATTGCCGGCTACGCCCGCCGCCCTAAAAAAAGTGAAAGGCATCGGCGAGACCAAGAACAAGCGTTATGGCGCGGAAATACTGGAAATTATTCAGGAATATTGCGTGGCAAAAGGGCTGGAAGGCGCTCAATTGTCTCTAGAGGAAGCACCGAAAAAAACAAAAGTGGACACCAAAGCCTTGAGTTTTGAGCTGTTTAAAGGGGGGAGAAGTATTGCCGAGATCGCCCAGGAACGCAGCCTGGCCACTTCTACCATTGAAGGACATTTAGCACATTACATCGAATTGGGGCAATTAGACCTTCTTGATGTAATAAAAGAGGAAAAAGTAAATAATATCGCCCAATTTATAAAAGAAAATCCCGATGAGCCGCTCATTAGTATTAAAAATCATTTTGGCGATGCTTATTCTTATGGCGAGATCCGCATGGTTCTGCAGTATTTGCAACGATCATCCGGTGAGTTGGTTATATAATTCAATGCGCCGATTAACAATCACCAGATAATCCCTGTACACTCCTGTCCTAATTTCGCACAAGCATTGTATCAAAACCGGACACTCAGATTTGATTTGTTCATTGTAAATTATTCATTATTAATTACTTATAAACTTGGCATAATCTTTTAAGCTATAACCAGAGAATACACCGGATGTTTCATCCGACTCACAAAATGACTGGTTATGGCACATAATCAAATCAAAATCACCTGGCGAAATTTATTTAAGTATCCGGTTTATTCGTTCATCAACCTCACCGGTTTGTCTATTGGCATTGCCGCTTCGTTCATTTTATTGCTGTACGTGCAACAGGAATGGAGCTACGAGCGACACATTCCCGGTTTTGAGCGCGTTTATCGCGTGGCGACCGATTTTTTTGATATGGGCGGCTTTGCCAGTAGTCAACCGATTTTACACTACTACCTTTCCACTGAAGCTCAGGAGGTTGAGTCCGCTACCGCCGTAGATCGTGCGTATCAGGCGCTGCCGGTGCGGGTAAATGAGCGGGATTATCAGGAAAATGGCATTTTTTACATTGATTCCAGCTTTTTCCGGGTCTTTGCTTTGCCCTTAAAATTTGGTAAAACCGATGGTCAATTGGCGACGGATGAAGTCATCATTTCGGAAGCCATCGCCGAAAAATATTTTGGTGCGACGGAAGCCATCGGGCAGATAATTGCGATTGATAAAGCGCAAAAACCTTACAAAGTAGTGGCTGTGTTGGAAAAACAAATACAAAAATCCCATATACAACCGCATTTTTTACTCCCTCGTGCCTACAAAAATGAACCCAACTGGACTTCCGCTGCTATTTATAATTATGTAAAATTAAAGCCCGGTAAAACCGAAACTGACCTCAAAAAATACCTCGACCAGCTCCTGCGTACGCACATTCATCCGGCAGTGGGGGGCAATCTGACGTTTGAACAATGGTATAATGGCAATAGCGCCGTAAAGTTTTTTATTCAACCTTTACAGGATATTTATTTACATTCTAATTATAAATTTGAAATTGCAGCAGGTGGAAACCCAACGCAGATAAGGGTTCTGGGCATTATAGCACTTTTTATAATATTAATAGCGGTAATTAATTATGTTAATCTTAGCACCGCCCGCTCATCCATTCGCGCGAAAGAAGTCGGCATTAAAAAAACATTGGGGGTACATCGCAAGACCTTGATCCGCCAATTTTTGCTGGAATCAGTGCTGTTTAGCCTTCTGGCAATGGGGATTGCGATGATATTCAGCGAGGGTTTACTGCTTGTATTTGAACGTATTACGGAGAATAAATTAACTAATTCGTTATTCGATCACTGGCAATACCCGGCGGCGTTACTGGGATTTTCGTTGCTAACTGGCTTATTAGCAGGCACTTATCCCGCTTTTTATTTAACCGCTTTCAATGCCAACAAAGTATTAAAAGGCGACCTGACATTGGGGGGGAACAAAACCTTGCGTAGCAGCTTGGTCGTAGTGCAATTTTCCATTGCTATTATATTGATTATCAGTAGTATTATAGTTTATCAACAACTGCAATTCTTACAATATTCCGATAAAGGATTAACACCGGAAGGGGTCTTGATTATTGAAAATGCAGGTGACTTGAAAGAAAAAGCGAGTGCGTTTAAACAAACCATTGAACAACAAGCGCAAGTAATCAGCACCAGCTATAATAATCGCATGCCGGCGGGCAGCAGC
>JBKBWT010000229.1:0-3749 GCA_046314415.1 Saprospiraceae bacterium
ACCGTTGCCGTGTCCGTCGCTCCCAAATTATCCGTTACGGTCAGAACCACCGTAAAATCTCCTACCGTGTTGTAAGTATGTGACGTGGTCACTCCGCTGCCGACACTGCCATCGCCAAAATCCCAGCTATAACTCACAATACTGCCGTCATCCGTTGATGTGCCAGCATCAAAATTGACGGTCAGCGGCGCTAAACCAGATGTTTGATCTGCTGTAATTATTGCGACCGGGGCAGGATTGGCAGATGCGGTAATCTTCACCGTTGCCGTGTCCGTCGCTCCCAAATTATCCGTTACGGTCAGAACCACCGTAAAATCTCCTACCGTGTTGTAAGTATGTGACGTGGTCACTCCGCTGCCGGCACTACCATCGCCAAAATCCCAGCTATAACTCACAATACTGCCGTCATCCGTTGATGTACTAGCATCAAAATTGACGGTTAGCGGCGCTGAACCTACTACTGGGTTTGCTACTAATTGTGCTTCAGGACGGCCATGAACCGTAACTTCCTTAGTAGCAGTACTGGTTCCTCCCAATTCGTCTGTTACAGTTAGCACAATAGGGAAAGTCCCAAGATCAGTATAAGTATGAGTAACGCTCACCCCCTCTCCAAAATCACTGCCATCTCCAAAATCCCATGAATACATCAAGCTAGAACCCTCAGGATCACTGGAAGTTGCAGCATCCAAAGTGACCATCAATGAATCTATGCCTATCATAGTCGGGCTAATGGTAAAAAGAGCTACTGGCAAACGATTAAAAGAAATCGTCGTCTCAGCTTGACCTTTGGCACTGTTGTTATCTTCCACAACTAACGAAATAGTGAAACTTATGCCCGCGTTTGCGGCATAGGTATGGGTTACTGTTGGTGTATTTGTAGTTATTTCTGGAGTATCATCGCCAAAATTCCAGGTATAGCTTACAATATTGCCATCAGCATCACTGGATTCAGAAGCATTTAAAACAACTGTCCGGGTAGCAACATCTAAGGAGCTTACCTGTATGCGTGCTACGGGTGGGTCATTTTGAGGTATTGAAAATTCAACCGATTTAGAAGCGCTGTTTACTTCTGAACTATCCGTAACAAACAATACGGCAGTATAAACGCCATTTTGGTTATAAACACGGGATACAGTATCTCCCTCGATAGTGAACCCATCATCAAAAAACCATTCATATTTGGCAATTCCTAAAGAAGCACTTGAAGCGGAAGCATTAAATTTCGCTCTCACGGGCGCATTACCTGGCGGAATTTCTACTATGAAGTCCGCAAAAACAAAAGGATCTAAAATTGCAATACTTACCGGACCACTCCCTACATTTGAAATGGTTCGAATTACATTATTAACAGACGCATCAATAACGCTCAAAGAATTGCTTCCTTGGTTAGCAACTACTACAAATGCCCCATCAGAAGTTGTTGCCAAATCTCTGGGCATTGTTCCAACAGGAATATTTTTTACAATATCGTTCGTATTAGCATCAATGACCGCCACGCTGTTTGATCCCTGATTTATCGCATACACAAAAGCACCGTCAGGTGAAAGAATCATTGCGGTTGGCTGATTCAATCCGCCAATAGTGTTGGTTGTGCCATCGGTATTTATAATAGTGATATTGTTGCTGCCAAAGTTAGAAACATAAGCTCTTCCATCCGGTAAATAAACAATATCCTGCGGTGACTGTCCAACAGCAATGTTATCTGATACCTGTGCAATGCGAAGAATACTGGGTGTATCAGGATCAGGTGCTACGGAAAAAAAAGACAGGTTGTTTGAGCCATTATTGATCACTACCAAATTGCCAGTATTTGGATCAAAAGTGGCTGCCTGAGGTGCATCTCCACTTGATGGTACACTGTAATTAATCGTTGTAAAAGTAATGGCATCGAAAGGTTTAATTACATTACTACTTTTATCAATGGTATAAAGATTCAAGCCATCTGAGGAGTATAAAACATCACGCAAATCGGTACCAGCAGTAAAATGCACGATACTATCTTGTTCAAGCAATAAAAAAGAAATAGCATCGGAGGAAATTACCGCCAATCGTTGATTTGTTCCATCAGGAGAACCAACAATTTTTAAAGGGGCACCACTTACATCAATTGTCCTTATTATAGTCTTAGTTGCACCCGTGGCTAAATTTACAACAGTGACATTTCCACCTGTATTATTGGCTACGTATGCGATTTGTGCCTTGGCTATTTGGCTGGTTAAGAAGCAAAGAAACAGCATTAAAACCCTAAGGCTGGGGTTTCCTACTTTTAGGTAGAGGTTATAGTTAGCATTCATATTCTATTTATTTTATTAATTTTATTAAAAAAATATCAAACTACCTCACTAATGCGAATCAAGCGTTCATGAGACGATTGAGCTTAGTTGAGCAGATTTATTAGATTTTAAAATTTAGTAAATCTCTAAACCTTGTTTATCAAAGCTTTGTGAAGACAAACCTAGTATTAGCAATTTAGAATTATATCATTTGTAAGTGATCATTAGGGGGGCGTGCCTGAGAACCATAAAAATTAAAATAGACAGACTTGAACTGGACAGCTATGTTGATCCAGAATATGTCTAAATTATTTCGTTTCATAGTGCATAGTGCTAAAGTGTTTACAATTGATCATAAGCCAATACAGCAATGACAATATTTATTACATCATCATTTTCAACATGTAATAAGCGAAGTAAACGAATAAAAATCCCAGCTTTTATTTAGCAATATGCTAAATAAAGCAATGGTAAAACCTGTGCAGCATAGATACATTTGAGAAAGAAAAACAAGCTTGAACGGCGATATGTAATATCCGTTTTACTTTCCTTTATAGAGGGAAAGTAAATCCATTTTGCAGCAAGAGATAAACATTTGAAGAAAAATAAAGCAGAGAAAAAATCAAATTTTCATTTTTAGCAATACAGAAAAGTAGCAGTAACTTTTGCTGTACGAATATACGATAAAAAAATTTGATAAGTCAATATTAAATACAGGAAATTTTAAATCAAGTAATTTTTTAGTTCACAGTGTTGTAGGTTTAAATGTGTACAATGCCAACCAAACTAATAAAGCACTGATTTAAAAAATGTTACATTCGGTAAAACCGACTAAAACGTAGGCAGACAGCTACGGCACCCCCCAAAATCTCCTGAAATTTTTCAAAAGACACTCCATTTTTGTAGCATGACGCTTATCAAAAAAGCAATCACTATGCTTTTTAATTCAACTTTCCCCCTCCCCACTCCATCATTCCCCCCCTGATATTCGACGTTGGAGCACAGCGTAGGAATGTTCCTGTTCCAGATAGCAATGTTCCTGTACAGAGTAGCAACATTGCTATCTGGAGATAGACATTTCCTATTCGGAGGGGGAAAATTGCCCTGACCAATAGGAAATTTCCTATGCTGGATAGCAAATTTGACTCCTCGCATAGCAATGTTGATGCTTTGCATAGCAATGTTCCTATCCCACATGTCAACGTCGAGTATCGGAAGGGCAATTGGTAGTAATTTTGCAGCTAGCCCGAATCTTAATGCTCGCTTAACCTTGCTTTGTGCGATCTTTTGTTACTTTGCTACACGATCTTTCTCATCAAAAAACACCTAATCATGAAAAAACTGTTGGTAGGGGCACTTTTTAGCTGCTGTAGCCTCCTTATGATGGCGCAAAACGAGCTAAAACTGCCGCAAATCGCTTCGGAAAACAAGCCTTGGAGCAAGTTACCGCTCAACAACGATCCTGATAAGTTTCAG
>JBKBWT010000229.1:3759-10024 GCA_046314415.1 Saprospiraceae bacterium
GTTTGCCATTGTGACCGACCGCACCGGTGGGCATCGTCCAGGCATTTTTGAGTATGGCGTGACGCGTCTGAATTTGTTGCAACCGGAATTCGTGCTGAGCGTGGGCGACCTCATTGAGGGCTACACCGAAGACACGATTGAGTTAAACCGCCAGTGGACAGAGTTCAATGGCTTCATCAATGACCTGGAAATGCCTTTCTTTTATGTGGCGGGCAACCACGATTACACCAATCAGACAATGGTGAACTTGTGGCGCAGCCAATTTGGCGTGGATTATTATTCTTTTGTGTATAAAAATGTGCTGTTCCTGTGCCTGAATTCGGAAGAAGGCGCGACGGCATTGAAAAATCCGGATTTTACCGATGCACAAGTGGAATTTGTCAGAAAAACCTTAGCCGAGCACCCCAATGTGCGTTGGACGTTGGCATTCATGCACCAGCCCTTGTGGCTGCGCGAAAATGCGAAAAACTGGCTACGTGTGGAGGATTTGCTAAAAGACCGCAAACACACGGTTTTTACCGGACACTTTCATCAATATGCCTTGCACGAGCGCAATCGTTCGGATTATTTTGTGCTGGCAACTACTGGCGGCGGCACACCTTTGCGCGGCAAGCATCGCGGGGAATTCGACCACATCATGTGGGTGACGATGACTGACAAAGGTCCGTACTACGCCAATATTTTGCTTGACGGCATCGAAGGCAAAGACGTGGCGAAGGCTGATAAAATCGCCTGGCTCGATCAAATGGACAGCAAATCGCCGGTGAAAGTGATACCGGTTTTTTATGATGCCAATAAAATGGGGGCGCTGACGACCAAAATGACCTTGAAAAATGAGATGCAGGAAGTGCAACAGTTTGATATTCAGTTTGAATTGAATCCAACGCTAAACATCACCCAATCAGCCATTGCAAAAACCTTGCAACCGGGGCAGCAGGAGGAAATTGCACTGAATCTGACCCCAACGGCAAAAACTGACCTTAAACCACTGGTCGCCAATGTATTAATCAAAGGCAAGGAATTTGAGTGGGATAACAAAATGAACCTCCTGCCCAATCAAAAATTCTACGTGACCAAAACCAAAAAGGGGATCAAGGTAGATGGCGATCTGAAGGAGTGGGGCGAGTTGCGATTCGAGCGCAAAGGGGAAACCGGTGACGGCAATTTCCGATGGGATGTGCGCGAAGACGCGAATTTCCTGTACGTAGGCATTGAGGTGGAAGATGAAGATTATCAGGTGGGCTTTGGCACATCATCGTTGCAGCAGGATGGCGCGTTTTTCCTCTTTGATGCGCGTCCGCTGGAGGTCAGCGCTTTCAACCGCCGCGATGAAAGTGGCATTCTGCGGGGCGAATGGGGCTTTCTCGCCGCTAGTCCAACCGATGAAAATTTTGAACTCGGCTTCAAAGAAATGCTGCCACCGGGCGTCAGTGGCAAGGGCAAAAGAACCCGCAATGGTTATACGGTGGAATACGCCGTACCCGTAGCGCTGCTCAACAAAATGCACGGCGGCGACTGGAAAAATGCACGCCTCAACGTAGCAGTTCTAGATAAAGATAAGGATAGCAAAGAAGCCGTTCAATACTATTGGATGCCCGATTGGAGCAAAGATATTCCGGGTTCGGGTACGTTTTTTAAAGAATAAAATTGCTTTCCAAAGCCTGATAGTGTAGCCAATGCCTATCAGGCTTTTTAATTAAAGCGGAACTTTGGGAAGCAGGATTGGTCTCTTGCTAGTCTCGAAAGTATATTGTTAAAAAATACGACATTTCATCTGGATGAGATACTATTACCCAATAGGCGCACGTTTAAGCCTATAATCAACAGTCGTTTACACATCAAAACTACTTGCTCTCCAAATTATTATCCATTTCCTGAGTATAAAACTGCCCGCCCCGATTGCATTTGGTAAATCACATTTCCCTAATACCTAAATTATTTGTAGTATGAAAACCAACACTTTGAAACGACACGCGCTGTTGTTATTCCTCCTCGGCACCCTGATGGGTACGCAAGCGTTTGCACAGCCTTATCCACCCGCCCAGGGACCACCCCTGCCGCCGACGCCAGCGAGTGAATTGGGTACGTTTCTGCTGATCAACAACGTAGAAATTGCCCTGAAGACGACCGTAGATTCCGCCAATGCCCGCATTAAAAGAGATGAACCGAACACCGGGGTGTCCGCCCGCGTAAGTTTTAGCATGGAAACGTTTCAGCCCGGCATGAGTTTTACCACTTATGAAGACCAGCCCAATCAGAATGTAGTTCGCATCGCCTTTATCGTGAAATATCATATTGATAATATTAAATATAAAGGGATTCCTTATTTCGACCGGAATATCAATCAGAGTATCCAAATGTTTGTAGCCTGTAAAGATTGGTTTACCAACGACGGGCGACTCAACGTCTCGGCGAATATTGAACAACCGTATCTGGATAATGCCTCTTTCGGCGAGCAGGTACTCAATTTTTTTATTGCCAATACGCTTACTAATCTGGTTGACAGCAAGTTGCGCGCTACCCTACCCGATGCCATGCGCACTTCCAATCAGATTATGACCGCCCCTTGCAATTGTCTGGGTGTCAACAGCGGTACAAAAGCGCAAAAATATAAGGATGGCGCTATTTTATTTGCCCTGAAAAAACTGAATCGTCCCCGCCCCATTGGCATTGGTGCTACGGCATTTTCGACGGCAACCGTTCGTTTTTTAAATATTAAAAGACTGAATGCGCGTTCGGTACCCGACAATCAAATTTTGTACGCAGATGCCGAAAATATTCAGCTGACGCTTTATGTCAATCATACCCTGCGAGCTGCGGAAGTCAATAACATCCGGGAAGGCGAAGAGCGCCCGCTGCATATTGAATCCGTTTCCATTCCCCGACCTGGTGACAACGACATGTTGATCCTCATTGGCAATGTCGAACAATTATCCTTTAATAGTGCGTTGAAGGACTCGCGTTACGCGGTGTATCGCAAAGCAGAAAATTTTGGCAACGGTGTGCAAAAATTAGTGGTGACCAAATCGTACTGGACCAAGCCACAGCGCCTGCCCGGCGGCGGCACGACCAAACCGCAGCAAGTGAAAGTGCCGGCTTACGAAATTACCTATCAGATTGAAATGCCCTATATTCCGAACATTATTGTGCGCAATTAATCCTACCAGCTTCAATCGTGGTGACACGTTATGTTGACAGCACTTGTCACCACGATTTATATAACTTTGGAAGTCAAGCAGTTGTGCAACGTCAAATAAATAATTATAAATAGACAATTACTTAATGCATTAAATCTGCTACTTTTCGGGCAAAAAGCGCCGTGTTTACCATAGATGCCCAGTATGTACCCGTTTTTTATGCCGTTTTTGGTTTGTCTATGCTCGCCTTCGTGGTGTGGTGGCTGCGCCATGTATGGAGTTTGACTAGCGATATGAATCAGGCACACCGCGAAATGGCAAAGGGGCTGAATACCGAGAAGCTTCACCCCTTACAGGAATGGTCGGTAGTGCATTTTCCTAAAATCACCATGCCCGGCTATGAACGTACCCGAACCTCCTTTCTTTTTGTAGAAAAAACGCGCATTCGGCTCAGCGTTCAACATCAGGAACAAGCCATATTACATTTCTATTTATATTTTGTGTACCGCATTTTCCGGCAACCCCAGGGAACCGTGACGCTAAAAACTTCCGAGCATGAAGTCGTTTTGCAATTTTATTACCAAAATGGGGAGGAAGCAGCGGAGGTTTTTATCAATCAGGAAAAAATTGGCAGTATTGTATTGGATGTCAAGGCATTACCATTACCGCTGGCAGACGCCTTATTATATGATGTAAATAAACAGCCAATTGGTAAATGGGCTTGTAAATTACATCCGAATGAGGAAGTAACATTAGGTGAAATCCGCTACGGCACGGTGACCTTATACGGTAGAACAATTGCTAAGATGCTGGCTTACAACCCCAAACGCACTGGAAAAAGCAATTGGCAGCTCGCTTTTGATCTATTAAACCTGCAAATTTATCCTGACTCTCCTAATTTTCATTATCATCGGGGCGCGCCTTATTTTAAGGAAGTAAATGAAAACTTAAGCCCTGAGCAGGTGCACTGGCTGCTGGCGCTTACGGCATTGTTGTTATATAAGGAATCGTGGTTACCGCAGGGAAAACGCAGGTAAATGCCTGCATTAATCAGGTAAATCCTGATAATACCGATCCCGTTCCTGCTTGGCATCCACGCGCAGATTGGCGTAGCGCGGATTATCATCGATATAATCGGATACAAAAGGGCAAGTATCTACCACACGGTAATCATATTGCTGGGCATAGCGCAGCGCCTCTTCCACCAGTTTGGTACCGATCTCCTGTCCACGCTCCAGCAAGGGCACATACACTTCATAATATTCCAGCATGGTCGCTCCCACCGGACGATACAGCAGGTACGCTTCTTCATCATTGATATAGGTGTGAAATTTTTGCTCCTCCCGCATATGGGTCACTTTAAAATCATTCGCCGCCATAAAATGCTGTTTTTTCGATAGAAAGCATCTTGTTAGGGAGATGTTCAGCACGTCTTTCCGACGAAAAAATGCCGATTAAAAATTATCATTTCAGCGTATGACTTTTATCAATGTACTGGCGAGCATAGCGCCGTAATTTACAAGCGAACTAAAAGATGAAACGCCATGGAAACGAAAAAACTGATTCAGGAATTACACGCCGATAATCTCGAATGGCTCAACCGGCTGTCTTTTTATGAAGATGAGATTTTATTTTTGCAACATCAAATTGATCAAATTGCCGCAAAATATAAGGGCGATAACGTATTAGCCCTTTGTGAAAGCTTCAGTAATCGCCTCATTATCCAACGCAATAACATCCATAAAATTCGTGATGAAGTAAGAATGCAGGAACGTGCGCTGGCACTGGAAGAAATCGCCGACCCCGTAGGTGCCGAATTCCGCTATTATCCCGATGAAGAAGAAGAAAGAGCTGAAATGGAAACCTTTGAAAGGATTTATGCTGATCTAAAAGAGGATTTATTGCAGTTTTTTAGCAAAGTAAGACGCTAAAGGTATCATCAAACGATGGAATGTGCTGCGCCGCCGGTGCGGCACATTTTATTTTATGACAAAAATAAAGGCAATTTTAAAATTTTATTCGATTATAATTTTTTTTTGATGCAAGGCTTGCACTGTATGTAAAAAAATGTATTTTTGTGATAGGATTACTGATTCAAACAATTACACCACACACCGAGCAGCTACCGAGTGGTACCTATTACATTCAAATTATAGGAGTGGAACAGCTAAGAATACCGGCTAAGTTCATACGTAGTAATTTCTAGTGTTACTTTGATATTTGTGTGCTTTTTCTTATTATCGGGTCGTGAGGCGGTAGCGAAAACTATCGCCTTTCTTATTTACTTCCTGCCAAAAAAAAAGCCTGATTCATCTCTCGTCAGAAAATGAATCAGGCTTCTAATAGACCCAAACAAATAGACACAAAAACTATTTACATAACTCAATTTGGATTACCACTATAAAGCTATTTTTGATGGTACAAATATAAGGCTTGAAATAGCGCTGCACAATGACAGTTATACCGAGTTTCGTTCCCCCGTAATTTTGACAAACTCCGGGCTTCAAACAGCCTAATTAATTGAAAATCATCATTTTAACAAAAATCGAGAAAGTGGAAAATTTATGCAGGCAGCAAATTTTGTTTAACCTATTGCGAAATATTTTTCACAAAAAAAAGGAGAGGTGCTCGGGCAAGTTGGCGCTTACTGATGAAAATCGTAATTCATGGCTACCTCAAACCTTCGTTTAATGATACCCATAAACTACTATCTGTCCACGCTGGCATCGTCTCAAACAAAGCCAAGTAGAATTACCCAAAATCGAATATTACATTTAAATTGCTTTCGCCGTTATAATATCAACGCTCCAAAAATTGTAAAAACAGCAAGCCTCCCCGGAGGCGAGACTTGCTGAAGTTCGAGAATTCCTTAAAACATCTACCGTACAGTTAAATTTGAATAGTAATACTAAGGACCAACTGTATCAATAATGATGATGGAGCTTAGCTGTTGGTAGGCCGTCAATAACATAAGTAAGGTAATCATGAGCAAATTTGTTAAAAGGTTAATAAATAGAGTTGCGTCCATGTAAATAGTTGAAAATCAAAGTTGATTAAATTTGGGGTAAAAAAAGGAGCATGAGCCTACATTATAAAGCTATAAAAGAGGATCGACAATGGCGAGCGAC
>JBKBWT010000230.1:0-9972 GCA_046314415.1 Saprospiraceae bacterium
TGCGATTCAGTACCATAGCCAAAACCGCCGCTGGTAAAAGTATCCTGTGCGCCAATACCGGCACCCGTTACTTCCGGGTCGAAGCCAGATTTGCCCCATACGAATGGGTTGCGCAAATTCAAGCCAACTTCTAATCGGCTCAACCTGGTGCCAGACACATTGACATTGTAGGACAAGCCGATGTTTCTCACTTTTATAAAATCGGTGTCATCAATCCATACGCCTGCTAAGTCTGTGAAGTTGGTCGTTTGTGCAGCCTCCGGAATACGGTCTTCATCAATAATGCCATTGAAGAAGCGCAGAACGTCATCCAATGCGGCGGCTTGTGCGCCGTATTGATAATCAGCGGAAGTAAAGAAATTCAAGCGTTTCCAGTTGAAAGTCAGACCGAACGTACCGTATCCCTTGGGATTGGTCGTGCCCAGAAAGGCATTTCTTTCTACGCTGATAACTTTACCTTCTGCATCGAAAGTAGGACGGCTGCCCCGCAGATAGCCGAGTGGTAATCCTTCTTTCACAAACGTGCCCAGGAAAGTAAAGCCGCCTACAGTAAACTCTGGCGAGCCTCCTGAACTGACTACCAGGTTTTCATTGGTGGTGAGCGAACCATTGATCGCCAATGACAGGTCTTTGCGATCAATAAGCCGGATGGTGGTTTCCAGTTCAATTCCTTTATTGCTTACTTCGCCTACGTTGGCTTCTTGCCCAAACTGCCCTGAAGAGGGTACGCTTGGAGGCGTGAAGATGGCATCGCGGGTGGTATTATCATAATAAGTGAAACGCAAGCTGAGTAAGCCATTAAATAAACCTAAATCAACCCCCGCTTCGTAAGAGTCAACTCGTTCCGGGCGCAGATTGGAATTGCCCGGATTTCCAAAAGTAACGGAAGAAAGCCCATTGTAAGGATTGACATTGAATACCCGGTCGCGCGCGAAAGGAGTGGGAAAGTTGGTAGCCTGCCCGAAGTTGGCGCGGAGGCGTACCAGGGGTAGGATGTTGCCGATGGATTGCATGAAAGGCTCATCACTTAGCGTGTAGGTAAGCCCAATGCGATAAATATCCACCAATCCGATGTCTTCTCCAAATGCAGAGTTGCCGTCGAAACGAGCAGCTGCATCTATGAAAAACTTATTTTTAAAACCAATATTTTCAGAAAAATAGAAGCCGCCAAAAGCAATGGTGCGCAAGAAATCCTGTACCGTTACATCGGCAGCGTTATTAATGGTTTCGGAGCCTTCGGCTACATCGGTAGCTACAACGCCGTATTGTTCATCAGATTCCCGGATGAGCTGACCACCCGCACCCGTAATAAAAGAAAAATCACCTGCCTCTATTTTGTATTGCAAGCTAAGATCAGCGGTGACTGCCAAAAAGTCGCGCGTAGCCAACGTAATGCTGCCTTGGTCGTCGGTACCCGGTGGCACCGCACCAATATGGATTAAATAAGCGTTGGTTTGAATATCTTGCTGTTTGGAACGGCGGGAATCCAAGCCAAAGGTTAAGCGAGAACTAAAATTTTTAAACGGCAGATACTGAAGCGTGTGGGAAGTTTGGAAACGCCGCACCGATTCGGTAATATCGGTCAATTCCCCCTGGCGTTTCAGTTGGATATTTAAAGAGTCCAAAAATCCAGCACTCGCCTCCGCAAGATCACCGTAAGCCCCTGCCTCCAATTGCCCAAAGCGGGAGAAGCTGGAGTTGGCGTTCTGATCTCTGGTAAAATAAGCGCTGGAAAAAGCTGCCGAACCCGTGTAAGTTAGGGTAGGGCTTACGATGGCATTGAGCGAAGAGCGAAAGCCGGTCCGGTTTTGTTCGTTGAGGTTATTCGTACCATTATCGCGGTAATAGTTACCGGAGAAATTATACGTTACTTTATCACTACCGCCATCGACGCCAAGCCGGTAGGATTGCTCAAAACCATCTTTAAAATAAACATCCCCCGTTTGCGGGAAATGCAAAAATGTTCTTTCTCCACTCAGAATACCTGCCAAGGCTTCAAAGTTAAAACGAGCTGCTCCTTTCGTTCCTTTTTTGGTGAAAATTTGTAAAACTCCATTGGCAGCATCTGCGCCATATAGGGTAGTAGCAGCGCCACCCCGAATAAATTCCACCCGCTCAATGCTTTCTACCGGAATATCGGAAATAGCCGAACTGGCTGCTCCTCCCGTTGCTACGTTCAATTGTGGATTGGAATTCAAATTGTCCACGCGTACGCCATCAATAAGGATTACCGGGGTAGCCGAGGCATTGGCAGAAATGGGACCTCTATTGCGGATCAGCGAAGCGGTACCGGGCTGTCCCGAAGATAGGCGTACCTGAGCCCCTGGCAAACGCGATTGCAAAATCTGATCAATGCGCACTACCGGCGCCGCTTGAATCTGATCGGCGGTAATCACGTCAACGGTACTGGTGAGTCGCCTGCGCTCAATGCCGACGCCCTGTCCGGTTACGACCACTTCCGACAGCATTTGTGCGCCTGTTTGGAGTGTCACGTCGATTACATCCGAAGTGCCAAGCGCAATTTCCTGCGTTTCGTAGCCGGTATAGGAGAAGACCAGGGTAGTAGCATCTGCAGCTACATCAATACTGTAATTTCCTTCAAAATCGGTGATGGTACCGATGGTAGTGCCTTTGACCAGTACAGTGGCTCCGATGAGTGGATTGTTTTCATCGTCCACTATTCTGCCGGTGATGGTACGCTGTGCCATTAGAGAACTGGCAAGCGCCAAGGCAATTAATAAAATAAGTGACTTAAGCTTCATGTTAACTATTTTTATGAAAAAAATGACCTATTCAGGGGAGCAAAGCGAACTAAGCGCTCCTCCCAATGGATTTTTATTACATTTTTTAATAGAATATTATACTTCTAGCGTAAACTATTACAACAAGTAATAATTTACTAAAAATGTAATCTCAATGTCCCGACTTGTGTTTTACGACGAAAAAGCTGTACCAGAAAGGGCACTCGTGAGGTGCATTTCCAGGTAATTGCAATACTTCAATACTAATTGGCGATAAAAATGTGGTGTTTGCCTAAAGCGCTACAATGAGTTTCAAGAAGAGTTTTTCAAGAAAAATTTTATAATTATGCACAGTTAGAACGATTCAATATCATAAAGTGCTGTCTGAAATGATAAAATTTGTCATTAATTTGCTAAAAATCGCCTCTATCGCACTTGTGCGTCATAAAAACTGACACCGGAATGACAAAAGGATTATTGAACAGGAATGGTTACGTTACTGAACTATATCAAGGTTTCATTGGTTAAGAAGAATTCTATCAGGCTTTTAAAGCCGCACCGGAATGCAGTTTTAGAAAAACTTTGCTGCGCTTTGGATAAGAAAAAGACGTATATTTGCACCCTATGAAAAACATTCGGAATTTTTGTGTAATCGCGCATATTGATCACGGAAAGAGTACGCTGTCTGACCGTTTGCTGGAGTACACCAATGCGGTGTCGAAACGGAATTTGCAGGAGCAAACGCTGGACAGTATGGATTTGGAGCGCGAACGGGGCATTACCATTAAAAGTCACGCTATACAGATGTATTATCACCATAAAAATGGTGAAGCATATACCCTCAACATGATCGACACGCCGGGGCACGTGGACTTTTCTTACGAAGTATCGCGTTCGATTGCGGCGTGCGAGGGCGCACTGTTACTGGTGGATGCTACGCAGGGCATTCAGGCACAAACGATTTCCAACCTGTATCTGGCGATTGAGCATGATTTGGAAATTATTCCCGTGTTGAATAAAATTGACATGGAGAATGCGATGATTGATGAGGTGTCTGACCAAATCATCGGTTTGATTGGCTGCAAAAAAGAAGACATTCTGCTGGCAAGTGGCAAAACAGGTCAGGGCGTGTATGATTTGCTGGAAGCCATCGTGGCGCGTATTCCTGCACCAAAGGGCGATCCCGAAGCACCGCTGCAAGCCTTGATCTTTGACTCCATTTTCAATTCCTTCCGGGGCGTCATTGCCAACGTTCGTATTATGAATGGCGTGCTGCGCAAAGGCGATAAGGTGCGCTTTTTCTATTCGGGAAAAGATTATGAAGCAAATGAAGTAGGCATTTTGCAATTGGATTATATTGCCAGGGAAGAGTTGCAGACCGGAGACGTAGGCTATATCATAACAGGCATCAAAACATCCAAGGAAATCAAAGTAGGGGATACCATCACTCACGTACACCGCCCTTCGGAGGAACCGATTAAAGGTTTTGAAGATGTAAAGCCGATGGTATTTGCCGGGATTTTCCCGATTGACAATGACGATTTTGAAGACCTGCGCGATAGTTTGGAAAAGTTGCAACTCAACGATGCCTCGTTGGTGTTCGAGCCGGAGACCTCAGTGGCATTGGGTTTTGGCTTCCGCTGTGGCTTCCTGGGTATGTTGCATCTGGAAATTGTGCAGGAACGACTGGCGCGTGAATTCAATCAGGATGTTATTACCACCGTGCCCAACGTATCCTATTATGCTTATACCAAGCGCGATGGTAAGTTTATGGTGCGTACGCCATCGGATTTACCTGACCCGAACGTGCTGGAGCAAGTAGAAGAACCGTACATTCAGGCACAAATTATCACGAAGCCGGAGTACATTGGCTCTATCATGACGTTGTGTATGGAAAAGCGTGGCTTGATGACACGCCAATCTTACCTGACGCCGGAGCGCGTGGAAATGACCTTTGAAATGCCACTGGCGGAAATTGTATTTGATTTCTACGACCGCTTGAAGTCGATTTCGCGCGGTTATGCCTCCTTTGATTATCAGCCAATTGATTATCGGGCTTCGGATTTGGTGAAAGTGGATATTCGCTTGAATGGCGAGCCGGTGGATGCTTTAACGGCACTGGTACACCGCAGTAAAGCCGAATCATTTGGGCGTAAGATTTGTGTAAAATTGAAAGATTTATTACCTCGTCAGCAGTTTGTTATTGCAATTCAGGCAGCAATTGGTGCAAAAATTATTGCACGGGAAACCATTTCTGCCTTACGTAAAGATGTAACTGCTAAATGTTACGGTGGTGATATTACACGAAAGCGTAAACTCCTGGAAAAGCAGAAAGAAGGTAAAAAGAAAATGCGTCAGATTGGTTCGGTAGAGGTACCACAGAAAGCATTCCTGGAGGTACTGAAGCTGGATTAATAACTATTGGTAATGGTAGTTGATTATTGTACAAAATGCTGATTACCAATTATTTTATTTCTATGCATTTCTCATTTCAAATTTCGTATCATACAAGATATCCTATCCACTTGTAAAAATAATGTTGGCTGCCTGGAGTAATTCCTACAGCCAACACCGTTTTACAAAAAAATTGATTTTTCGTTTTGTTAGAACCAAAACAATCTAAGTGTTCTTCCTACCGTGGTTACAATAGAAACGAACAAGAAACATGTCGCTCAAAGCAAAACAGCCTGAGCAAATCATCAAAATAACTCAGTAAAACATACCAATAGCCTCTCAAGCTACTGTGATGCAGCATTATTAAAGTAAGTGTAACCTTGTAGTTTTTGGTTTATGAGTTTTAGGTGTTATACAATTACGTATAAACATCATTAAAATATGTATTCACGGGATCCGCCGGAAAGCGGAAGTGTTAATGTTTGGAGATATCGTATTGCTACGCTATGTTCTGATGGGAGTTGTTCGCAGTTTGGTTGCGGGGTTGGGGGGCAGCTCGAGTTAAAATCTTCTCAAAGCTTGTTTGCGGTTGCGCTGGATCAAAAGATCGGACGCCATAATGACTCCTCCGCCCACGAGGAAGGCGCCAAGCGCGATGTAAAGAACTAACATGGCTGTGCAGTTTTGATTGGTTGAATAATGATTCTCTCTCTTAAAAGTGGACTTTGTTCATGAGGGCACCGCTAAGATCAGAAATGTTCGTGGTTTTTCATAGCGCAGCCGAAGAATTTTTTTTGATAAATTTTTAGACCGGAAATGCTTTGCTTTCAAGTAAAAATCTTGTTAGCAAGGGGTACGCCTATTTTAATGGACCTTGGGCTACCTGTAAATAAACAGAGGGTTCTGGACTGCCGCCAAGCGGTTCCATCGTGATGTTGAGCGAGTCGGCGGATTCAATAAATTGGACCGTCTGTAATTTTTCGGTGTGGCTTTCGAGCAAACCAGCATTCACCATAGTGGTGTCCACATCTGCCCAGAGTTGAAATTGTTTGCCAGTAGGTAAAGCCGGCATTTTCAACAATCGGATGTAAGACTTTCGGGTATTCGGATTCCAATATACGACGGCATGCGCGTCTTTGCTCACGCCTTTTCCCCAGAGGTGAATTATGTAGGCATCCCCGCTTTCAAGAAAATTAAAGATATTTTTAAAAAGCGTCTGTTCTTTTTCTAGCGTGGTATTTTGCGTTCGATAATTTGCCAGTTGCCCTAGCAACATTTCTTTGTCGGCTTGTAATTGTTGTTGTTGCCTTAATAAAATGCCAATAAATACGACTGCAATTAGCATGGTCGCAACTAAGCCAATTAGCAATCCTCGAGCAGTACGAGTAGGATCGTTATCTGCCGTGGCAGGCGTGGAAGGAAGGGGTTTCCAGAAAGGAGGGCTATTGACTTCTTCTTCCAATTCTGAATTTTCTTCTTCTGCCTGAATTTCTGAAAGAATTCTTTTTTTTAGGCGACGTGGTGGAGAAACCGCATATTGCGCCGCGTATTGTTCGACTGCTTCCTGTAAGGCATTCATCTTTGCCCGAATGTCGGGATAATTATCTCTGAAATGCTCGACCAGCCGGGTTTCTTCCTCCGAAGTCAAACCCAGGGCATATTGCTCTATAAGTCCCGATGCTAAGAATTCTTCTTTGTCCATCTTTACCGGTCGTTCAAACGAATGCTTTTGTAAAGAATTCAGTATCAAATATTTATCCTGATATATCAGAGTATTCTACAAAGTATTTTCTCAACTCCCGCAAGGCAATGCGCAGACGCGATTTGACAGTGCCTAAGGGAATATCCAAATGTTCGGTTACTTCATTTTGGGTAAAACCCCGATAAAAAATGAGTTCAACAATTATACGATATTTTTCTTCTAATTTTTTTACAAATTTATCGAGCCCGATGCAATCAGGATTAAACTCAATGCTCAGCCCTTCGCCACTATATACGCTGGAATCGAGGGTTTGGATTTTGCCACGCTGCCTGAATTCTGCCGAACGTGTTTTGTCAATAGCTGTATTGCGGGCAATATTTAGTAACCAGGTAAATAAAGTACCCTTGGATTCATTATAGCTGGTTCGATGTCGCCAGGCTTTTACAAATGTTTCCTGAACAGTATCTTCTGCCAAAGATTCCAGGCGAACGATGCGCAACACAATACCATATAATGTGGCAGCGTAGCGATCATATAATATAGAGATGGCTTCTTTATCCTGCTCCTCCAGCAGCCCGATTATATATTCTTCTTTTACTCTCATGCGCTTTTTCCAATTACGTGATCGGAATAAGGGCTTGTGAAAAAGAATCACAAACTGCCTATGCACTCTATCAGCGTAATTAGTGAACGCCATTCCATCCCGAATAGCGAACAAGGGAATTTTAGAAAGGTTTATGAAAAAATTTTCAATAGAAAAAACCTGAGGGGGTAAATGTTCGTAAGTATCGTGTTTTTAAAATTCTGTAACCAAAAAAGTAATCAAATGAAGAAGCTTCTGTTGATAGTAACACCCTCCTTGCTCCTGATGTTAGGGGCTTGTACACAAACCCGACAGGCGGCTGTATCCACTACGAACACGCTACCCAATTCTACCCAACGTACCGTCGTAGAAATTGCCGCCAGTTCACCTGAACATAATACCCTTATTGAGGCAGTGAATACGGTAGGATTAAGTGAAACCCTGCAAGGTGCCGGACCTTTTACCATTTTTGCCCCTACGGATGCTGCCTTTGCAAAACTGGCAGATGATCTGGATTGGGATGAGGAAAATCGGAATCAAATGGATTTAGATTCTACGACGCAGAACCGTACCATGGATACGCAGAACCGCACTTACGATGACACCAGCTCCACCATGCAAAACCGAGATATGAATCGTACTTATGGAGATACTGCTACGAACATGCAGAATCGCACTTACCAGGATACCAGTTCTACCATGCAGAACCGAGATATGAACCAAAATCGGGACACTGCCACGACCATGCAGAATCGTACCTACGGCGATACGGCTACCACGATGCAAAACCGTGATCGGAATATGCCAACTCGTACTTATGGTGATACCAGCACCATGAATCAAAATCGGGAGAATCGCACGTACCAAGATACTTCTATGATGCAAAACCGCACAACACAAGATCGTACCTATAATGATAATACGAATGCTGCCCGAATGGGACGTGACACTACTCCAGGAGCACGTGATAACCGACCCGAAGTACAGCGCAAGGCTAGTGCCGTGTTATTGCCAGAAAATCAGGCAAATTTAAAGACTATTTTGCAATATCATGTGGTACGTGGCAATTATGACGCTCAGGCACTTGCCGAGGCAGTACGGGCAGGCAATGGTAGCGCCCAACTGACCACCGTGCAAGGTGAAAAATTGACCATCACGATGCGCGGCAACGACTTTGTACTGGAAGATACCAGAGGCGCAAAGGCTAGAATAACCACTGCCGACCTCAAAGGATCCAATGGTGTTATCCACGTTGTTGACAAAGTGGCGCTGCCAGTAAAAGAAAGTATAATGGAACGCTAATCAATAGCAGCTCTCATAGTTTTGGTGCCACTATCGCTTTTGCGGTAGTGGCATTTTCTTGGTTCTGTCTTTTTTACGGGTTAATACCGACCATTCTGACCAAATAAGTTCCTTGTTCAAAACCATTGTACCTACCGCCAGAATAACCAGGAGTATCAGATCCTCATTCATGATAATTAGGATTTGTGATTGAATGTTAGAAAACTAACAGACAAGCCCTAAAGTACGTGTAACAATCGTTTGTGTAGTACTAATAATGGTTTTGTGTCAATTGTCTGGGAAGATACAAGCAGGTATAACAAATAATGAATGTGTTTAAAATTAAAAAAATTAAGTAATATGTTTACTAATTTTGCGCAAAAATAGATGGATCATACCCATCAAATTCATGGCTAACCAAGTGGAAGCTAAGGTTTCATATCGAATGAGTAATCCCTTAAATCCATCCATCCAAGCAAAAGCATGCTCTGCAAAAGCGCGCCGTTGGTACAATGCTTCATCAAAATACTCATCGCGATCGGTAATACCTGCTTTTCGGGGATTAAAGGCAATATTGGCTTGAATGTCCTTTTCTTCCAACAATCGCCTGAAAGCCGCATCATCAAAGCCTGCATCGGCGTTCATAAACAAATAACTCAGCTCAACACCCGCTTGCTGTGCCATTTCTACAATTTGCTCAAATTGCTTTTCAATGTCATACAAGTCATGGTGTGCTCCACTCACCGGATGACTGCAAAACAAAATAATGCCCTGATTATCAATCATAAACAACATATTAGTGGACTGGTACTTCTTTCGACCCTGGTACCCCACCGCTTCCCCACCCTGGTAGGCACGCGTCTGCGACCCATCCAAATTCACACACGACATATCCAGATAAGCCTTGTATTTGCTCAAGATATTTACCCAAGCCCGCTGCCAGGACTCATCCTTGCACCACTTATAGTAGTGATAGTAGATCGCTGTCCATTTGGTGCCACCGCGGCTGATAAATGCCTTAACGGGCAGTTCTCGCCACTGACAACCCGTTTTTAAGCGATAAAAAATGGCTTGTACAATTTCCAGTATATCTATTTCTCTTTGTTTGCCAACTTTACCCCCTGATAAATAGGGGATTACCTCTTTTAGCAGTAGCTTTGCATCCAGCATTTCAGTGATGTTGTGTTTTACAAATTTTCTTTTTCCTCTTGTAAATTTACAACATCACTTTTCTTTCATATTATTCTTTTTCTTTAATTTTAAACAGATTC
>JBKBWT010000231.1:0-8593 GCA_046314415.1 Saprospiraceae bacterium
AAGCAAATAAATTTAATCGGTAGTTCTAAGAGAGGCTATTCACAAGTTCAACAGTTATATAATGACATATCGTTGGGAAAAGTAAATACTGACGAGGATATTATTTCTACATTTTTTCCTTACAGCGAAAATGCCCAATTTTATGCAAGCCGATTAAAAAAAAAGCTAAAAACTAGACTTATCAATACCTTGTTTTTTGTTGATGTAAATCAACAAGGGTTCAATGAGTATAGTAGAGCTTATATTATATGTTCTAAACAAGTTGCTGCAACTAAGATACTACTTGGATTAAATGCTAGACAGGCAGCTGTGCCTATTGCAGAAGAAGCTTTAAAAATAGCAGTTGAATTTGAGTTTGTTGATCTTATTATCTCTCTCGCCAGAGATTTAGAAATTATTTACGGAACTATCACGGGAGAAAGAAAAAAACTAGAACGTATAAATGAACTTTTAAATAAGTTCTTACCAATAATGGAGGCAGAGATAAAAGCTGAACAATGTTATGCTGATATTATGAGTTATTTTGTATCTTCTAAAGCAACAAAACCAGAGATAAAAAATAAAGTGGAAGAATATGCAAAAAACATGGAAACCTTATTTGAAACGATTGCTTCACCACGCTTTAATTTTATTGCTTATTTAATTCTTACCCTCCGTTACGAAGTAGTGAATGATTACAAGAGTACGTTGGAAATTTGTAATAAGGCTTTATCTTACTTTGAACCAATTGAGAGTAAAGTCCCAATTAATAACATATTTATGTTTGCGATAAAAATGCTGGCTTACCAAGTTTATTTAGGTAATTTTAAAGCAACAAAGCTCGCAGTTCAGAAATGTTTTCAATTTTCTCGTGAAGGAACTCTAAATTGGTTTTTGACTCTTGATTATGCGATAATCTCGGCATTCCATTCTGAAAATTTTCAAGAGGCTTATCAATATTACACTAAAGCTGCCTGTAATGCTAATTTTGAAAAGCAACCTCCTAGTATGAGAGAACGCTGGTATATCTTAGAGGCGTTTATATATTTTTTCTTTTTTACTAAAAAGCTCAAAATTATAGATAATAATTCTTTAAAAAAGTTTAGACTTACTCGTTTTCTTAATGATGTACCTGTTTATTCCAAAGACAAAAGAGGGGCTAATATTTCTATTTTAGTGTTACAAATTCTTTTTTTGTTACAACAGCAAAAATATGGTGAGATCATTGATCGTACAGAATCGTTGAAGACTTACATGCAACGTTACTTGAGACAAGACGATACCTATCGAAGTAATTGTTTTATTCATATGTTACTAACCTTGCCAGATTGTAGTTTCCATAAAAAAGCGGTATTAAGAAAAGCAGAAAAATACTGGAATAAACTCTTAGAAGTGCCCATGAGTGCTGCTAATCAAAATGCCGAAATCGAAATCGTCCCCTACGAAATGCTTTGGGAATTTGTCCTCGAGTCGCTGGATGACAAATGGCATTAAAGCCCTGAGCAAGTAGTAGCTGTGTGAGCATGGCGCCTACTCTGACATTCCTATGAGAAGGGAAGAACGGTCGCCTGCCGCAATGGCATTGCGCTGCATTCATTTAGTTTCCTGGTTGACAACTGAAAATCAAAAGGGAAAGACCTTGCTGCCTTCCCCTCGACCCACCAACTTGTAAAAAAATCTGCCACGCTCAACGCAGCTACTTTCGTAGGATCGGCGCTTTCGCTTCATTCGCCCGGCGCCGTGTGCACAAAGGTAGCTGCCTGCCAATTTGCTTCCTAAACAGTTTTTCCATATTTTGGACAGGGATTTTAGAAAGATTTTCTATTCGAGTATTAATAATAAGTTGATTATTAATTGATTAATCATTTACAGCTAAAAAATATTCAGACATGGCGAGTTTTGAAGCATTACAGGCATTGGCGGAAGTCGTAGCCAAAAACAAGGTAAAGCACATTCAGGTGATTGGTAACCCCGACAGCAAGTCCACCAAATTTGAAGCGTTTTATGAGGCGCTTGCCAGCGGTCAGGTCCAAAGCGATGAGGTAGCCGCCCAATGCTTTTACCAAAGCGCCCCCGACCATGCGGCGTATCGCAAGTTAAAGACAAGATTGCAGGAGCGGCTTGTTAATACTTTGTTTTTTATTGATTTAAATCAAAGTAATTTCAATGATTACACGCGGGCATATTATAACTGTTATAAAATGGCAGCTGCTACACGAATTTTAATAGGACGCAGTGCACGCTCAGCTGCTACACCTTTAGCAGAAAAAACGCTTGAAATAGCATTGCAATTTGACATAACAGACGTAGCTTTTTTAATGGCAAAAGAATTAAGGATGCATTATGGAACTATGCGTAGTGCAAAGGATAAGTATGAAAGAATTAACTTGATATTACAAGAGCAGACCAATATTTTAATGGCTGAGCTAAAAGCTGAACAGTATTTAAATGACTTAAGAGTAGATTTTATTAACACTAATGCAGCAAAACCAGAGTTCGCGGCAAAAGCTCAAGAATATTCAGAAGAGTTGTTTGAATTATCAAAAAGTATTCATTCTTACCGTTTTAATTATATGGCTTATGCTATAAGAGCTCTACGTTATGAAGTAGCTGGAGATTACAGAAATATGTTACCTGTTTGCCAAGAAGCATTAGCTTATTTTTTAGACAAACAACAAATAGTTCCAAATGCTGTGCTTTTTTCTTTCTTCATTCGTGCTGTAGTTTGTCTTATACAATTAGAAAGATATTCCGAAGCACGTAATTACATTCCTAAATGCTTGGAGGTTGTGAAAGAGGGTATCCACAACTGGTTTTTGGCACTTAACTACCATATGATTCTGGCATTCTATTCTGGGAACTTTCAAGAAGCATATGAAATTGGTAAAAAGGCTATAGATCATCCAAAGCTGAAAAACCAAAATGAACAAACTAATGAACAGTGGCATATCCATGAAGCTTACTTATACTATCTTATTTCAATAGGCAAAATATCACCTGATGAAAATAACCCTGTTAAAAAATTTCGCCTTGGAAAATTTATCAACGAAGTACCTCTTTATAAAAAAGATAAACGAGGTGCAAATGTATCTATCCTCATATTACAAATACTATTTTTACTTCAACAAAAAAGGTATGATGTTATCATAGATAGAATAGAGTCTTTAAAAGCATATACTCAACGTTATTTACGAAATGATGATACTTTCCGCAGTAGCTGTTTTATTCGTATGTTGTTAGTGATGGCAGAGAGTAGCTTTAACAAAAAAGCAACTATCCGAAAGGCAGAAAAATATTGGGAAAAGCTTAGGGAGAAGCCTATCAATATTGCAGAGCAAAGTGCCGAAATCGAAATCGTCCCCTATGAAATGCTTTGGGAGTTTGTCCTCGAGTCGCTGGATGAAAAATGGTATTAAAGCCCTAAGCAAATAGTAGCTGTGTGAGCATGGCGCTGGCTCCGGTATGCAGAGGACGTATTATAATAATGTTACATTTACCCTTGACTACCCTCTAACTATGTTTCATGTACAGTTGAATTATACCTGACATAGGGGGGTAATTCTATTTTTGCCTGTTTCTCATTTCAAAATTTCACCTTTCACACTTGATAAAAATCGTTCCACGCCTGCGAATACAAATTTTCCGTCAGCAATAATTCCTGATGATTGCCGTGCAAATGGGTGCTACCGTTTTCAATTAAATAAATGCGGTCGGCGCAGCGGGCGGTTTTGAGGCGGTGCGTAGTGACGAGAATGGCGGTGTCGGGCTTGAGCTGTTGTAGTAAATTTAAAACAAACGCTTCGGTATTGCGGTCGAGTGCAGAGGTGGGTTCATCGAGTAATAGCAGTTGGGGTTTGCGGTATAAGGCGCGGGCGAGCGCCACGATTTGCTGCTGCCCACCGGACAAATTGATGCCGCCTTCGCCTAGGATCGTGGCATAACCTTGTGGCAGTTGACTGAAATAGCGGTCGAAACCATAATATTGGAAGAAAGTTGCCACGGCTTCCGGGTTTTCGATGGTTTCCCCCAGCAAAATATTATCCAGCAAAGTACCGGTGAAAAGCTTGACCTGTTGCGGCACGACGCCGAGCAAGCCGCGCCAGTTATTGAAACCCACCAAATCCAGATCAATGCCGTTGACTTTGATTTTACCGGCTTCCGCGGTATAGAATTTTTGCAATACTTGTAATAAAGTACTCTTACCGCAGCCGCTTTCGCCGAGGATGGCAATCCATTCGCCTTTTTTGACTTCAAAAGAGACATCATGCAACAATCGCTTGCGCCCGGGGAAACGGAACGCCAGGTTTTGTACTTTTAATTCGGTGAAATCTTGAATTTGGGCTTTGGGTTGTTCGGATTCTTCGTCGTATTCGCTTTCGGCAGAAGTGAATTCGTACATCCGGTCAAAAGCGACCTTTGCTTCCTGGAGTTGAATATGCGTCATTGCCAGCGCTCCGACCGATGCCATCACGGTACTCACCATTTGTAAAATGGCAATCATACCGCCTGTACTCAGGCTATCGTTCAATACATTCACCGCGCTCCAGGTGATGACGCTGACCACAAATATCGCACCGACTACTTCCGTCACCAGGTTAAACCGAATACTCACTTTCCCCAGATCAAGCATCGTTTGCTGGAAAAAGCCATAGACGGTTTTGGTCAATCGGGCAAAAACGCTTTGTTTATTAGTTACTTTGATATCGCCAATGCCTTGCATCGTGTCAATGTAGTTGCTTTCGTTGAGCGCGTAGGCGTTCATCACTGCCTGCTGTCCGGCGAGAATTTTTGCGTGAAAGGCATACACCACCCCAGCAAAAACGGGAATCCAGACCAATGTTACTAAGCCAATTTGCCAATCGTAGGTAAAAATTGCGCCCGCTGCAATCACAATAATCAGCATATCGATCATTACATTGCCGACCAGCCGGGAGATAGTGCGCTGAATGCGTTGCGTGTCGTTCATGCGTGCCACCAGGTCGCCGGTTTTGCGATTGTCAAAAAACGATTTGGGTAAAAACAAGAGCGAAGTGTAGAAATAATCAATAATGCGACTATTAAAATCCCGGCTTTGCCGCAGCAATAATAATTGTCGCAAATAGCTGAATCCGCTTCTAGCCAGCAGCAAAAACAAGAGCAACGCCACACCACTAAACAACCGCAAGGTATCTTTCGCCGGTAGAATTTTATCAATCAATTGTTGGGAGAAAATCGCCGTCGCCAACCCCAGCGCCGCCACCGCAATACCAATTGCCAGCGCCACGCCCAGCGTATTCAGGTCTTCCTGTATCAAAGTTTTGATCCAATACCAGCGGCGATTTTTATTGGCAGCGGTTTGTTGGAATTTAGCAGTGGGTTTGAATAATAGCAAGCTTTTGGATTGCCAGACCGCTTCGAGTTGTTCCGCCGTCCATTGCTGAATGTTCGGTTCCGCCGGATCGCCAATGTAAAAAGTATTACTTCGGATATCATATTTGTAAAAAACGATATAATGTTGCAATTTCCCTTCTTTCACAATGTGCAGCACACACAGATCCGTACACGCGCGCAGGCTGTCGAGGTCCGCTTCGTAGCCGGTCGCTTCCAAGCCTAGTTTTTGCGCAGCTTGCAGCAAACCCAGCATCGTCGTGCCTTCACGAGTCGTGCCGCTCATCTCGCGCAGCCGCTCCACCGAAGCATCACTGCCATGATAGCGCAGCACCGAGCGCAGGCAGGCAACGCCGCAGTCGCGTTGGTCGTGCTGGCGGGTGTGGTGTCTTTTTAAATTAGCATTCATTACTTTACATTTGAATACAAAAATTAATACTGAATCAGCGTAAGTCCAATTTTGGGCATTTCCAGCCTTTTATATTTTTTTGAAACATCTATCCAATCCCTATATCCAAATTTATTGTAATAGGATACTGTCGGTTTGGGTGCTAAGACAAATGAAATACCTGGTCCTACACGGAACTGCAAATAAGGGTCTTTACTGGGATCTCCTAAAAATTCAATTCCAACAAATAATCCTTCGAGCGGAAATTCAATATTTTGGGCTAAAATATTGATTGAATAATTAGTATTCTTTACTTTATCAATATGTACTATTACATCTTCTTTTAATAAACTTTTTCCCGGAAGCTCGGTGTAAGGATCGTAAGACCATAATTTCATGCGAATAGCAATGTTGTGCTCATTGACAGATTGAAATAAATCATATTTCTCTGTTTTAAAATTTATGGTTTCAATTACACCCTGTTTATTTACCTCATTTTGAATATATACTGCCATTTGATCTCCATAAGAATAATACCAATCAAGCTTTTCTTTATATTTTTTATTCCAGAAGCCTAAATCAAATCTTTTTAATTGCTTTCTCTCTCCTATTATTTCTACTGTTTCCAATACATAATCCGTTGGTTTAAGGACAATTGTTAAATCCTCAACGTTAGCGGCATTCACCATAATCGTATCTGATTGATACCCCACTGCACTTATAATGAGCTGATCGGGGGCAGCGTCGAATGTTACTATAAACTTACCTTCTTCATTGGCATAAGTGCCTTTTTCCTGTTGTACTAAGTATAAAGTTGCAAAAGGTATGGGGCGGGCAGATTCACTATTCACAACACTACCGCTCAGCGTGTAAGTTTGAGAAAATAAGCTTCCAGTGCTTATCCCGATGATTAAGACTAAAAATAATTTGAAACAGGACATATAGTAAAACTTAAGCTGTAAGTTTTCTATTACTCGATCTCTTGATCTAAATATTTCAAAATCGCCTCGATCTTTGTCTCCCCTTTAAAATGCTTCACCAACTGCTGCTCCCGGTTGTAAATAAAAATGGAGGGCACCATGCTCGTACCAAATAATGCTTTAAACTGCCGCTTTTCATCATACAATATGTGGATATTAGGCTGGTCGGCTAAATCATACTCCTGTGCAAATTGTTGTAAACGCTCCATCGGCTCATCGCTCACCAGCAGCACATTCACAGCAGCGAAGCGGTGCAGGCTATCTCGAATGGCGCGGGCTTCGTACTGGCAGTGTTCGCAGTCGGGGTTGAAGTAGATGACTAAAGCAGATTGATTTGATTTTAAATTGTCATTAGAAAAAAATGTATTATTCAGCGTACCAAACTGGAAAGCCGGTAGCGCCTGCACCCGCTCCTGCTGCTGCGCCTGCTCGCGTAGCTTGCGCGGAATGCTGAAGGCAAGGTATAAAGTTCCCATGCCTGCCAGGGACAGGCAAAGGAGAAGGATTTTCTTTTGCATTGATTGACTTTTAACTTACACTAAATCACCCTAGATTGGTTTACGAGCTTTAATAATTTGAAAAATACCAATACTAGTAATTATTGCAAAAAGTATTATCGCGCCGTAATTTTTTTGTGCTCCTTGGCTAATCTTTTCTAATAAAAAGTACATGCCAATTAAAAAAATAAAAATTCCACCTACTAATTTATAAATATTCATAATTAAAGTATTTGAAATGTAATACATCATGCACGAATATTATTAAAATGTGATTGCTTTCGCGTACCCTGCTCCTAAAGAGTTCCCATGCACAGGCGGATTGTCCCTTGAGGGAAGAAGTACTTAAAAATTTATTGCATAATGTATTTGTGCTTGTTGTCAATTCATTTTATGAGTTTTTTTCTAAGCGACGGTTTTCAGTAAAAAGATAAATAATAAGAAGAACAACGTAAATAGCCACTATTGAACTTGATACTTTGGGAGAAGCGAATTTTGTGAGTGAATTGATAACTACAAAAGCTAAACAAATAACTCCCACGAAAACCAAAATCATTTTTTTCATAAAAATTAAATTTTGAGGGCGACCAACTCCAATCTCAGAGTTGGTCGCTTTTTAAGAATTATCCATTCCAACATTCTTTCCAAGACTTTGTCAAGGGAAGCCATCCCGTTAAGGGTATCCCTAATACATAGGTAACTCCTAGCGCGTAACATCCGGCTGGGGTGATTCCACCAGACAAAGTTTCCAATCTATTTTCTGTTAGTAATTTCATATTTAAAGATAATTTAATTTAAAAAATTAAAAACAACCAGCACTTGCAGCTGTTTCGAAGCTGGCTAAAGCTCCAGCCGTTGGTGTTTCGTTTTAAAATTCTTTTTTTTGTTGTTTCATAGCTTTTTTTAATTCCTCCTTACTGTTTCGTCTGCTGGCGTAGCTTGCGTGTGATGCTGAAGACAGGTATAAAATTCCTTTGCCTGTCTCTGGCAGGCAAAGGAGAAGGAGGGTCATACTCACTTACAGCCAGAAGTAAATTTATTCTGGTCATTATTAATACTAGGTGCTTTTTTTTTCTTTTACAATTAAATGGCTTAATATAAACAGGAATAAGCCTGTAATTATAAACAAAAGTCCCATATTACTCTTTAGTTGAAAATCTTTTGGATTATTTACAAAGTCTGTAATTAAGTAGCCCAAACAAATACCAATTAGTGAAATGCTAATTATCAATATCCTTTTTTTATCCATGACTTTTGAGTTTATGGCAGTGATTATTTAAACTAAATCACTGCCTTTAGTAAATTAAGTTTTAATTAGTTGTTAGACACCCTAAAGATGCTCCTAATCCGAAACCAGTAATAAATCCACTACCCATAGCTAG
>JBKBWT010000231.1:8603-9951 GCA_046314415.1 Saprospiraceae bacterium
GCATGCGCCCCCCTGCAATTCCTCCATTTGAAACAATTCCAATTGTTTCATAATTTAAAGATTTTAAAAATGAATAACGGTCACACCGAGCCAGTTTAGAGCGCCGTCGGTGTTTCGGCGCTATTTACACGCGTGAAATATCTTTACCTACAAGGTGCTCCTTGTTTTTGGGCATTCAGAAAAAGCGCCAGGCTAGCCTGGCGGAATATAATCACTGACTCACACCAGGTGGGGAGTCTATGGGTACTATCTTTCTATCAGTTACCAGCAAGTTATCGTTTACGACCTTTCATCATTTCGACTACTTCTTCTTTAGTGGTCACGCGTAGCGCAGGCACATAAAAAAGGGTTGGATCAATTGGTTCTAACGCCAGGTTAAGTGGGCGAAAATGCACGCTTGGCGATTTGTATTCCAATACAAAACCTTCCACCCATCCCAAGAGGGCAGTTGGAGTACAGGTCGCTTTAATTTCGTCGGTTACATAAAATTCAGTGGTAAACCCTTCACCGGTGGCGATGCCCTTGCGGCAATTGTAACCTAATATTTGTTTGGTTTCACCCGGATACAAAATGGTCAGGTTTTCGAGGGGTTTAAAAATTACCATTACGCTTAAATCTTGTAGATAGCTATAACCTTCTTGCCGTTTATTATCGATGATTCCAATGGTACGGTTATTTTCCCTCTGTTCTACGCGTGAGAAATGAGGGTTAAATAAAATCATACCCTGCTGGACACTCATACTGACTTTACTCCCGGGAAAGAAAGTTTCTATCTCATAGTGAAAAATACCTTCGTTTTGTGCCCAGAGATAACTCATAAAAATTAAGAGCCAAATAGTTAAAATAGATGATCGGATATGCCCTTTCATAATGCTGATTTTGTGAATAGTAGCAGCCTGTTATTAACCAAAAGGATGAAGGATAAAGCCGCTGCTTTATGAAAAATTAATCCGTACAAAAAGTACCATAATCATTAACCAAAGTAATAAATTCTACTAAAGTCGGGGCAGTCACAATTAACGCCAGTGTAATAGCGCAGTAGGTGGTTTGATACGGAAAATTACCCCCCTGCAAATTCTCCATTTTGACCAATTCCAGTGGTTTCATGATTTTAAAGATTTTAAAAATGAATAACGATCACACCGAGCCGGTTTAAAGCACCGTTGGTGTTTCGGCGCTACATAATGCGCATTTATATTTTGAAAGCTAATGCTATTGCTCAGTTTTTTAGATCAAATATTGCATCAGGTATATTACCGATTTCGATGGATTGCAAAGTCCAAAGTTTTTCTGCTGTTGGATAAATCATTCGTTTTTCCAGCGCTAAGCCATCAGGCAGAAAAAAATG
>JBKBWT010000232.1:0-9947 GCA_046314415.1 Saprospiraceae bacterium
CGCCACATCTTTGTGCCATCAGAAAAATTGATTTGCTAACCAAATTGAAAATGTGTCATGAATAATCTGAGAAATCGGGTGCAACTCATTGGGCATCTGGGCAAAGATGCAGAGTTTAAACAATTAGAAAATGGCAACTCGCTGGCGCGGGTTTCAATTGCTACCAAAGAAGTGTATCAGAATCAAAAAGGCGAAAAAGTCGTGGATGTGCAATGGCATTATCTCATCGGCTGGGGTAAGCTGGCTGAAATGATGCAAGTGATGTTTCAAAAAGGAAAAGAAGTGGCTATTGAAGGGCGACTCACGCACCGTACTTTTGAAGATAAGGAAGGCAATACGCGTTATTTATCAGAAATCGTGGTAAACGAATTTATGCTACTAAATTGATTTACAGCAAGTAAGAAAGCCCTCTTCCGTTGGGGTTATAACGGAAGTAAATTTATTATTAATTAAACCTCAGCAGTCTGACCTCATCTGGCTTCTGATCTTAAAAATCGAATCATGAATAGCATTAAAAACAGCATTACGCTAATCGGAAATTTAGGTAAAGACCCGGAAATCAAGCAATTACAAAGTGGTAAATCGGTGGCACGTTTTTCTTTGGCAACGAATGAAACGTATCGCAATCAAAAAGGCGATAAAGTGACCTCCACCCAATGGCATACGATTGTTGCTTGGGGCAAAACGGCTGAAATGATGCGAAACTTGCTGAAAAAAGGTAAAGAAGTGGTCGTACATGGTAAATTAACGTATCGTACGTACGAAGATAAAGAAGGCGTAACTCGTTCTATTCCCGAGATTGTCGCAGACGAATTTGTATTGCTGAGTTGAGGTATAAAAAATAGATTTCTGGATAAAGTTTTAGAATGACTTTTATCCAATACTAATTCGATAGAATAATTTCTAAATTGAATTAAAACGCCCGGAGTAGTTTGCAAATCCGCGCTGCTCCGGGTATTTTATATTGCTATATATTTTAATGTTATATAGATATTAAAAATTATAACCTCATTGTTATTCCTACCTGCACTAATAATATATAGTAAACTCTTGTGCATCATTTTGTGTATATCTAAAGTATCATTTTTTACTGCAAATGAAGCTGATCGAGAAAACACCAGACTTGCTCAAACGTTTACAAGAATTCGAGGTTTTCCAAAGCATTGCTGAGAGCGCCTTGCAATGGCTCATCGAAAATTCCCGTTATACTTATTATGAGGAAGATGAATTTATGTTTCGTCCTGGAAATCCCTCAGATTATATGCTAGTGATCGTAGAAGGCGTATGCTCCATTGAATTTGAACAAAATGGAGAAATGCGCCCTTCGGGTACCTGGGAAGCCGGGGACGTTACCGGCATTTTGCCTTTTTCACGCATGAAGGAAGCCAAGGCTTACGGACGCGTGATTGAGGACTGTAAAGTATTAGAACTACATCGCGACTGTTTTACCGAGATGGTCAATCAGAGTTTTGAGCTTACACAATCGCTGGTGGCAGTAATGACCGACCGCGTGCGTGATTTTACGCAGTTGCGTTTGCAAAATGAAAAGCTGATTTCGTTGGGTAAATTATCGGCAGGGTTGGCGCACGAATTGAACAATCCGGCAGCAGCAATGGTGCGAAACGCCGATGAATTGCACAAACGACAACATCAAACACCGGAGCGCTTCAAAGCAATAATGACGATGCGGGTTACCCCGGAGCAAACCGACCAGGTGAATGCGATTCTTTTTGAGAAGATGCAAAATGTCGGCGGGATCGAATTATCCTTGTTGGAACGGGAAGCCCGGAAAGATGATATAACCGATTATCTTGAAGATCAGGGTGTTAAATATGGTGAAGAAATCGCCGATACGCTGGTTGATTTTGGATTTGAACAGGAAGATGTAGAAGAAATTGCAGGCATTGTAAATGGACAACATCTGGATTCAATCCTTTGGTGGATAGAAAGTACCTTGACGATGGAGCGTTTATTGGTAGAAATGAAAGAATCTGCCCAGCGCATTGCAACGCTCATTCAGGCGATCAAATCATACACCCATATGGATCGAGGGGGGGCTATGGTGCCGACTAACATCCATGAGGGATTAAAAAATACGCTGACAATGTTGAAGCATAAGATTTTAAAGAAAGACATTCAAATTGTCAAAAAATTTAGTCTGGATGTGCCGACCATCATGGCAAATCCGGGCGAACTGAATCAAGTGTGGACGAACATTATTGATAATGCGATCGATGCGATGGACAGCAAAGGAACATTGACCATTGAGACTTGTGATGATCATCGCTATGCCAGAATTGATATAACCGACACTGGAGTCGGAATTTCTGAAGAAAATATAAGCCGTATTTTTGATCCATTCTTTACTACCAAGCCACTTGGGCAAGGTACGGGTATGGGCTTGGACATTGTGATGAAAATAATAGATCGGCATAAAGGCAATATTCACGTAGAATCTCAACACGGTAAAACAACTTTTACCATCTGTTTGCCTTTAGCGCAGCCCAATACAAATCATTAAACTCATTGATTCATCAACGCTTAATGAAAAATGGCAGAAGATAAAAGAAAACCAATTATACTTTCGGTGGATGATGATCCACAAGTGCTGCGCTCCCTGAAGAATGACTTACGGGCGGAATTCCGTGAGGACTATCGCATTATAAGCACTGATTCGGCGAATGAAGCTTTGGAAAGTTTGCCGGAATTAAAGAAAAAGGGGGAAGTTGTGGCACTTTTCCTATCCGATCAGCGTATGCCGCAGATGGAAGGTGTAGATTTTTTAGAACGTGCCAAACTCATTTTTCCTGAAGCAAAACGGGTATTGCTGACGGCTTATTCTGATACCGATGCTGCGATCAAAGCTATTAATGATGTGCAGTTGGATTATTATTTAATTAAACCCTGGGATCCACCTGCGGAGAAATTATATCCGGTATTACGTGATTTGCTGAATGCCTGGGAACAAAGTTATGTGCCTGAATTCCAAGGTATTAAAGTGATAGGGTATCAATATTCTCCCAAATCCCACGAGATTAAGGATTTTCTGGCAGGCAACCTACGTCCTTATCAGTGGCTCGATATTGAAATGAATCCAAAAGCGCAAGGTTTATTAGATTTATACGAGCTTGAAAGAAAAGATTTACCGGTCGCAATTTTTGAAGATGGCACCTATTTAGTACAACCTGATGCCCTTCACTTGGCAGAAAAAATCGGTTTGAATGCAAATGCAAAGTTTGATTTGTACGATGTCGTTATCATTGGCGCAGGTCCGGCGGGCTTGGCGGCTGCGGTGTATGGCGGTTCGGAAGGATTAAAAACTTTGTTGATCGAAAAACGAGCACCGGGTGGGCAGGCTGGTACGAGTTCAAGAATTGAAAATTATTTGGGTTTTCCAGCAGGATTAAGCGGGGCAGAATTATCGCATCGTGCCATCACCCAGGCAAAGCGCTTTGGCGTGGAATTTCTGGCGCCACAGGAGGTGACGGATATTCAAAATAATGGCATTTATAAAACGGTCTATTTAGGCGATGGCTCCTCCATTAATACCAAAAGTATTGTCATTACTACCGGTGTCGATTATCGGCGTTTACCGGCGATTGGCGTGGACAACTTTACAGGGGCTGGGGTTTATTATGGAGCGGCAATGACCGAAGCCAATGGCTGTAAAGATCGGCAGGTTTATGTGGTAGGCGGCGGAAACTCCGCTGGTCAGGGTGCGGTATATTTGTCTAAATATGCTAAAAAAGTGACCATTCTGATTCGCAAAGAAGATTTAACTTCTACAATGTCTTCGTATCTGATAGATCAGATTAAAGGTATCTCTAATATTGAAGTACTTGGTAACCATGAAGTAATAGAAGCCTGTGGCAATGGGCATTTACAGCGGTTGGTATTGGAAAATGTAGCCGAAAAATCGCGTGCTTCCGTGGAGGCGGATGCACTGTTTATTTTTATTGGTGCCAAACCTATTACGGAATGGTTGGGGGGTAAAATTATTCGTGATAATAAAGATTATATTATAACTGGTCGTGATTTAATTCTGAAAGAAGATTTCAAACGGGTATGGAAATTGGGACGTGAGCCATATTTGTTGGAGACCTGCGTGCCGGGCGTCTTTGCGGCGGGCGATGTGCGTTTTGGTGCGATGAATCGCATTGCATCGGCAGTGGGAGAGGGCGCAATGGCGATTAAGTTTGTACACGAATATTTGGCTGAAATTTAATAAAACGTTAACAGGCTCACATTTCACCCTGATTTCACACTTTGTATAGTAGGTTTGCGTTATAATGCTCGTCAAAAAATATTATTAAATCATTATAAACCTTCAGCCTACTTTATGAATATGAAAAGGTTTACTTTCCTGGGAGTGCTGCTGGCATTGTCGCTGGCGGCGTTTGCCAATGGCGGCTATTCTATTAAAATTAAATTAAAAGGATATACCGAGAAGCAACTGTTTTTGGGCTATCATTTTGGCGATAAGCCTTACTTGAAGGATACTGCTGAGGTAAATGCGCAGGGTTTTTTTGTATTTGAAGGTAAGGAAGAATTACCGGGCGGTGTTTATTTAGTAGTAATGCCACCGAATAATGAATATTTTCAAATTGTTATTAATAAAGGGGAGCAAAATTTTACAGTAACAGCCGATCCGAAAGACCCGGTGAAAGAAACTAAAATTGAAGGTTCGCCGGATAATAAATTATTATACGATTATTTAAAATATTTAGCCGATAAACGCCCGCTGGCGGACACGATGCGAGCGCGGTTAGACCGCTTGAAAGATAATCCCCAAGAGGTAGAACGCATCACGAAAGAACTGGAAAAGCTGAATAATGAGGTAGAAGAATATCAAAAAGCTTTGGTTGCCAAGTATCCCAAGACCTTAACGGCGGCTATTATCAAAGCCAATTTGCCCTTGAATGTGCCGGAATACGAGGGAACGGAAGAAGAACAGCAAATGAAAAAATGGCGCTACTCGCTGGAACATTTTTTTGATAATATTGACCTGGCAGACCCCCGCATGCTGCGCACGCCGTTTCTCTTTGAGCGCATAGATTATTTTATACAAAAAATGAATGTACAACATCCTGATAGTCTGGCGCGTGCCGTGGATTACGTATTGAAAAAAGTAAAACCGAACGAAGAAACATTTAAATTTTATTTAATTCATTTCTTAAATTTTTATGCCAAATCCAATATCGTCGGCATGGATGCGGTATATGTACATTTAGTAGATAATTATTATGCGAAAGGCATGGCACCCTGGACGGATTCGACGCAGTTGAAAAACATTATAGAAAATTCTAATGATTTGAAGCCGACCTTAATTGGTAAAACCGCACCGAATATTCAATTGGAGAGTCGCGATGGCAAGAAATTTAAGGTGCATGATATTCAAGCGGATTATACCATTGTTTACTTTTGGGCGTATGATTGTGGGTTTTGTAAAAAAGCAACCCCGGTTATGAAAGAATTTTATGAAAAATTTAAAGATAAAAATGTAAAGATTGTAGCAGTTTGCCGCAAATTTGGTAAAGACGTGCCTGAATGCTGGAAATACGTGGACGAAAACGGTACGCAGGATTGGATTCATGCGTCTGATCCATATAATTATGCCAAGGTTTATTATGTAAAAACGACCCCGCAAGTATTTATTCTGGATAAAAATAAAGAAATCATTTCCAAGCGGATTGCACCAGAACAACTGAATGAAGTAATGGATCGCATTATTGAAATGAATAAAAAGGACAAGTAATTACAATGTGCTAATTTGCTGATGTGCCGATGGGTCAATTTTTACATCGGCATATCAGCAAATTAACAAATTAGCATATTATCTTTGCTCGGCGGCAAATTTGATGCGTTTGGTCATGTAAGAAAGGAAGCCGGGAAACAATCTTTTTACTAAAACAGCATAAATTTCTTTATTGCCAATCAAAACTTCTTCTCGCTTATTGGCAATGGCTTTCAGCGCTCGCTGCGCAAAAATACCGGGATCCATGCCTTTCGCTGTTTCGGGTGCCATCACACTATTTTGGGAGCCATCGCCGCGTAAGGCGTTGATTGTCACATTGGTACGCACATAACCCGGAAGTATAACCGTAACATCAATATTATCTTTGGCAACCTCCGCCCGCAAGGCATCAAAAAAGCCATGCAAAGCGTGTTTGGAAGCGGCGTATGCCGAGCGATAAGGCACGCCCACCTTGCCCATGACGCTGCTAATGACCACCATTTGCCCATGCCCTTGTTTTAACATGACTGGCAACACCGCTTTGGTCATTGCTACTGTGCCTAAGTAATTGATATTCATTATTTTCTGATCTACTTCCAAGGCAGTATCTTTGATTAAAGACCGTTGAGAGATGCCGGCGTTATTGATTAGAATATCAATTTTACCAAAATGCTGTAGCGCCATTTCAACACTTGGCGGAATAGCGGCAAAATCTGCCACATCCAGCGGAAGCAACAAAATATCTGAATCCTGGTGACAGTTATTTTTTACGCGTTGCAGTTCTTTTTCATTGCGGCTGGAAAGAATTAACTTAGCGCCTTGCTCTGCCAATGCATAGGCGAGATGCTCCCCAATACCCGAAGACGCTCCGGTTATCCAAACAATTTTATTTTTAAAATCCATTTATTTATTCAATATAATAGTTTATAAATAATGGTCGAAAAGTACTATATTCAATTCAATTAGACAACGAAGATACTGTCAATTTTGACGAAAAACCCTATTCACAAAAGTAAAAGCGTATGAGAACCGTTTATTTTGTAAGGCATGCCAAATCCAGTTGGGATAATCCGATGGTAAAGGACATTGATCGTCCGCTGAACGAGCGCGGTGAACGCGATGCCCCTTTTATGGCAAAATTATTAAAAAGCAAAGGCGTGAAGCCCGATGCGCTCGTGTCAAGTCCAGCCAAGCGTGCTTTTTCAACAGCGGTGTATTTTGCCCAGACCTTTGATATAATGAAAGATAATATTGAGGTAAACCCTCATATTTATGAGGCAGATGTAGAAGATATTATGGATGTTATTCAGGAATTACCGGAGGAATGCCATACAGTGTTTATATTTGGACATAACCCGACGTTCACCCAAGTGGTCAATCAGTTTACGGAGCGCTCCATCATGAATGTGCCCACCTGCGGCGTATGTAAGGTAGAATCTTCGGCAGACACCTGGGCAGAATTTAAGCGTTCCAATGCACAATTGACCGAATTTTATTATCCAAAACAATATTTGAGCTGATGCGCTTTATTAGTATTATAATATTTTTTGCCTTTATTATATTTTCTTGTAATAAAAACCAAGAAAAACTACCTGTTGATAAAGAAAAACTAGTAAATATATTAGTGGATGTACATATTGCAGAATCAGCCATGCAGGAGTATGCATTACAGACCAAAGACAGCATTGGCAGAGCGTACTACCGCAAAATATTTGACTTGCACCAGGTAAAGGAAGCAGATTTTAATAAAAGTATGTATCTTGTAAAACAAGACCCGGCGGAGCTGGAAGCGCTTTATAAAGAAGTATTGGCAGAGTTGGAGCGGCGAGAAAGAGGGGAATAGGCGGAGCATGTAAAGAGGATGTTAAGAAGTTAACAATTATTTAATCAACAGTATCATAAAGCCTAAATGAAACCTTCTAATTTTGTGCAGGATTTCCAATTTAACTGAAAACGAATGGATTCTGTAAAAATTCTCATCGTCGATGACGAGCCAGACATTCTGGAATTCTTAAAATACAACCTGAGTAAAGAAGGTTATGATGTACTGACTGCCACCGACGGGGAAGAGGGTATTAAAATAGCCGAACGGGAACATCCTCAACTGGTTATTCTTGATATTATGATGCCTAAAATGGATGGGGTGGAGGTCTGTCGTTATTTACGCAACAAGCCGGAATTTGCCAAAACGCTGATTGCTTTTCTGACTGCCCGTGAGGAAGATTATTCGCAAATTGCCGCGCTCGACGTAGGTGGCGACGATTATATTACCAAACCCATTCGTCCGCGCGTGTTCTTGAGTCGCATCAAAGCCTTGCTGCGCCGCAGTGACCGGGAAGAAAATAACGACGAGGAATCTTCGGTCCTGCATATTGCCGACTTAGCCATTGATCGGGAGCGCGTATCGGTACAGCGGGGGGAAGAAGTGATCGAATTGGCGAAAAAAGAGTTTGAATTATTATATTTATTGGTATCAAAGCCGGGAAAAGTATTCTCGCGCGAAGAAATATTCAATAAAGTATGGGGAACGGATGTAATTGTGGGGAACCGAACCATTGACGTACACGTACGAAAATTACGGGAAAAAATTGGCGATGATTATATCAAAACGATCAAAGGGATCGGTTATAAATTTGAATTTTAAATGTTGAAAAATCCTACACCGAGCCAAATAGCATTTTTTACTTCCTTATTTATTTCCATTTTCTCTTTTTTACTACTATTGATACTATCTTTAGTCAATGGTATCACGATGCCGATATGGATGTATGTTGTCAAATTTATTATTATATTCATCATCGCCAATGCCGTGAATTATTATTATTTGGAGCGCTATATTTATCGAAAAATTAAATTAATTTATAAAACCATCCGGGAAGAAAAATTATCCACGCAGGATAAAGTGACGACTATTGATATGAATCGCAATATCATGGATGATGTGGAGCGGGAAGTGACAGAATGGGCTGATAATCAACGCCGTGAGATTGACAAATATAAAGCCTGGGCAGAATACCGGCGGCAATTTATGGGTGATATTTCACATGAGTTAAAAACACCGATTTTTAATATTCAGGGTTATTTACATACGCTCCTCGATGGTGGCTTACATGATAGTAATATTAATTTCACTTATTTACAAAAAGCCGCGAATAATGTAGAGCGTTTGAATACAATTGTGGAAGATTTGGAATCTATATCCCGCTTAGAATCAGAGGAATTAATATTAGAAATGCGGGCATTTGATATCAAGAAGCTGACCGAAGAAGTATTTGAAGATTATGAAATGAAAGCCGCGGCGAAAAATATTAAGTTGGAATTTAAAGAAGGCGCCGGTCAAAATTATAAAGTACGCGCCGACCGGGAGAGCATCCGGCAGGTTTTAGCCAATTTGATTAGTAATTCTATTAAATATGGCAATATAAATGGACGTACCAAGGTTGGTTTTTATGATATGGATAAATATATTTTGATTGAAGTGGCGGATAATGGCATTGGGGTTGCCAAGGAGCACCTCAAGCATATTTTTGATCGTTTTTATCGGGTGGACAAGCACCGCTCGCGCGATCAGGGAGGGTCGGGCTTAGGCTTGGCAATTGTAAAACATATTCTCGAAGCCCATCAACAAACGATTCATGCTAGAAGCACCCCCAATATCGGCTCAACTTTTGGTTTTACTTTGGAAAAAGCGAAAAGTTAATATACCAACTTATCAATATACCAATTGGGGAAATAATTCGCACATCGGCAAATTAGTAAGTCAGCAAATCTTCGTATCTTTGCGGCTTGAAAAATGAAGGGGTAAATTCTGATGATTACAGCTGCAAATATTTATCTGCAATACGGTGGTAGAATTTTGTTCGACCAGATCAATGTCGTAATTGGCTCGCGCGATCGTGTTGGCTTGGTTGGGCGCAATGGTGCCGGAAAATCTACCTTTTTAAAAATTTTGGCAGGCGAACAGACACCTGATGAGGGTAACTTATCGCGTCCTTCAGGTAGTACCCTGGGTTTTTTGCATCAGGAAATGAATTTACCGAAGGGTAAAACTGTGATGGAAGAAACCTTGACGGCCTTTGATGAACTGCGTAAGATGGAGCACCAGTTAGAGGTATTACACAAAGAAATGGAACGTCGTACAGATTATGAAAGCGATTCATATTTAAAATTATTAGAAGATTTTTCGCATTTGAACGATCGTTTCCACCTGTTG
>JBKBWT010000233.1:0-9878 GCA_046314415.1 Saprospiraceae bacterium
TTTAATTCCTTGAGGCGAATCGCTGCATTCAGTCCTACGATACCGCTGCCGATGATGGCAACATCCAGGTGGCGAAAGAAGGTCTCGCGTTCCCAGTAGCTCAGGGTTTCCGGTGCTCGAAAAGTAGTCACGATGGTATGATTTTGCTAGCAATAAAGGTAAGGATTTTCAACCAAACGTACTTTGATGCGTTACAAAGCACTCGGTATTTTTAGCAGATGCGTATCTTTACGCGTTTTTATGATAAGCCATTTATAAAAATCCTTAATTTTTGTAAACATGATACAGCGAATACAGAGTATTTTTCTGCTCTTGAGCGCGGGGGCTTCGTTTGGCACCCTGGCTGCCCCTTTTGCAAATGCCAAAGCAACCATTGCCAGCCCAATTTTTGCCGATCAGGTATATAATGTACAGGACAATGTAGTATTACTTGTACTTTTTGCGGTAGCGGGCGCTTTAGCAGTGGCAAGTATTTTTTTGTATAAAAACCGTACTGTCCAGATGCGCCTGGCTATTATAGCATTATTAATAAATCTGGCGGGACTGGCGTTTGCCCTTATCTATTTGTTACAACAGGTGGACTTTGCCAGCATTGCTATTGCTGTTGGCATCTTCCTGCCTTTAGTAGCGGTGATTTTCTTGTGGTTGGCACAGCGGAATATCAAGAAAGACGATAAATTAGTACGCTCTATGGATCGCTTACGCTAATAAAGCAAGAGGTCTCCAGTTCAACTGAAGACCTCTTTATCTTTTTGATTGATATAATTATTCGATTAATAATTATAATTATCCGGACGCTTTTTCGCAGAGTAGTTCACCTTCAATTGGTTAGACTTTCTCAACTGCGTTTTTACATCCTGTACAATACCCATTGTTACCGTACCATCCACGCGAAGCGAAGAAGTGATTTGCGCACGGCGATTTTCGGGCACTTTAATCTTGTGTTGTTCCAGGAACAGCGGGATTTCTGCAATGGTTGCAAATTTATCTCCCAGCTGCAAACGAGGTCTCGTACCATAAATTTCTTGGTACTTTTCCGTCGGACGGCCGATGTACAAATAATTCACCAACGATTTCTCTTCAAGCTTGGTAAGCTCGGTCGCAAATGGCGTTTGTACCGTCACCTTTAGCTCTGCATCCCGCATGGTTGTTACCACCATGAAGAAGAAGAGCAACATGAAGATAATATCGGGCAGCGAAGCCGTAGATATCGTAGGGTTTGCGTTACCCCGTTTTTTAGAAAATTTTGCCATAACCGTTTACTTTATATCGCGGTTGCGACTGTTCTATAAAATGGTTTCGTTGTTAAAAATGGTAGTTTTTTGACAACGTTCCATTATTTCAAAATGGCGGCTCACCCCATTATTTTTCCTCACCAAATGCGGTTGGTTCTGCTTCTGACAATACCATCGGAATTTCTTTACGAATTTCCTTCAAGTAAGCGGTAGGCATTTCCTCACTATACGGAATACCGTATTTTCTTTGGCTTAGCTCATCCCATAGCTCGTTGTACGCAGCCTTCAATTCGTTGTAAACCTGCAGATACGTATTGTAATTCGTACCACGGTCATTTTTCAACGAGATGATTGCACGCGTTGGTCTTTCTGCTAAATCCGGGCGTTGTTGTGGGTTTGCGATGAATTCCTTTGCACGTTCGCGCAAGTCTTCCAGGTTAACCGGCTGGCCCCTTACCAACAATTGGTTTTGAGCGTTTACCAACACCGAGAATACGTTGCGGGACTTCAACTGCTGCGTTTCGGGTGGTTCTTCCGACCAGGGTGGCAGCTTTACAGTGATACCTTTGTCTTCGACAATGGTAGTCGTCACCAAGAAAAAGATGAGCAGCAGAAACGCAATGTCAGCCATAGAGCTGGCGTTGATTTCATTTGCCATCCGATTTTTCGACTTCTTCGCCATAAGTTCAATTATTTAAAGAAGTTTCTAATTTCCGATGCAATCAATGCTACGAAAGTAACGATTGACAAGATAATAACCGAATTGATACCTGCGCCAATTAATTTGACGGTGTCATCAGACACGTTCATTTTTTGGGCAGCATCAGCTACCATGCCGGTAGATTCTGCACTTGCCGTAGCATAAGAGATTAAAAAGATGCCCACCAAAATAGCAACACCAATCAAACCTCTCATAGATGACTTCAGGTTACCAAAAGTTTGCATTAAACCAAAGCCAACGAGTGCGATAACGGCTAGGATAAACAAAAGCGCAGTACCGAAAAAGCCGATGTCAAAAATACCCGTTTTATAACGCTCCTCTTCTGGCAACGCCATCATGGATTCTGTGCCAGACAACCAGCTAACCAGGAACAGAATGGATATCAATGCACCCAAACCGAAACCGATCATTTGTCCATTTCTGGAAAGAAATTTATACATAGTGGATTGATTTCTTATTTTCTGAAAATATTGTTTGCTGCCAGGATGTCAATGATCGCAATGGATGCATCTTCCATTTTGTTCACGATACTATCAATCTTGGACACGATGTAGTTGTAAAACAACTGTAGGATGATAGCCACGATCAAACCGAATACCGTAGTCAAAAGTGCCACCTTGATACCACCTGCAACGACGGTTGGAGAAATGTCACCTACTGCTTCGATTTTGTCAAATGCCTGGATCATACCAATTACCGTTCCCAAGAACCCAAGCATCGGTGCAAGTGCAATAAACAGCGAAATCCAAACCAAACCTCTTTCCAACAGACCCATTTGTACACTACCATAAGATACGATGGCTTTTTCAACTGCCTCCGGACCTCCGTTGGCATTCTTCAAACCTTCGTATAATACACTGGCGGTTGGACCAGGCGTTGACTTCAGTACCTCCATTGCACCATCTACATTACCGCTTTTCAGTTGTTCGTCCACGCGAGCCAACAGTTTATCCGTATTTGTAGTAGCAATGTTCAAGGTGATGATACGCTCAATACAGAACGCCAAGCCCAGGATCAAACAAAGCAATACCGGTGCCATCCACAATGGGTCACCATCAATGAAGTACTTCTTTGCCAATTGATAACCACTCGGGGCAGCAGCCGGCTCATCAGCAACAGGTGCTACTTCAGTGGTTGTTTCTTCTGCTGGAGCAGCTTCCTCGGTTTGTTGCGTAGCAGTTGTATCTTGAGCGTATACGGCGACATTGCTTGAGCATACAGCTAACACCAATACAAGCAATAGAGTCAATAACTTGCGCATAGTCAATAGGTTTTACGATTGTTTTTTGTGATAAAATGAATAAAATTGATTTTCCGTGATTTTTACGGGCGGAGAGAATGGGATTCGAACCCATGAGACCCTTTTGGAGCCTACACACTTTCCAGGCGTGCGCCTTCGACCACTCGGCCATCTCTCCGTTTATCATCTGCGCTTTTAATCTTTTTTAAAAGTGCAACCGGTCATTTAGACAACATTTCAAACAATATTTTTCCGAAGAAGAAATATTCTATTGTCAAACCCCGACAAAAATAAACATTCATTGATTCTCAGCAACTGTGAGCGGCACAAAAATTGTAAAAAGATATTAGAATTCAAAATTTTTTCCCAAACTGCTGCTCTTAGGCTACTTTTTGCCTATTTAATTTTTTCAAACCAGCGCTTTTTGCATAAAAATTTCCTGGGCGTTTGCCGTAGTCAGCTCGGCAATTTGATCCACCGCCATGCCTTTGATAGCTGCAAGTTTTTCTGCAACAAAAGTGATGTAAGCACTTTCATTGCGTTTGCCACGATAAGGCACCGGCGGCAGATAAGGCGCATCGGTTTCTAATACGACATAATCTAAAGTGATCGCTGCCATTACCTGATCCAATCCGCCCTTCGGGTAGGTCAATACCCCACCGATTCCTAAATAGAAATCCAGTTCCATGATGCGTTCAGCCTGCTCAACCGTACCGGTAAAGCAATGAAAAATACCACGCAAGCGCTCGTCTTTGACTTCCCGCACCAGATCAATGGTCATATCCATCGCATCACGGGAGTGAATCACAATCGGAATATTCAAGGCTTTCGCCCACTCACACTGGGTCAGAAAAGCATCCTGTTGTTCTTTTACAAAAGTTTTATCCCAATACAAGTCAATACCGATTTCACCCACCCCAGCAAACGAACGCCGATCCAACCACTCCCGCACAATCGCCAACTCTTCTTTATAATCGGCATTCACCGAACCCGGATGCAAACCCATCATAGCAAAACAATGCTTCGGAAAAGCCGCTTCCAGTTCTAGCATTGCAGCAATCGAATTGCGGTCCACATTCGGCAAAAACATTTTAGTTACACCCGCTTCCAAGGCCCGTTGTACCATCGCTTGCCGGTCTCCATCAAACTGTTTGCTGTAAAGATGCGTATGTGTATCAATCAACTGCATGCTGCTATTTTGCCTCAAAGGTAAAGATTAAAAATTATCAGATTTTGGTGTATCGCCTTTATTTTTTATAAAGATTTTAGGAAAGTTAGCCCTTTTTATTCAAAGTGAATAAAAAATTAACACCTTTTAAATAAATCTATCGTTAAAGACGCCGCTAAAAGTGATTGCCCTGACTCCTCCAGGAATGGTTTTCCTGTTTGCACCGCAAAATTTTCATGAAAGCCATTTTCTTCAATGAATGACAACCATTGCTCGCGCAATTCATCCGCCAATTCTGTAAAATCGTATCGTCGTAAACCGAGCTGTAGCAACCAGCACTCCCAAATATTCAGCTGTTCGATTTGTTTCAGCGCGCGTCGGAAACTTCGAAGTAAGCGCTCTGCCTGATGCTGCGTGGGAATTTCGCCAAGCAAGGGCGCAAAACTACTAACAAAATCGCCTTCTATAAAATGATTAGTCTGCAAATTAAAAGGTTGGTAGCACTGTTTTTCGGCATGCCATAATTTCTCATTCACCCCAAAAATCGTCAGTTCGTTCCACTGGATTATTTCCAGCACATCCGTTTGCAATAAATGCCCCACCTGAATCAAATTTTCATTCGACCATACCAATAGAGCCAGAAAAAGTGGGTCCTGGATGGCGCCTTCCGCAGCCGGGGTCAGGGGTAAGCCTTCATCCGTCGGGTCCTGGTGTTCATACCAAAAGCGATGCCGCTGTACAATGGTCTGGTACCACGTTGTTAGCTTTGCCTGTATCGCCTGCTTATCTTTGGCTTGTTGATAAAGATGCGCTAGTGCCACGCCTTGCAACGGCAGAGGGAAATTAGCTTCTTCCAATGCCTGTTCTAAAAAGGTGCTCGCCTTATCTATGTCAAAATAAGCCATTGCGATGGAGGCTAGGGCAGCATGTGGTGCCTCAACTGGGATCGCTGCGTGTCGCTCCACCATTACTTTCGCAGCTTGTAATAACAACTGATTCAAAGGATGTAAACTTTTGATAAACAATAGGATTTACCCTGATTGAATGGGTTTTAATGGAGGGAGTATGCCCACAAATATAGCATTTCCTGTCAATTATTTTTGCCTTCCGCTCAATCAGAAAAGATTATTTTTCAAATATTTTTCCTTTTTGTTTGAAAAATTGAATTTCTCCGGCTATCTTTGTGCCGTTAAGTTGTAATTGTACTATCAAAGTTGAGCAATACAGCATGAGCGAAACGCGGAAAAAGACGGATAAGCGGGAAATGATTCTCAAAGTGGCGAGCGAGGTGTTCTCCCGATTCGGATTCGAGAAGACTACCCTGGAGGACATTGGCACCCGCTGCCGCTTGAATAAGGCTTCCTTATATTATTATTTTAAAAACAAAGAAGACCTTTTTGTCGCGGTCGTCTTAGCGGAAACAGCGGTATTCATTGAAGATTTACAGGCGCAAACGCAGACGCTGCCCGACACGCAGGCGAAGACCCTGCATTATTTGACGATGCGCATTCGCCGCTACGAGGAAGTGCTCAACGCGACCCAGCTTTCACTCGACCGGTTGCAACAGGTAGAGCCAATCTTTGATCAATTGTATCAAACGATAAAGGATAAAGAAATTCTGTTTTTGGAACAAATGCTCAACGCGGGCGTCCAACAGGGCGATATTCAAAAAACCGATACTAAAACGCTTGCTGAAAGTTTGTTCCTGATTTCCGACGCTTTAAAACACCACCAGGTGATGCGCCAACGAGCTTTCTCCGGCGAAAAATTTGATTACCAGGCTTCTGAAAAGCAATTAACCTTAATTATAGAACTGATTTTTAAAGGATTGAAAAAATGAGTCAGACTGTTTTAATCACCGGTGCCTCTTCCGGCATTGGCAAAGCTGCCGCCCAATATTTCGCGCAGCAAGGCTGGAACGTAGCCGCTACCATGCGCACCCCTGCCAAAGAAACGGAGTTGAATAATTTGCCCAACGTAAAACTATACGCACTCGACGTTACTAAAACCGAGACCATTCAAGCGGCGCTCCAGGCTGCCCAACAGGACTTTGGCAAGCTGGATGTGGTCGTCAACAATGCCGGCTACGGCGTAGATGGCGTTTTTGAAGCAATGAGTGACGATGTGATCGAACGTCAGTTTGATACCAATGTGTTTGGGCTGATGCGCGTCACCCGCGAAGCCATTAAAATGATGCGCGCCCAGGGCGGCGGTACCATTGTTCAGATTGCGTCGATGGGCGGTCGCCTCGCACTCCCATTGTACAGTATTTATCATGGCACCAAGTGGGCAGTGGAAGGCTTCACCGAGTCTTTGCAATTTGAAGTAGCGCCTTTTAATATCAAGCTGAAACTCGTCGAGCCGGGTCCGATTCAAACCGATTTCTACGATCGCAGCCGCGAATTCGTCAAGCCCACTGATACCAACGTTTATGACAATTTTATAAAAAAGGTGGAACAAGTTTCGATGGAAACCGGTGCCAAAGGCGAACCACCTTTAGCCGTAGCTAAAACGATTTACAAAGCTGCCACCGATACCGGCAATCGTTTGCGGTATTCAGTCGGCGCGCCTGGTCCCATGCTCTTGCGGCTGCGCAAAGCCCTACCAGACAGCCTCTGGTTTAAAATTGTAAAAAGCTCCTATAAAATATAAATTTTCCAATCCGCTTTCTAATCCATCTTTATGAAACGAATTCTCCTGATTAGCAGCGCAGTCGTGCTGGTACTGGTGCTGATTTTAGCCATTTTTTTGCGGTTGCGCTTCGGTGGTGGCAAAACTTACCCCGATCTCAGCACCACGCCCCGGCTTCCGCAAGCCGCGTTGGAAGCATTCTTCGCTTTTGACGAACCCATTGGCAACGTAGCCGCCAGTCGCGACACCAGCTACCCTACCCGGGTGTTTTTTACCGTGCATCCTGAATCTCGCCCCGAGAAAATCAAGCTCCTGGAAATAAAGGATGGCAAGGCAGTACCTTATCCGAGCGAAGCCGAGCAGGCTAAGTTTAAAACACCCCTCGGTTTGTACGTTGACCGACAGCAGCGGCTCTGGGTGATTGACCACGGCAACCACGCCATCGAAGGCGCCCGCCTGTTAGCCTTTGATTTACAAAAGAATGCACTGATTCACGAATACACTTTCCCCGATTCCATTGCCGAAAAGGGTTCTTTCTTCAATGACTTGAGCGTTACGCCCGACGGAAACTACGTTTTTGTCGCCGACGTCAGCTTTTTTGCCAAAAAACCGTCCCTCATCGTCTATGATATTGCCCGCCGGCAAGCCCGCAGTTTGCTCGATGGACATCCTTCCGTTACCAGTCAAGGCTACGTACCCGTTACGCCTGCCAAGAAGATGCGTTTTTTCGGCGGACTGGTTGATCTGATGCCCGGCATAGACGGTCTGGATGTAGATGGAAAAGGCGAGTACGTTTATTGGGCAGCCATGAGCCACGAAAGCTTGTGCCGCCTGCCGGTGGCTACGGCGACCGACTTCAATCTGTCAGACAATGCCATATATAATAAGGTGGAAACGGTAAGTAAAAAGCCGCTGAGCGACGGCATCCGGGTGGACACCGCCGGTAATGTTTTAATCACCGACATCGAACACCAAGGTATTTATGTGGTGGCGCCGGATGGCAAGGGGCAGACCCTCCTCCGGGACGCTCGCATCCGTTGGGCGGATGGATTGAGCTATGGCTCAGATGGCTACTGGTACCTGGCGGATAGCGACATTCCCAACCAGATGTTGCAAAGTAAAAAGCATATCATGCAACACCAGCCTTATTATATTTTCAGGTTTAAATATTAAAAGTAGAAACGGGTTGAATACGTGCGTTCAATCCGTTTTTATTCTATGACAATTTTTAAATATTGCCGATATAAGATCGCCTAAACCCCTGATTTTCCTGTCTTTTCACGTTCCTTTTCTGATGAATAAAGTTGAATTCGACGCAATCACCAGGCAATTCCTGGCAAAACAACTTCAATTTCCGTCAATTAGACATGATATGTTGGCAATTAAACATGATATGTTGGCAATAACAAATGATATTTCGTCAATTAGACATGATATTTCGTCAATTTTACATCATAACTTGTCAATCAACTGGCTGGTCGGATTGCCCAAACAGGGCTTTTTATAGCCAGAATCACCCATATGATTGCCGGGAAATGATATTTAATTGACGTGATATGATATCTCATTGACGAGGAATGATATCTCATTGACGAGGAATGATATTTCATTGCCAGAAAATGATATTTTATTGACGAAATATCATAAGTGATTGCCAGCAATTGAGTTTTTATTGCCAGAAATTGAGTTTTTATTGCCAGCAATTGAAGTTTCATTGCCGACGATGGTAAAGGATTGGCAAGGAGTCCTCCTATTTGAGCGGTTGTTTAAATTTCACCACTAAGCGCACTTAGCCCACTTAGATTTGTTGGGTTTGTTTAATTCTATCAAACCCGCCGCGGCGTGCTACTCCCTGAAAGTGCTTGGTGTGCTTCGTGTATGCTAAGGTTATGACATGGCAATTTTACCGGGTAAGACCATTGCTTTACCTTACCGCTCGATTGCTGACTTTTAATCTGATTTGGCAGAAAGGCGACAAGACTATCCTTCCAGAAAGGGCTTCATTTCTTCTTCGATGTGGCGGCGCAAATCCATCAGTTTTTTAGCGTACGCCTCCAATTGCTTTTCAGGTTCGGTTTGCGGCGTCCATTTCGGTACGGGGCGCGGATTGCCCTGCTCATCTACTGCCACAAAAACGATAATGCAATGCGTGGTTTTGTTGAGTTGAGGATCGGAAGTTGCCCGCGAATAGACATCAACCGCCACGTGCATGCTGGTATTGCCGGTATAAATAATGCGGCTCTGAATTTCGACCAGATGTCCGATTAAGATTGGCTCATAAAAGCGAATACCGCCCACATACACCGTCACGCAATAACCGCTGCACCAATTGGAGGCACAGGCAAAGCCCGCCTGATCAATCCATTTCATGACCATGCCGCCATGTACCTTCCCGCCAAAATTGACGTCGGTAGGCTCGGTGAGAAAACGAAGGGTTAAAGTTGAATCCAAGATTTTTGTATTTTGGTATAGCCAAAAGTAATACAATGATGGATTATAATCTACTGCGAATTACCGATAAAAGTCGTCCATTTTTTTAATGATTGTTGAGATGGTATCGATAGCAATTACGCATGTAAGGGGCTGCTCCTATTTTTAATGGAAAATGGCGTATTAATGCCGGCGGCAATCGCCAATTGCCGACTATTTTCCTTTTTTATAGGTACGCTTGCTTGTTGCAAAGAGGAGATAACTAAAATGATTGACAAGAAAGCACCTTTCATTGACGGGATAGCAGTTGTGATTGACGGGATTGACCTTTTTATTGCCCTTAAGACGCATAAAGTACCCGCCAGCCGCAATGTTACCATGCAGATGGAAGATAAAAATCAGTGGTTTGAACCTGCCGGAAAACTTTACTGATGTTGCAAAATGCACAGTTTA
>JBKBWT010000234.1:0-9748 GCA_046314415.1 Saprospiraceae bacterium
TGCGCGGACGACAACGACTTGTTATTGGGCGACAACGACGAGTTATTGGGCGACAACGACGAGTTATTGGGCGACAACGACGAGTTATTGGGCGACAACGACGAGTTATTGGGCGACAACGACGAGTCATCGGGCGACAACGACGGGTTATCGGGAGACAACGACGAGTTATTGGGCGACAACGACGAGTCATTGGGCGACAACGACGAGTTATTGGGCGACAACGACGAGTTATTGGGCGACAACGACGAGCTATCGGGCGACAACGACGGGTTATCGGGAGACAACAACAAGTTGTCGGGAGAAGCTTACGATAACCTACTTCAGACTGGCAAAATGCTTGATAAAGCCTGCAAAAAGCCCCTCCTGCTATTTTTAAGTACAAAAAAACTGACTTTAGTAGAAATTTATACCGCAAAAGGCGTTTTTATTACCCACCTATTGGTTAAAAAGATTAATTTTATAGAACATAGCATGACAAATGGTTTGGTTGACCTGCAAAGCGCATCGCGTTTTTAGTCCAAAGCGCTCCCCAATTTTACCACACCCGTTGCATATTGTAATCATGAGTAAAACTACGTTCTTTTTATTATAAAAAACATTTACACAAATGTTTGTGTATTCCTAAAACCTAAATATACCCCTGCTATGAAACCCATTCAGGATATCAAAAACGAGCTAAGAGAGAAATTACCACTGGGTATTGACCTCACTATTGCTGCACTAAAAGCCAGTATTCCTGCCGATGTACCCAAGTACAATGACATCATTTTGCTAGACGGACGCTACCGCAAGTGGCATGAGGACATGATTAATGACGTGTTGACAAGTGAGGAACAGCGGGTAGAATTTAATCGCATTCAACAAGCCATTCTGGATTTTATCAATGCATTAGAGGAAAAAGATTTTGTCAAACAACCGGAGGTATCTGCTGCTGCCGCGCAAGCTAAAAAAGGCAAGGTATTGTATCGGATTCCCAACCGCATGCAGGTGCAAAAAGAGGTAAAATGTTTGGTGCGCATTGCATTTAATGAGGAAATTCTGTACGAAGACCTGCAAAAAGAAACCGACGATGCGATAAAGGATGTCCGTATTGCGGAAGTCATGGGCGTAGAATTGCTTGATCCCAACGAACAAGCGGCTTTTAACATCCGTACCCTGTCCTCTAAGATTCAATCCATTGATGAACTGGCATACGCCGAATGGCTGTTTTACGTAAAGCCAATCATGGAGGGTTCTTTCCCGCTACTGTTGAAAGTAGCCGTAATAGAGATTATTGATGGGGTAGAACGCAAGCGCGAGGTGGTGTTAGAAGAGACCGTGCAAGTGGTAGCCGTGGAAGTACCGGCGGAAGAGCAGCCCCTGGCAGATAGCGGTTATACCCTACAAACGGCAGGCAATATCGGCGGCGCTACACCGGCGGCGCCGGGTATTGGCAGAGAGACCATACGCAAAGCCAGCAAGGCAGGGGTGGCGCTACTGGCGCTCGGTATAGCGATGGCTATTTTAGCTTATTTGGTCTATAACCCCATTCAACAATCCGAGAACCTCATTGGTGACGGTGGCAGAAAGGGTTGGGATAAAATTAAAAATACGGAAGATTCCACGGTACTCAAACAATTTTTAGAGGACAACCCAGAAGGCGAATTTGCCGACCTGGCGCTGGAGCGGCTAGCATCTTTGCGTTTTCAGATGGACGCAGTGCAGCAGGGCGATTCTATTATTTTGCAAATGACGGAGGGGAATTATCCCTTGCAGGTCGCAGTACTGGAAGATGGCGAAACGATCTATGATGTGGAGGTGATAAGTGGAGGAACGGTTGCCCTGGCTAGACCGTCTGCCCTTACTACTGCTGCGAGTTATTCCATTAAAGTGGTAGATGCCAAGGGCATTACGCGCATTGTTCCTATTGAATTTATTGCCACTACTGATCCTAATAATCTTCCTGCTGCCGATACAGTTGTTAACATCGCAGCGCCGGTCGTTAATAACCAGCCTAATAAAAAGCAGCCTCCTGCTTCGGTAAAACCGAACAAAAAGCCGGATAATGCTAATCCAAATCTGGTCAACCCTAACAAAAAGTCAGGTGCTGCAAAAGATGATCGTAATAAAACGCCCCAGCCTACGGTCAACGTTGACCCGGCAAAGACCGTAGTGACCGAGCCAACTTACTCCTTTAAAAATGTGTCGCGTACGCCAATTTATAAAACTTGCAATACCAAGCGCTTGCAGCAAGCCGAGGGCGAACGCCAGCGAAAACTGATCGAGCAAGCCCGCGGCTGCACGGAGGACGCTATTCGGAATTATATCAGAAATGAACTGAGTCGCACGCCGGAGGTGATGAATAACAAGCTTACGAAAACCGTGCAGGTACAATTTGTCGTGGACAAAAATGGACGGGTACAGGTGGAGACCATCGAGCAGAATTTCGACACGGACTTTAAGGACAAGGTCAGAAAAGTGGTCGAGTCGCTCCCGGAATTTGTACCTGGTCAGGACGCCATTGGCAACAAGGTTGCCGTGCGGTACAGCATTCCCATTACCTTCAAGGCGAATTAAGTTTTTGCCAACGGGGCTTACAAGGGTAACAGCGGTTTAGGCTTTTTGCAATTCGAGCAGAGTCACTTCCGGGAGGATGCCGACGCGCCCCGGGTAGCCAAGGAAACCCAAGCCGCGATTGACGTACAGGTACTGCGTGCCCTTTTGGTACAAGCCCGCCCATTGTTCGTAGATGTATTGCGCAGGACTCCATTTGAAGCCGGGGATTTCCACGCCAAACTGAAAGCCGTGCGTATGTCCGGAGAAAGTGATGGCAATGTCGCTGAAGTCCTTGGTAATCTGTGCATCCCAGTGGGTGGGGTCGTGGGAAAGGAGCAGTTTTAAGTTGGCAGCGTCCGAACCCTGGTAAGCCTTGCTGAGGTCGCCGTACTTGGGGAAACGCGCCAGCGCCGAGTAATTTTCTACCCCGATGACGGCAACCGGCTGCCCGTTGATGTCGAGCACGCGGTTTTCGTTGAGCAGGAGATTCCAGCCCATCCTTTTATGAATGTCTTTCAGGAGGTTGAGGTTGGCGCGCTTGGCTTCCGGGTTGTCCCACTCCGCGTAATCGCCGTAGTCGTGATTGCCCAGCACCGAGAAGACGCCGTATTTGGCTTTGATTTGATTGAAAACATCTACGAAAGGCAGCATTTCAGCAGCGACATTGTTGACGATATCGCCGGTAAAAAATACCAGGTCTGCGTTGACTTGGTTAATCATATCGATGGCATTGCGCACGGGGTCTTTCAACGTGAAGCTACCGGAGTGAATATCGGAAATTTGCACAATCTTCAAACCCACCAATTCTGCCGGTAAATCCTTGATTGCCACCGTTTTTTTATGCAGCTGATAACGATAAGGATTGCGAATGATGCCATAAGTCAGGGTAACAAAAGGCACACTACCCATTAAAATCCCCAATTGCGACAAGAAGCGCGAGCGACTCAGGTCCACTTCCGGGTTGCCGCCAAAGCGGCTAATGCTCAGGGAGATCAGTCGCCGCAGATCGTCAATGAGTAGCACCGGCATGATGAGAAACTTGGAGATGTAAGCAATAAAAACAATGGTTCGTAAGAAAGAGTAGGTTGCCTTACTCGTCTGCGGAAAGCTCGTGTATTCGGCGACCGCCATCAGCACTAATGCCAATACCGGTATCGACCAGTAGAGCACCGTCAACACGGTACGCGTCGTTGCCGACCAGTTTTGCATCATTACCCGAAATGCCTGAAACGCATAGACATCTATTGCCAACAAGAAGGCAATCAATATTAAAAGGCGCATTTGTTTTCCTGATTTATACCTTACATTAATAGCCTGGGTTGCGTTTTTGTTGCATGCGCAGCCAATTTTCCGTTCAATGGTGGAGTAACAACGGGAGAAATGCGATTTATCATGCTTCAACAAATTTTTATCTGTTTTCCCCCAGCTTATGCAAAATAAATAATGCTACCTTTGTCTAATCTGCAAAGTCTCACGCCACAGCTATGCACAGGTTATTATCGTACATCCGCACTTCACCGGTGCTGAGGAGCACGCTTGTAGTGTTCTTCCTCGGCTGTGTCAGTGTAGGTGTGTTTGGCGAGTGGTTGGTGTTTCAGATTGTTCGGGCGGACATGCGGCGAAGCATGCAGGCAACCATAGCTGCTGCCGAGATGCCGACGAATGATTTGGTTTTAATAAAAATAGCGGATGCCGCTACCCCAAAAGATTTTATTTGGGTGGAAGCGGGGCGCGAATTTCGTTACCAGGGACAGATGTATGATATTGTACGCCAGGAAAAAGTAAATGATTCTACTTTTTATTACTGCGTTCATGATATTCGGGAATCACAGCTTTACGCCAACGTAGAAAAACAATTAGAAGATGAATTTTCGGCAAGCACTCAACATCAAACAAAACACCGTGAGCTGATTAAAAGGATTCCCGATTTTTATTTACTTTCTACTAATTCAATTACATTTAATTTTAACACACACACTCCCAAACCACAACACAAGCTGCTGTTTTTTTTGGACACTCTCCTTTTTATTGATGCGCCGCCACCCGAAATCGCCTGATTTTCAATTGATAAGACGGGTACCTTATTTGAATAAATCAAATGACAAGCTTTGGAGTTTCCAGACGCAATCTGGCATTTGATTTTATTTTAAATGCATCATAAAAATGAGATCATGATGAAAAATATGATACTTGGTAGCTTTATTATAATAAGCTGCCTGAGTAGTGTTTTGGCGCAAACCGTCAAAGTGATTGACCGCTCTACGCTGGAGCCGCTGGAGTTTGTATCGGTCTTTAATAAAAATACACAAACAGTTATTACGACGAATGCTAAAGGTGAATTTGACCTGGCTACTTTTTCAGGCGTCGATAGCTTATCGTTCTCTCTCATTGGTTTTCAGCCACTTACAATAAGCATCCGGGATATTCAGGCTAGTAAATATTTGGTAAGATTGGGCGAAAGTCGCATTGCCTTGAATGAAGTAGTGGTGTCGGCGAATCGTTGGGAACAGGATAAAAGCGAAGTGGCGCAAAAGATTACATCCATCAATCCCAAAGAAATCGCCTTTCAAAATCCGCAAACGGCAGCGGATATGCTGGGGGCTTCGGCAAATGTATTCATTCAGAAAAGCCAATTGGGTGGCGGTAGCCCTATGATTCGCGGCTTTGCGACCAATCGCGTACTCATCGTCGTGGACGGCGTACGCATGAACAATGCGATTTACCGCAGCGGCAATTTGCAAAATGTGATTTCGCTGGATGCCAATGCGTTGGAGAGTGCTGAGGTTTTATTTGGTCCGGGTTCGGTCATTTATGGCAGCGATGCGATTGGCGGGGTGATGGATTTTCATACGTTGTCGCCGAAACTGGCTACGGGCGAGGGCATTCGCTTTGGTGGCAATGCGCTGACGCGCTGGTCGAGCGCGAATAATGAAAAAACCGGGCACGTGGATTTTAATATTGCCGGGCAAAAATGGGGTTTTACCACGAGCATTACTTACTCGGATTTTGATGATCTGATCATGGGCAGTAATGGACCGGAGGAATATTTACGTCCGGAATATCAAGTTTTTGAAAATGGTAAAGATATTGTAGTAAAAAATACTAACCCGAAAAAGCAGGTGCGCAGCGGTTATCATCAATGGAATCTGATGCAGAAAATTCGCTTCAAGCCGAATAATAATTGGGATATTAATTATGGATTTCATTATTCAACCACCTCTTTAATACCGCGTTATGACCGTTTGATTGAATACCGCAATGGCACGCTCCGCGACGGGGAATGGTCGTATGGTCCCCAGCAATGGATGATGAATAGTTTAAATATTACAAATTTTCGCGAAAGCGGTGCCTATGACCGCGCACGCCTCACGGTAGCGCTTCAGTATTATCAGGAAAGTCGGCTCGAGCGGCGTTTTGGACGGCTACAAAGGCTGAATCGAAAAGAAGAAGTAGGCGCTTTGTCTGTCAATCTTGATTTTGATAAAACGCTGAATGAAAAAACGAGTGTATTTTATGGTTTGGAAGGCGTGTATAATGAAATTACATCCAGGGCTTCTCAGCGCAATATTGAGACAAATGTAATAGAACCCATATCCACCCGCTACCCGAATGGCTCCATCTGGCAATCATATGCAGCTTATTTAAATTTAAAATCAAATGTAAGTGAGCAATTTACCTTGTTGGCGGGTTTGCGCTATACGCAATTTGATCTGGAGGCACCATTTGATAACACCTTTTTCCCCTTCCCCTTTGACGAAGCCAAGGTTAATGCGGGCGCTTTAAATGGCAGTTTGGGCTTGGTATTCCGACCGGCAAAAGATTGGCAGTTCAATCTCAATGCTTCTACGGGTTTTCGCGCGCCCAACGTGGACGACGTAGGCAAGGTATTTGACTCTGCGCCGGGCATTGTGGTGGTACCCAATCCTGATTTAGAATCAGAATATTCTTATAATATTGACCTAGGAATTATTAAAACCATTACAGATCGTGTAAAGATTGATGTAACCGGTTTTTATACAATATTAGATAATGCCATTGTACGGCGTAATTTTACATTTAATAATCAAGATAGCATTTTATATGATGATGTCTTGAGTCAGGTACAAGCCCTGCAAAACATTGCTCAGGCGAATGTTTATGGGGTGCAGGCGGGTTTGGAGGCAGAATTATCGCCTAATTGGTCGCTCGCCAGCTATCTCACCTGGACAAAGGGCGAAGAGGAAGACGAAGCCACGGGCGAGAACGTGCCGCTGCGCCATGCGCCGCCGCTGTTTGGTGCCACATATTTGAATTATGAAGCCAATCGCTTTCGGGCGAGTTTATACGCCATGTATAACAGCGAGGTAAGTAATGCCAATCTGACGCCTACGGAGCAAGCCAAACCGACGATTTATGCCAAAGATGAAAATGGCAAGCCTTATTCACCTGCGTGGTTTACTTTAAATTTTAAAGCGAGCTATCAAATCACGCCGGTATTACAACTGAATGTTGGGTTAGAAAATATACTCGATGAGCGCTACCGCCCTTATTCTTCGGGCATTGTGGCAGCAGGCAGGAATTTAATACTCGGTTTAAGAGGAAGATTTTAATTTTAAAATAGAATCATAATAATGATGGAGTAATGAAATAAAATATCATATTTTCGATTTTTATTACTCCATCATTTACTTAAAAAGTATGCAAAAGGAAACAGGCACCCGACAGCGTCAAGCGAAAGTATTACGGGTTTTTCGCAAAATTCATAAAGTGACAGCATCGCTGACGTTTATTATATTTTTTATCGTGTCTATTACCGGATTATTACTTGCCTGGAAAAAACATTCGGGTGGTATGATATTGCCGGATACGCAAAAAGGTACTTCAACCAATAAAAAAGAATGGCTTTCGCTCGACAGTTTGGAAGTGCTTGCTATTCAAGGACTTGCAGCACATGATTCTAGCATGAATCCTGAGGTGGATCGCATCGACGTGCGCCCTTCCAAAGGGGTCATGAAATTTACCTTTACCGAACATTATTACGAAGTGCAAATAGACGCTGCCACGGGCAAAATCATGCACGTCAAAAAGCGTTTTTCCGATTTATTTGAAAAAATTCACGATGGCTCTATCGTAGATAAATGGCTGAATATCAGTGGAGATTGGTTCAAATTGACGTATGCGAATATCGCCGCGCTGGCATTACTCACCTTTACCATCACCGGATTTTGGCTGTGGTACGGACCGAAAGTGATGCGAAAACACAAGTAATTAAAATGAATAATGAAGGAAATGAATAATTAAAAATAAGGACTTATCCAGTCTTCATTATTAATTTATTCACTCTTTCATTATTAATTTTTAATTATTAACGCTTCATTCTCTCATTCTCTTGAGTAGTTGATGTAATTTCTCCAGTTGTACATGATCGCCGAGCACGATAAAGCTGGAATTAGGCACCAAAATTGTTTCGGGTCCGGGATTAACAATATACTGCCCGCTGGGATTTTTATACCCTATAATATTCACCCCCGTTTCGCGGCGCAGATGTAATTCCTCAATCGATTTATTTTGACATCGGAAGGGCGCATTTTCATATTTAATTTCTTCAAAACCTATATCCGACTCATATTCATTGGTTATAAACGAGAAAAAACCCACAGCACCTGGTTTGCTGATGAGCGTCGCCATGTAAAAACCACCGATTTGTTCGGGCATTACTACTTCATTGGCACCGGCAAGCCGCAATTTTTTTTCCGATTTTGGGCTGGCAACCCGACTTATGATCATAATATTTTTATTCAATTGCCGGGCGGTTAATACGGTATAAACATTGTTAATATCATCCGGCAGGGCCGAGATAAGTGCTCTAGCCCGTTGAATACCAGCCTTTTGCAAAGCTTCGTCGTGGGTAGCGTCATCTTGCACATATAATATTTTGGCTGCGCTTTTTTGAATGCCCTCGATTTCTTCGGTATTATTATCAATAATGACAAAAGGAATTTTAGCTTTTTGTAAATGGGCGGCTATTTCTTTACCATATCTGCCATAACCACATAATATTACATGATTCGACAAGCGGGCAATGCTTTCAGAAATCCAGTTTGAGTGCATATTTTTAAAAATTTCACCTTCTACTACATAATAAGTAAATGCGGCTAAAATATATGCAAATGTTCCAATATTTAGCATAATAAATATCGAGACAAATAACTTTCCGCCGCTGTCCAAGGGGCGTACTTCGGTGTACCCAACGGTCGCAACGGTGATAACGGTCATGTAAAATGCTTCCAGCACTGTGTAATGCTCGATAAGCATAAACCCCAGCATTCCAACCATTAACTCGCTGATAAACAACGCAATAGCAATTCGGATACTCAAAAAAGTGGAGGGGACAGTGTGCAGACTCCAGCGCGCAAACCAGGTGATACGCCTCATGGGTTATCCGTTTTTGTTCAGTCAAAGATAAGCAAGTACCCAGTAAAATCAACTGACTTAAATCATTGGAATAAATCGATTATTAAATTAGCGCTATAATATAATAAAACCATTTTATATTATACAAAATAAGAAAAATAATAATATTTCACCCTTCATTATTCATTAATAATTATTAATTAATTTTACTCCCCACCCAGATTTTAATCTCTTCCAAGCCCTTTTCCTCTTGCAAATCTGCCGCCAGGCGCATAAAAACTTCGCGTTGTTGCTTTTTATTGGCATAAAGCGCTTCTTTTAAATGCCTGATAATCAAGAACTCTGCTGAGTGTCGTTTATCTTTTTTGATTAAATACCGGTTTGCGGATAAAATCAAGGAATCCACAAAATCATAATGATTTAATTCAAAATGAATCACCAGCCGGAAAATACGTGCCAGCGACTGAATATCTTGCCTTTCTTCCAGTTTAGGCTCATTCAAAATACGGTTGATCCATTCCAGCGCTTCGGCATATTTTTTTTCTAAAAAATACGCGATGGCAATATTATAATACAATGTAAGTTGCCGCGATTTAGTGATATTAGAAGCATACGTTTTTAATCCTTTTTCGATTTTAGGCACTAAAGCAATCACTTCTTTATATTGTTGCCGGGCTAAATGATATAAAATCTCTAAATAATTCGCATTTTGAAAAATCAGCGCCCGAATTTTAAAAGTTTTGGCATTCATCGAGCGCATTTTTTGCAACAAAGGCGGAAATTCTTCCAACCGATTGAGTTCAAAGCATTTATTAAG
>JBKBWT010000235.1:0-9747 GCA_046314415.1 Saprospiraceae bacterium
AGCTGGAAATTTCATCCTCCAAAGGTCGTAACTGTCAAAGAACTTTTTTTTCCTAATTTTTTACCTGCGTAATCTCAGTTAGATAAGAATTGCTCCCTTGAATTAAATCTACATCCAGGTTAATGGCAGAAATAAAACGATCTACATTTTCGTCGTTTGTACCCAAATCTCGGATGGCAATAGGGTTGTCATTGAAATAAGGGTTAACCGGGTAGTTACCATTGGCATCCGGGAAAAGATTGGCATACGTTGGCGTATTGGCAATGGTATAACCAATACTACCACCGGTATTATTCTGGTTGCCCGTAAAGCCCCGTGCGGTATAGCTACGGGTGTAGTTGTTATTAAATGAAACGCGAATGCCATTGCTGATTTTATGATCTACATTGGCACGGAGGTTAAAGCGTTCGTAGCCGGTATTTTTGATAATACCAGTTTCATCTTGATAGCCGGCAGAAGCAAAAAACTGGGTACGATCATTACCCCCACTTACACTCAACTGTGTATTGGACAGTACACCGGTTTCACCATAGAAATACTCTTCCCAGTCTGTCACTCGTCCAGCCGCTACTGCATCCCGATAACGCTGCAATTCTGTATCACGGCGAGCACCACTAAAGTAGGTGGTGATTTTGGCTTCATCCCAACCTTCAAGACCGACCAGGTTTTGTGCCTGTGCTAAACCGAAATCTTGGCTAAAGCTTACACGGGTTTTACCAGCTTGTCCTTTCTTGGTAGTAATGATGATTACACCTGAGTTGGCGCGGGTACCATAAATGGCAGCTGCTGATGGTCCTTTCAGTACTTCAATACGCTCAATATCGTCAGGGTTAATGTCGGCAATCCGGTTGGCAGCGTCATCTTGATTACCACCGGCGGCACCAGCACCAGCGCCGCTGACCTGGGTACGTCCGTTACGGATAGAAGAATTATCTACATACACCCCATCAATAATATAGAGTGGCTGCGAAGAGCCCGAACCGAGTGTAGAAACACCGCGCAATTGTACGTTGACCCCACCACCTGGTGCACCACTACTCGCGGTCATCTGTACACCTGGAATTTTACCGTACAAAGCGTTATCCAGCGTTTGGGCGTTGGTATTGTTATTCAGTTCGTTCGCATCAATGGAAGTCACTGCGTTACCTGAATTAGAGCGTTTAACACCTGACGCTAAACCTGTTACCACTACTTCTTCCAGGCGAGCAATGTCTTCCTCCATGGTAAGAGTGATCGTGTTGTTGGTAGGGCTAACCGAGACTTCGGTCGTTTTAAAACCAGTGTAAGAAAACATCAAGTTGCCACTTTCTCCGGGCACTTGGAGCGAAAAATTACCGTCGAAATCGGTAACGGTACCAACCGAGGTACCCTTCACTACGATGGAGACACCAATAAGTGGGCTCTGACTGCCGTCTGTCACGGTTCCCGTTACCGTAAACTGTGCCATTGCAGGGGCACACACTGATAACAGAAAAACCAGCAACATACTGGCTTTAGTAAAAAAATACTTCATACTTAGAGGATTTTAATTAAAAATAAACTACTTGCTTTAAATTTTAATTGATCTTTTGAGACAATACATTTTAAGTAACCAAGCAAAATTAAGTTGTAAAAATTTCATTTAATGAACTGATCCTAAGACCTTTTTTTATTAAAAAAGGCTGTAATGCGATTTTGCATATTATGAATCAGCATTCAAAAATATAGTTTCCTAGCTTTATCAGAGTGTTTGATTACTAAAGTAGTGTGAATGAGATGACTGAGTTTAATTGCGCGATTTTATCGAAACAAAGCTAAAACGATTTTCTATGTTGAAAAGCGGCGTAGGAAGAAATTTTATTGTGAAAATTTATCTAAACGCAGGTTTTTAAATATTTACAAGAAAAAAAGCCCTGTTTTGGACTAAACAGAGCTTTTTAATTGATTGATTACGATAAACGAGACAGGCGACCTGGCTCCGCTTCGTAGATCATATTGTAAATAATCTCAAATACATCTTCCGGGTTGGGTTTGCTGAAGTAGTCACCATCCGACCCATAGGGAGGGCGATGTGCAGCGGCACTTAATGTCATTGGAGCCGAGTCCAGATACCGATAGCCACCTTGTACTTCCAGCACTTCCTGCATCATGTAAGCTGTCGCTCCACCCGGTACATCTTCATCCATAAAGACAATGCGATTGGTCTTTTTCAACGATTGTACAATGCGGTGTTCCAAATCAAAGGGCAGCAAGGTCTGCACATCGATTAATTCTACCGAAATACCATAGTGTTTTAAAAGCTTTACACCTTCCTGCGCTACTCTGATACAGGAGCCATAAGTTACGAGGGTTACGTCGGAGCCTTCTTCTAATATTTCGGGAATACCCAGCGGTATAGTATAATCGCCAATATTGTCCGGTAATTTTTCTTTTAAACGGTAACCATTCAGGCACTCAATAACAATTGCCGGATCATCTGATTGCAGCAGCGTATTGTAAAAACCGGCAGCTTGTACCATATTGCGCGGCACAAGCACATACATGCCACGGAGAGACCCCAAAATCATACTCATAGGCGAGCCGGCGTGCCAGATTCCTTCGAGTCGGTGCCCACGCGTACGAATGATTGCCGGCGCCTGCTGAATGCCATTGCTGCGATAGCGCAGGGTAGCTAGATCGTCAGAGAGCGGTTCTAATCCATATATTAAATAATCGAGATACTGAATCTCGGCAATAGGACGCAACCCGCGCATTGCCAAGCCAATCGCCTGACCCATAATGGTCCATTCCCGGATTCCGGTATCGAAAATGCGCGACTCACCATATTTTTTCTGTAAATTGGCAAAGCCCTGATTCACATCACCAATGTTGCCTAAATCCTCCCCAAATGCATATGTATTTGGGTACTTTTCAAAAGTTTTATCAAAAAATGTGTTGAGTATTTCAAAACCATTTTTAATAGGTGACTCCTTGGAATAAATTGGAGCAACCACCGGTACTTTTAGTGCAGACTTTGGCGATTCACTGTATAAATGGGTATAGTAATGGCGTTTACCGGCTTCTTGTTCGGTGCGTATCCATGCTAAGAGTTGCGCACGTGCCGGTGAATCAGTCCCTATGGAAAGATAAGAAGCCCGGCGGGCATTTTGCAACAATTCACTTACCAGTGGGTCAATGAGATGATTCAATTCTTTTTGTAAATCAGCAATAGCAGGAACGCTGACAAGCAATTCATTATAAATATCATTCAGCGCTCGAAGTTTTTGTTGGGAAGGATTATTATACGCTTTCCAGGCACGATCACGAGCCGTTTTCGCTGCATTTTTAGCACGCTTGCGGATGACCTCGCATTCTTCTGGAGTAGCCAGGTCATTTTCAATCATCCAACGCTCCATTTGCACCAGGCAATCCCATTCGCGTTCCCAGTCAAGTCGCTCTTTGGATTTATAGCGTTCGTGCGAACCCGATGTAGAATGTCCCTGCGGTTGGGTTACTTCCTGTATGTGAAATAAAGCCGGAATATGCGTTTCACGTACTTTTTCAATGCCTTCGAGGTACATTTGAATCAATCCGGGATAATCCCAGCACTTGGCAGTATAAATTTCAATGCCATTGCTTTGGTCGTGCACCTGAAAACCTGCCAACGCCTCAGAAATACTACTTTTTGCAGTTTGATACTCAATCGGCACCGATATGCCGTAGCCATCATCCCAGACCGAAACTGCCAAAGGCACCTTGGTAACCGCAGCTGCATTAATGGTTTCCCAGAAAACGCCCTCTGAAGTGCTGGCATCACCGATGGTACAAAAGCAAACCTCATTGCCATTATCAGAAAAAATGGTACTGTGGCGGAGAGCATCGTTTTCACGGTATTTCTGAGAAGCCATTGCTAATCCCAGGGCTCGTGCCATTTGGGCGGCAGTAGGCGAGATGTCCGAAGCGGTATTAAATTGGTCTTTTAGAGATACCCAATTCCCATTTTCGTCAAAAAAGCGGGTAGCAAAGTGACTATTCATTTGTCGACCACCGGAAAAAGGGTCATTTTTGGTGTCCGCATAGATTTGCGCGAAAAAATTTTCTACTGTAGCTATACCTAATGCAAATGCCAGTGTTTGGTCGCGATAGTAGCCTGAGCGAAAGTCTCCTTTTTTAAAAGCCTTGGCTAATGCTAGTTGCGGTACCTCTTTCCCATCCCCGAAAATACCAAACTTTGCTTTACCGGTAAGGACTTCACGTCGCCCAAGCAAACTTGCTTCCCGACTGAGCCATCCTAGTTCATAATCCCGCAATATTTCCTCGCGGGTAAGCCACACGCCGGGTACAATTTCTAAGGACAATGGAGGTTTTAAAACGGAATTTTCCATCTTCAAAATTAGTATGATTTTAATTTGGTAGGGAAATTGTTGTAAAAAATGAAAATATCAGAATTAAATTCTATTCTACTGTCAAAGACAATTGCAAAAATACGAAAAATTTTGCAGTCCTTCTAAAAAATTAGAGACAATAAAACACGAACAATTGTTCGCTGACTGAACTTGGATGTCGGAAATAAGCAGTTAAATACCTGTTAATCAACTCATCTAAACCCCGCCGTCCCTCATTAACGTATCATTAACCATTTTGCGAAAGTGGGTACTTTTATTTTGGGGGGAATTCGCCTATTTTTGTCTCGAACAATTAACTTCTAACAAAAAGATATTCGTGATGAGAAAATTAGCTTCTATTCTGGCACTTCTGGCATTTGCGGTTACGTTTGCTACCGCTCAAAACGCTACGCCTGCTGCTAAGGCAAGCGGTGCTGCGATTGCTTTTGAAAAAGAAACCATTGACTATGGGGTGATTCAACAAAATGCAGAGCCGGTTCGTATCTTCAAATTCAAGAATACTGGTACGGAGCCGCTGATCATCAAGAATGCCCAAGGTAGCTGCGGTTGTACGGTGCCTACTTACCCAACTGAGCCAATCCTGCCGGGTCAAACAGGTGAGATCAAAGTAAAATACGATACCAGCCGTATTGGTAAGTTTAGCAAGCGTGTAACGCTTACTACCAACTCAAACCCGGAAACGGTCGTACTGACCATTAATGGTGAAGTATTGAAGAAAGAGGCACCTCAGGGTGTGCCAGGCGCAGAAAAAAATCTGTTCAACAACAATAACTAGTCAATTTGACAGATGACTTATGTAGCGCGGCTTGAACCACCATTTAGTGTTCAAGCCGCGCTTGTTCTATTGCTGCCTCTCCATGGAAATACATCAAGGTAAAAATCCTTGTCAGCCGCGGCTGACAAGGAACTAACCCAAACAAAGAGATTAAACACAAAAATCTATTAGTCAGCCGCAATTATAATGGCTCCTATACCGATTTTTAATGGAAAAATCAGATGTTTTGTGACGGACTAAATGAAATTATTTATTTAGAAGATTTTTCTGTTAAATTGTAATAATCATTTACAACTCTCAAGAAATTAGCATATTCTGACTGGTTATCAAATAATGGAATCCACGTTTTACGCTGGCTGTAAACGTTAATTTTGTGACCTTTTTGTAGTGCCTCAAATAATTGTTGTATCATTAAATATTGACCTTCATAATCAAATTTTGTCCAAACTAACGTATCCATATTATTATTATCTTCCAATTGAAGATGTAAAGTATCAGTAAATAAATCTGTTTGATCATTTTTAAAAAAAATATAGGCTTCATCTTCCAGCCAATTATCGGCAATAACCGGCATCAATAAAGGCCGCTCTTCGGGATCTTGAAATTTTTTTAAGGTATAAAAGTCAATCTTCGTTTCTGCCTCCGTACTTTGTTGATAATAATAACTGCGCATATTTTTAAAATAGAGCCGCGCGGGTGGAGTAGTGCGAAATTGTTGTTGGGGCTGAGTGATGCTTGAGGGGGCTGGGTCACAACTACAAACGCAACTAAATAGTAACAAGAAGAGGATATTTTTCATAAATTACCGCAAAGTTTTGTCTAACACAACAGTATGCAAGTTTTAAAGTTTTCCGCATCGCTCATTGCTACCATATGCTTAGTGCTTTTATTTAGTTGGCACCATCCATTTGAGGCACCGCTGCCACCGGTTGGTAATTTTTTTAGCCCTTTTACGGGTTTTTGGCAAAATGCCGACCCAACGAAAGTGCCCGAAGCGCAGTTGCTCCAATTTCCTGATCTGAAAGGCACGGTACGCATCGTATTCGATGAACGCCTGGTACCGCATATTTTTGCCGACCACAATACTGACCTTTATTTTGCCCAAGGCTATATTACCGCCATGCATCGCCTCTGGCAAATGGATATTGCCACCCGCTCTATCGGAGGGCGCTTGTCGGAGGTAATAGGCGAACGCACAATAGAGACGGATCAATTGCAGCGCCGACAAGGACTACTTTATGCAGCGCAAAATGCACTTACTGCTTGGCAACGTTCGCCCACAGAAATGGCGGCGCTGAATGCTTATGTCGCCGGCGTGAATGCTTATATTGCCACGCTCAATCCCAGGGATTATCCTTTGGAATTCAAATTATTAAATTATAAACCGGAGCCTTGGTCGCCCTTGAAATCGGCTTTATTTTTTAAATACATGGCGCAAACCTTGTGCGGTCGCAGTGATGACCTGGAAGCCACCAATGCCCAGGCTTTATTGGGTTCCACACTTTTTGATTTTCTGTATCCAGAAATTAATCCAAAACAATCGCCCATTATTCCGGCGGGCACAGCCTGGAAATTTCAACCGGCAACCATTGTACCTGATACGGTGACGAGTGATTCTTCCCAATTGAGTCAATTGATTCGCCATCAGGCCTTACCCGAATCGCCAGAATTTGTTGGCAGCAATAACTGGGCGGTCAGCGGTAAAAAAACTGCCAGCGGCGCGCCGATTTTATGCAATGATCCGCATTTGAATCTGACGCTGCCTGCCATTTGGTACGAAATTCAACTTTCCACGCCACAGTTCAATGCTTACGGGGTTTCCCTACCTGGTGTACCGAATATTATTATAGGATTTAATAATGATATTGCCTGGGGTGTAACCAATGTGGGGCAGGATGTACTCGATTGGTATAAAATTACCTGGGCAGATGAAAAGAAAACGAAATACATTTATGATGACCAGGTGCGGGAAGTCACAATTATAAAGGATACCATTCGGGTGCGCGGCAAAGCTGATCCGGTTGTACAAGATATCAAATTCACCGTGTGGGGACCCGTGGTGTATGAAGACGACAATGCGCCCCGGCAGGATATGGCAATGCGCTGGGTGGCGCATGATGTACCCGATGCGCGTGAATTTTATGATGGCGGCACTTTTTTACAACTGATGTCTGCCAAAAATTATAAGGATTATTCTAAAGCGTTGGAAGGTTATGATAGCCCCGCGCAAAATTTTGTCTTTGCTTCTAAAGATGGGGATATCGCATTAAAAGTAAATGGTAAATTCCCGCTAAAACGCAAGGAACAAGGGCGTTTTGTGCAGGATGGCAGCCGCTCGGCAACCGCCTGGCAGGGCTTCATTCCCCGCGATCAAATACCACAGGTGCTCAATCCTGACCGGGGTTTTGTGTCATCTGCCAACCAAAACTCAACTGATCCCTCGTATCCTTATTATTATAATGGCGGATTTGATGACTATCGCGGTCGTTATATCAACCGTCGCTTGCAAGAAATGAATAATATTACACCGAAGGATATGATGGCGCTGCAAAATGATAATTACAGCATCAAGGCGGAGGAAGGCGTAGCGGCGTTATTACAAGTAATAAATACACAATCATTAAGCAAAGTAGCGCAAGAATTATTAACCGATGTAAAGAAATGGGATTTTCGTTTTAATAAAAACGTCCGTGCACCCGTCATTTTTGAAAAATGGTGGAATTTGGGTTATAAAGATACTTTTGATGAAATCTTTACTTCTAAGGATTCTAATAATATTTTATACCCTGAAGCCTGGCGCTTTTTTGATTTATTAATTACGCAGCCCAATAATGATATTTTTTATAATAAAACCACTGCCGCTAAAGAAAATGCGACTATGATTATTACATCAGCGCTGGAAAAAACGGCAGCGGAGTTACAAAAAGAATACCCCGACGGTCGGTATGATTGGGCAAAATATAAAGATTCCTTCATTGGGCACCTGGGGCGGATTGATGCTTTTGGCAGCGGTAAACTCAATATTGGCGGGTATCGCGATGCTCCTAATGCAATGGCGCGTTCGCACGGACCCTCCTGGCGCATGGTGGTAGAACTCGACGATCAGGTGAAAGCCTGGGGCGTTTATCCGGGTGGACAATCAGGCAATCCTGGTAGTAAATATTATAATAATATGCTGGATACCTGGGTAAATGGTAAATATAATCCGCTCTTTTTTATGAAAGATGCTCAGGATAAGGACCAACCCATTTTATACAGAATGGAAATGCGAAAAGAATAGATGTAATATTAGGTTTTATTAGCGTGTGTAAAATGTTAATTTTTAATTTGTTAAAACATAAAAACTGCTTTTGAATTTGCTTGGCTAATTAATATGTTATTATCTATTAATATTATACCAAATAATAAATAACTTTACGGATATGCGATTTGCCCTTTTTTGCGTTTTTACTTTGATTGCCGGCTACATCGGGCATCAATTTCTGCCCTGGTGGAGTATTGCAGCGATGCCTGCCATTATGGCTTTTATATTTCGTATAGAGGTGAAAGTCAGTTTCTTAGGCGGTTTTCTGATGGCGGCACTGCTATGGGGTGGCTACGCAGCCTTGATTGATCTGGCAAATGATGGCATACTTTCGGCGCGCATTGGAAAATTATTCGGTGGTGTAAGTGGTTTTATATTAATATTATTAACGGGTCTCGTTGGTGGTATTTTTGGGGGATTAGGCGCATTGACGGGGAGTTTGGGCAGAAGTTTAATTAAAGAAGATATTTAATATTGTAGGGTATTAAAAGTGTGTAAACCCGCTACTTCAAACTAAAAACGCCGACATTCGTCTAAAAGAATTGCGGTTGATTGAGTTTTATAGGAAATTTGGTTAAAAAGCAGAGAATATGAACCGATATGCGCAGCAACAACATAAAGACTTGGAACACAAGAAATTCAAGTTTTACAAGCATCTGAAATTTTATTTAATGTTTGTGGGGCTGATGTTGTTTGTCAATATTTTTATGGGTGCCAACGCCGATTTTTATCCGGTGGCTTTCTGGTGGGGGCTTGGCGTAGTGTTTCATTACTTGAAAACCTTTGGCTGGGAACATTTGACTATGACCCAATCCGTAGCTGAAGAAAGCTACGAACGCCGCACCGAGGTACCCGCTGAACCCGAAGAAGAGGAGTTTGTTGAATTAAAACAACCGCAAAGAGCCTGGCGCGACCGGGATTTGGTATAAGAAATTTCTGGTTTGATGTTTTCGGTTGTGGTTAACATTATTTTTTATAAAAGTAAATGAATTTGACTTTTTTTAATTAATCTTAGTTCTAAATGTAAAAATCAGGTTAATTTATTTACTTAATTGTTAAAATCCCTAACTGAAAACAATAAACAGGAAACAATCCAATGGCAGTAAACGAATATGAAAAAGCCCGCAAGCGGGTAAGAGCAAGGAAAGAATTTTATCAGCATCTTACAAGTTATGTGGTAATGGGCATTTTTTTCTTTTTGCTCAATGCTGTTACCTCGTTTGGTGCCTGGTGGTTTTATTGGCCCTTATTAGGTTGGGGAATCGGCGTTTTGTTGCCTTATTTTTATGTTTTTGGATTTGCGG
>JBKBWT010000236.1:0-9737 GCA_046314415.1 Saprospiraceae bacterium
GTAAATGGGCTCTCCTAATTTACTATAAATCAATTTTTTGTAAGTAACCATACTCCACTTGCATTATTATTGTAATGTGTTCACTCATTCTGCAATGATGAAAAATTAAAATATTTTGTTGAAAATATAATTTAATTAAAATTTTTGTTTTAATTTTACATCCGTATTATAACTCGCCAAGCCAAGTGTGAACAGCCTTTGCCACTTTTTCCCACTTTTTTGAGATCAGTTTATTGAATGTTAGTACGCTAAAATGATACCAAAAACCACTATTTGATTATATAAATATCATTTTTTAGCTGATAAAACTGGTAATTATGCTGTTGCAAAGTAATGTGGAAAACTTTTTTATTAAAAAATGGTGGTAAAAAGTGGAAATTTGTGTCAAAACACGTTAATTTTGAAAAAGATTTGATGTAACAACCTGAAATGCAACAACTATTAGGCGAATACGAATGCAAAATTGACCCAAAAGGGCGCTTGCGTTTGCCGACTGACTTAGTGAATCAGTTGGGCGAGGGGCAGTCGCATAGCTTTGTGGTCAATCGCGGCTTCGAGCAATGCCTGATGTTGTACCCTGAGCCAGTTTGGGAGCGCATTACCAATGAGATCAATCAGTTGAATTTGTACAATAAGAAAAACCGCGATTTTGTCCGCTATTTTTATCGCGGCGCGCAAAAGCTGGAAATGGACAGTGCAGATAGAATACTGATTACCAAACGTTTATTAGAGTACGCAGCGATTGATAAGGATGTGATCCTGTCGGCTTATAACGACCGGATTGAAATTTGGGCACAAGACCAGTATGACCGCATGCTTGAAGAGGAACCGGATGATTTCTCGGACTTGGCAGAAGATGTACTGGGCAAAATCAACGGCGAATAATGGCGTATCATTTGCCGGTTTTGGCTGCACAGAGTATTGAGGCACTCAACATACAACCTGCCGGCGTCTATGTGGATGCGACTTACGGTGGCGGCGGGCATGCAAAATTGATTGTACAAGCGCTAGGCGACAAAGGTCGCCTTTTTGGCTTTGACCAGGATGAAGATGCACTGCAAAATGCCTTGACGGATGAGCGTTTTACCTTTGTGCAAAGTAATTTTCGGTATTTGAAACGCTTTTTAAGATTACACGGAGTTAAAACGGTGCATGGAATTTTGGCAGATTTGGGGGTTTCCTCACATCAATTAGATGAGGCGACGCGCGGCTTTTCTTATCGTTTTGATAATCAGCTAGATATGCGGATGAATCAGGAGGATGAGCGCACAGCGGCAACTGTTGTGAATACGTACACCGCAGAAGAACTACAGCGTGTATTCAGTGAATACGGCGAGGTTCGCAATGCTCGTACGCTGGCACAACGCATTGTTGAGGAACGCAGAACACGTCCGATTCAAACGGTGAATGATCTGTTGGCAATCATGGAGCCACTCATTCGCGGGCAACGCTTGCGTTATTTATCACAGGTTTTTCAAGCCTTGCGTATTGAAGTAAATGACGAGATGGGTGCCTTGCGCGAGTTTTTGGAGCAAGCGTTGGAAGTGCTGGCACCAGAGGGGCGATTGGTGGTTATCACTTATCATTCACTGGAAGATCGGCTGGTAAAAAATTTTATAAAAACCGGTAATGCAGCAGGTGAAGTGAAAAGCGATTTTTATGGTAATATTTCCCGACCATTCAAGGTTATTACCAAAAATCCGATTGAACCGACGGAAGCCGAAATTGAGCAAAATTCCCGGGCGCGAAGTGCAAAGTTGAGAGTAGGGGAGAAGGTAAGCTGACCAAGAGATAAAGAGACCAAGTGATAGAGATTATCATAATATAATACCAGAAAATGGCTAAAAAAACAAAACAAGGCATTGCAAAATATTTTGAGTTGAGTTACTGGAGTTCTGACTTGATACTCAAGCAGTTGCCAGTGATTTTGTTTTTGGGTTTTCTGGGGATGGTTTATATTGCCAATGCGCATTTGGCGGAGCGTAATGTACGACGCATTCAATTGATGACTAAAGATATTCAGGAATTGCGTTGGCAATATGAGTCTATTCGCGCCGAAATAATGTACAGCAGTAAGCATTCGGAAATTGAAGAGCAGGTGCGCCCCCTGGGCTTGCGTACTTTGAATGGACAACCTAAGCGCATTGTGGTGGATGAATAAAATAACTAAATGTTTTTGATACAATATAATAAGGATTACTAAATTAAATAGATCACGAGATAAATAAAAGCAATGGATATTAAGAACGAGGTACTTTATCGCGTTTATTTCCTGCTCTTCGGAGTAGTAATACCCGTTGCTGGTGCATTGATCTATCAAACGGTAATCATTAGCTATGTTCAGGGGGAAGAATGGCGGGCAAAAGGGAAAGAATGGTATGTGGCACCACGACCCGTACAAGCCGAGCGCGGCAATATTTTGTCGGAAAACGGAAGTCTGCTGGCAACTTCGATCCCGTATTTCGACTTGTATTTTGACCCGAATTCTACCGGGATGACCGAAGCGGATTTTAAAGATAATATTGATTCGTTGGCACATTGCCTGGCTAATTATGTGGATAACTCGATGACGCCAGGCGGCTGGAAAGATCATCTGGAAGAGCGTCGCAAATCAGGTTCGCGTTATGTGCCCATTAAACGCAAAGCGACCTTTGCCGAAAAAGATTTTATCAGTCAGTTTCCCCTTTTCAAGCTGGGGCAAATGCGCGGTGGATTGATCATTGAGCAACATAGTGAACGGCGACGTCCGTTTGGTGTGCTGGCACAACGTACGATTGGCTATGTTGAGCGGGTAGGGGCAAAGCCGGTTGGTTTGGAGGCCTCCTTCAATCAGTGGTTGGGCGGGCAAGCCGGTAAACAACTTATGTTCCAGGTGGACAAAGTCAACGATATCTGGATTCCCGTAGATAGCCTGGCACTCATTGAGCCTAAAAGTGGCGGGGATGTAGTGACTACGATTGACATCAATATGCAGGATTTAACCGAAGAGGCGCTCCTGCGAGCTATGAACTACCACGATGCCGAATGGGGCACCGCTGTGGTCATGGAAGTAGCAACGGGCAAAATTAAAGCCATTGCCAATCTGGGTAGAACCGATGAAGGCTGGTGGGAGACCTACAATTACGCCGTCGGACAAGCCATCGAGCCGGGGTCAACTTTCAAACTCGCGTCGATGATGGCGCTCTTGGAAGACGGATATATTGAACTGGAAGATTCGGTCAATATTGAGAAGGGACGTACACAGTTTTATGACGAAGTAATGGAAGATTCTTCGCCGGAAAGTCAAAATATAGACTCTACTACCGTTCGTCGGGTGTTTGAAATGTCGTCTAATGTGGGTACGGCGAAATTGGTCAACAAGTACTATGCTAAAAAAGAACGCATCAACCGCAATCAGGGTGCTGCGCGCTTTATTCAGCGATTGAAAGATTTTAATATTCATTTACCAACCGGCATTGAGGTGGATGGAGAGGCAAAACCATATATTAAAGAAGCTTATAGCGATGAATATCAATGGAGTGGTACGACCTTACCCTGGATGGCAATTGGTTATGAATTGAGAATGACACCTTTACAAATTTTAACTTTTTATAATTCAGTTGCGAATGATGGTGTCTTGGTAAAACCCTATTTAGTATCGGAATTGCAACTTTATGGGGAAAAAACGAAGCAGTTTCAAACAACTATCTTAAAAAGGCAGATAGCGTCGGATCGTACCATCAAATTAGCGAAAGAATTGCTGGAAGGGGTGGTAGATACCGGTACGGCAAAAAAATTGCGAACAGATCAATACACCTTTGCCGGAAAAACCGGTACGGCGCAGGTAGGTTATCGGCGAACGAGCGGCGGCACAACGTTGATTCGTGGGTATCAATCTTCGTTTGTTGGGTATTTTCCAGCCGAGCGACCCAAGTACTCTTGTATTGTAGTGATCAATAAGCCTCGACGCGGTGGTTTTTACGGGGCGGATGTAGCAGGTCCGGTATTTCGGGAAATTGCCGATCGCATTGTGGCGACCGATCTCATGTTACAGACACCCATTAATCTGGAAAATAAACCGCCTCTGGCGGCTAACCAGTTGCCAACTTATGACTCTGGTTTCCGCGAAGATTTACAGACGGTTTTAGATTATTTAAATGTATCATATTATAAAGGTGGCTCTTCTGAAATTGCCATTTTGCAAGGGCGTTCGGATAGCCTGGTAGTGCTGAACCGCACCGTTTCGGAAAACAAAGTGGTGCCGAATGTCACCGGTATGGGCTTGCGTGACGCCTTATACTTGATGGAAAATCGAGGTTTGAAAGTACAAGTGCAAGGTTTGGGTAAAGTGACCCGACAATCGATCCTGCCGGGTACGCGTGCGCATGGGCAAACGGTAAAGTTATTTCTAAATTGAATAAAGGATTTATATGAAGCATATATCCTTGATGATCATTGTTTTATTAACAGGTTTTACACAAGTAGTAGCACAATCTAACAAGCTTGATATAAAAGTAGAATCCTTAACGAAGGATGTTTACGTGCACGTTTCTTATCAGCGCATCGGTGGAAATCCATATCCATCTAATGGCTTGATTGTCAAGACCTCTGAAGGGGTTTTGCTGGTGGATACCGGTTGGGGCGAAGACGCAACCGAGCAATTGTACAAGTGGGTGCGCAAAAATTTGAAAGCCAAGGTAAAATTGTGCATTGTCACGCATTCGCATGGTGATCGCGCTTCCGGGACTGGTTTTCTGCAAAAGAAAGGAGTGAAAGTAATCAGTACACCATTGACCGCAGAAAAGTCTGCGATTCAAGGATATGCAATGCCGGACGGGATTTTACCAAATGACACCACTTTTACTTTTGGGGATGTAATGGTACAAACTTTTTTCCCCGGCGAAGGGCATACGAATGATAATATCGTGGTGTATTTGCCGGAGCCAAAAGTGCTTTTCGGCGGTTGTTTTGTAAAAAGCTCAGTATCAATGGGTTTGGGGAATATTGCCGATGCCAATTTAAAAGAATGGGGAAATTCTATGAGAAATGTAATAAAAAAATTTCCCGATGTAAAATTTATCATACCCGGACATGAGGACTGGGAAAGTTTGGAATCATTGAAACATACCATACAATTGCTTGAAAAAGCAAATACAAAAGTAATTGGAGGCTAAGTACTTAGCTGTTAAAAATAAAGACATTTTTCATGTCAAAGAATTTGCAGGAATTGCTGACGAATGTGTCAGTTCAGGAGATAAAAGGCAACCCGGATCAAGTTATTGAAAATTTAACCCTCGATTCGCGGCAAGCCAACAAAAATAGCCTGTTTGCAGCTTTGAGAGGCTTTACGGCAGACGGGCATCAGTTCATTGACAAAGCGATTGAAAACGGTGCAGCGGTAATTTTATGTGAAGTGTTACCAGCTGATTTACAGGTAGATGTGACGTATATAAAAGTGGCAGACAGTGCAGCCGCCTTAGGTATCATATCCGATCATTTTTACAATCATCCGTCACAACAATTAAAATTAGTCGGCGTAACCGGCACCAACGGTAAAACCACGACGGTAACATTATTATACAATTTATTTCAGGTGCTCGGTTACAAAACCGGATTATTATCAACCGTTGAAAATAAAATTGGCAATCGGATCATATCAGCAACACATACTACGCCTAATGCCATCGCTATCAATGCGTTATTAGCAGAAATGGTAGAAGCGGGTTGTGATTATGCTTTTATGGAAGTGAGTTCGCACGCGGCGGACCAGCGCCGGATTGTGGGATTACAATTTGCCGGGGCGATATTTACGAATATTACACACGATCATTTAGATTATCATAAAACATTTGATAATTATATAAAAGCAAAAAAAAGTTTCTTTGATATTTTACCAAAATCGGCTTTTGCCCTGACCAACATTGACGACAAGCGCGGCGATGTGATGGTGCAAAATACCAAAGCGAAAATTTACCGCTATAGCTTGCAACGCATGGCGGATTTTCGGGCTAAAATACTGGAAAACAATCTGTTAGGCTTGCAGCTAGATTTGGATGGAACCCTTTTTCACGGACGCTTGATCGGCGAATTTAATGCGTATAATTTACTGGCGGTTTATGCAACGGCAATTTTATTACAACAGCATAAAGAAGAAGTTTTAACCGCATTAAGTAATGTCGAGGCAGCGGAAGGACGATTTGATTATATTTTTAATCAAAATAATCAAATCCTGGGCATCGTGGATTACGCGCACACGCCCGACGCGCTGGAAAAAGTGCTGGAAACGATTCGTCAATTGCGGCAGCCTGGAGCAAAAATTATTACGGTGGTGGGTTGTGGCGGCGACCGCGACAAGACCAAGCGCCCGGAAATGGCAAAAATTGCTTGTAATCTCAGCGATCAGGCGATTTTGACTTCGGATAATCCAAGAACGGAACAACCCGAAGCCATCCTGCAAGATATGGAAGCGGGCATTCCGAAAGGCGCGGAAAATAAGGTGTTGACGATTGTAGATCGCAAGCAGGCGATAAAAACGGCATGTCGCATTGCCCAAACGGGCGACATTATTCTCGTGGCAGGCAAAGGGCACGAAAAATATCAGGAAATCAATGGGGTAAAACACCCTTTTGACGATAAAGCAATTCTGAAAGCAGAATTAGGACAAAGTTGAAATAGGAGATTTGAAATTTGAGAAGAGGCTTGGAAATTATAATAAATGGAAAGAGCAACTCGATTGAGAAATGCGTCGGGGAATGTTTATTTTTGGGCGCGAAAAATGGGTAATTGTTATTCGTTAATTGAAAACTAAAAAAATATAATAATTACCCAAATAACAATTAACAGATAATATATATTCATTATGTTAATTTATTTATTCGAGTGGCTTGAAAAGGTTTTTGGCAATTTTCCGGGAGCCGGTTTGTTCAATTACATTTCGTTTCGGGCGGGTGTCGCGGTGATTTTGTCACTGATTATCTCCATGATTTTTGGCAGCCGAATCATCAAATACCTGCAACGCAAGCAAATTGGCGAAACAGTACGCGAACTGGGCTTGGAAGGTCAAATTCAGAAAAAAGGCACGCCGACAATGGGCGGTGTGATTATTATACTGGCAATCCTGGTGCCTTCATTGCTGGTGGCGCGGCTGGACAATGTGTATATCATTTTACTCCTTGTCTCCACCGTGTTCATGGCGATGATCGGCTTTGCCGACGACTACATCAAGGTGTTCCTGAAAAACAAAGCAGGCTTGAGTGGTTGGTTCAAAATAGCCGGGCAGGTCGGGCTGGGTTTAATCATCGGCATAACGATGCTGGTGAGTAATGATATTGTGGTACGTATGGACGTGGAAGAGGCGAATTCATTGGGCATTACCGAAAATTACATGGTGGGTGATACCATTTATGTGGAACGGAATGGCTCGGAAACGATTCGCCGGGGCGATTACAAAGCTGCCATCACGAATGTACCCTTTTTGAAAGATAATCACCTGGATTACAGTTGGTTATTGCCATTTAGCCGCGAAGCCGAAGAACGTTGGGTATGGCTGTTATTCATTCCGTTTGTAATATTTATCGTTACGGCGGTCTCGAATGCTGCGAATCTCACGGATGGCTTGGACGGGCTGGCGACGGGCGTTTCGGGTATTATCGCGTTTACGCTGGGCATTTTTGCTTACGTATCCGGGAATGCCATCGCCGCGAATTACCTCAACATCCTGCACCTGCCGGGCGCGGGTGAGTTGGTGATTTTTGCAGGGGCGCTCGTGGGGGCTTGTATCGGATTTTTGTGGTACAATTCTTTTCCGGCGCAAGTATTTATGGGCGATACCGGCAGTTTGACATTGGGGGGCATCATTGCAGCTTTGGCAATTTTATTAAGAAAAGAACTGCTGATTCCGGTGATGTGTGGCATTTTTTTAATGGAAACGCTGTCCGTTACATTGCAAGTGATGTATTTTAAATACACCAAACGCAAGTACGGCGAGGGGCGGCGCATTTTCCTGATGTCGCCATTACATCATCATTATCAGAAAAAAGGCATGCATGAAGTAAAAATTGTAACAAGATTCTGGATTGTAGGGGTTTTGCTGGCGGTTATTACAATTATTACATTGAAAATCCGATAAAATTGTGTTCAAGTGTTCAGGTGTTCTTGTCTTTACGGCACTTACGCCTCACGCGAACACAAGAACACATGAATACAAGAACACATTAACACATTTTACACATGAAAATAACCCGGTTTGAAGATTTAGATTGTTGGAAAGCCAGCAGAGAATTGGTAAAACAAGTTTTTGAAATATCGCAGGATGGGCTTTTGTAAAAGACTGGGATTCAAAATCTCAATTTAGGCGGGCAGCATTATCCGTGATGAATAATATTGCGGAGGGGTTTGCCAGATATCATGATAATGAATTTAAACGCTTTCTGGACATCGCCCAAAGTTCTGCCGCCGAAGTGAAAAGTATGTTATACGTTTTCGAGGATTTAAAATATTTAAATGAAGATGTGATAAAAGAATTACATCAAAAGGTAGATAAAGCAAGGAATTTTACATTGGCTTTGATTCGATATTTAGATAATAAAAAGAAGTGAAATATTGTGTTCATGTTTTTACGTATTCATGTTGCGATCGAACACACGAATACTTGAACACACGAACACAAAAAATGAACACACGAACACCTTAATACATGAACACAGTCATACTAGGGGCAGGCGAAAGTGGATTGGGTGCAGCATTATTGGCTAAGCGCGAAGGACACCAAGTATTTGTATCGGACAAAGGTTTGATCAATGAAAAATATAAACAAGGGCTGATTGAAAACGCCATTCCGTACGAGGAAGGCAGTCATGATTTTGGCAGAATATTACAAGCTGACGAAATTATTAAAAGTCCGGGTATTCCTGATAAAGTGCCGATTGTAAAAGCGGCGTTGGAAAAAGGTATTCCGGTGATTTCGGAGATTGAATTTGCGGCACGGTACGCGGGTGATGCGGTGGTAATTGGCATCACGGGTAGTAACGGCAAGACGACTACGACGAAGTTAATGTATCATTTATTACATGTCGCCGGGTTTGATGTGGCAATGGGTGGTAATGTCGGATATAGTTTTGCACGATTATTAACGGAAACGCCGAAAAAGTATTACGTGCTGGAAATCAGCAGTTTCCAATTGGATAATATCATCGATTTTCGTCCGGATATCAGTATGATATTAAATATTACACCCGATCATTTAGATCGTTACGAGTATCAGTTGGAAAATTATATCAGTGCTAAATTTAATATTATACAAAATCAAAAAGAGGATGATATTTTTCTATATAATTCGGACAATGAAAATATCACCAATCGCTTAAAAAGTATAAAGTTTACGCCAAAGGGTGTAAATATTTCGGAAAATATGATAGATGGTGAGCTATTGAAAGTAGGAAATTCCACTTTTGATATGAGTCGCACGCCATTAAAAGGGCAGCATAATTTTATGAATGCGCTCTTTGCCATTCACACGGCGAAGGCGCTTGGTGCCAGCGACGAAGCAATTCAAAAAGGCTTGGAAACCTTTGTCAACGCGCCACACCGCATGGAATTGGTTGCCACGATTGACGGCGTCGATTATATCAACGACAGCAAAGCCACCAATGTCGATTCGGTTTATTACGCATTGCAAGCCATGAATCGCCCGACGGTTTGGATTGTCGGCGGGCAGGATAAAGGAAATGATTATACGCCTTTATTACATTTTGTAAAAG
>JBKBWT010000237.1:0-9729 GCA_046314415.1 Saprospiraceae bacterium
CGGCATTGGTGTTGCTGGCAAGCAAAGAAAAAGGCGAAGCATTGGGTTGGAAACCGCGAGCTCGCGTGCGCGCTATTGCCAATGTTGGTACGGAGCCGACAATCATGCTCACCGGACCCACGCCTGCTGCGCAAAAAGCCTTGAAAATGGCAGGAATGAACATTCAGGATATTGACTTATGGGAGTGCAATGAAGCCTTCGCGGCGGTGCCACTGAAATTTCAACGGGATTTAGACCTTGATCCTGACAAAGTAAACGTCAACGGTGGCGCGATTGCACTCGGGCACCCGCTTGGCGCTACCGGCGCAATGCTCTTGGGTACGCTATTGGATGAATTGGAGCGGCGGGATTTGACGACCGGCTTGGTCACGCTCTGTGCCGGGGGTGGAATGGGGATTGCTACCATTATCGAACGGGTATAAAAATATAATTAAAAAATGAAATAATTAATAATGTATAATGGTTTGTAATTAAGTTGTTTATGTTTTGATTATTTATTGTCAAGTTCAAACGTTTGGAAATTGGTATCTTTTTTTGAAAAAAATGAATTTTCCAGGCAACGTTTTTGTTATTGGAGGCATCTACCATATATAGACTTGTAATTACACCATGTTTTCCTTCATATAGTATAAGTCGCTGACTTCCGGAGTGAGCGACTTTCTTTTTTTTACAGGGATTCCTCGCATTTCCAATCAATAAAACGCTGGTCTGAGCCAAATTTTTAGCATACGCTGCATCCTGCGAATCCTGGAATTCCGACATTTTTTCTATCTTAGCGTTCCACAAAAATAAGGTGTATGTCGAATAAGAAAGTGCTGGTGACCGGCGCAACGGGTTTATTGGGTAGCAATATTGCGGCAGAATTGTTGGATCGCGGCTATGATGTACGGGTATTAATGCGCAAATCGAGTAACCCCATTGCCCTCAATGGCTTGGATGTAGAAGTAATGTACGGTGATATTATAAATGAAGAAGATGTATTAGCGGCTGGTAAAGGCTGTGTTGCAATTATTCACTCCGCAGCAAATACCAGTCAGTGGGGACCTGAACTCGCATTTCATGATGCGGTGAATGTACAAGGCACGCAAAATGTAATAAATGCCGTAAAAAAATGGGACATGGAACGCCTCGTCCACGTCAGCACGGCGAACACCTTCCGCCCAGGCTCACTCCAGCAACCCGGCGATGAAATGGGCGACTTCAGCTACACCGTACTCCGGACGGATTATATTGATACCAAAAATCAGGCGCAGCAAATTGTTAAAGATGCTGTTAAAAATGAAGGTATCCCGGCTATTATTGTAAATCCTACGTTTATGATCGGAGGGCGCGACGCCAAGCCGAGTTCGGGTAAAATGGTCTTGTACTACCTGCGCACGCCGGTGGTGATGTGCCCCACAGGCGGCAAAAATTTTGTGCCGGTGCGCGATGCCGCGGCTGGTGCGGTGAATGCTCTGGATCATGGACGCTTTGGTGAATGTTATTTACTGGCGAACGAAAACCTGAATTACCGGCAGTTTTTTACCCTGATTGGTCAAGTGAGTGGACGGCGTAAGCCTTTTTTCACGGCACCTCCGGGATTCTTAAAAACTGTAGGTCGTACCGGCGATATGATATCCAATGTAATTGGCAGAAAAATTCCGGTATCTTATGCCAATAGTTCTTTGTTAACGATTGACAATTATTACACGCCGAAAAAAGCCGTGGACGAACTCAAAATGCCACAAACCCCGCTTGCAGAGGCTATTGCCGACGCGGTTTCGTGGTTTGCAGCCAATAAATATTTCTAGCAAGTTATCACCCCGTTTTATAACGTTTATCTCCAACGCTAAAGCATTTATCTTTGCGCTGTGTTATTACAGTGTAAGCTATTTATTATATTTTTGTAATAAGCACTTATTCCAAAATAACTCGTTTTTAAATTAACATTGGCTATCAGATCGTTATAAAATAATCGATTGCCGGTGAACTATTACTTATTTTTATTTTCAGTAAACAGGAAGCTGAGTTTGGTCCATCAAATATTAAAACCATGAAAACGCTTGTTATTATTTTATTTACTTCTTATTTCGCGCTGCCGGGACAAGGTATTGCACAAACTTTATTATATAATATTTTTGTTGCTAATAAACAAGCCGGCTCCATGCTCATTCGGGCGCATAAACAGGATGCACAAAATTTCTCCGTGCATTCCGAAACCAATATTTCCGTGGCATTCAGCAAGGCGCATTCCGTTTTAAGAGCGCAGTATCAGGATGGGCAATTGCATAAAGCCAGTATGATACAAAAAGTAAATGATAAGGTACGTGAAAGCTCGGAAGTCGTGCGGAGCGGCGATCAATATCATATTACAATCAAAGGTGAAGAAGATGTAATATTAAAAAGAGATGTTATCTATAGTGTGGCTTTATTATATCATGTAGAACCGAAAGATAAAAAAGCTGTTTTTTCGGAGCGTTTTGGCGTATTCTGCCCCATTAAAGAGGTAGAACCCTCTAAATATGAGATGGAAATGCCTGATGGGAAAAAAGTATATTATACATATAATAATGGTATTTGTACCCAAATGCGCACCAAACAAATGATGATGGAAGTGAGATTTGAATTGGCGCAAAGATAAGCAGCGGAGGATTGGAACATCCTGCTTCCAATCTTCTTCCGATTTTCGGTTTTTTTCATGTTCTGATTCTGGCATTTCACCCCCTTGTTTTGGTCACTTCACCCCGAAAACCGCGCCAATCACATATCCATGCGGTTGCTTTCCTGCCATTTTCCCCTACAATTTTGCGTCTATCAACTCGGATGTCAGATGCGGGTTTATACTGCCTAAATGCTGACCCTTTGTATTTGAAACGCAATTATTCATTCTTAAACCCGACTTAAACAATGTATTACAAATTATTTTTTATTTTAATGCTTTTTAGCGTTACGCCTTCTCTTTTTGCACAAAACGTGCGCCTTGCTTACTTTGGTGAAAATGTGACGCATTACGGCGTGCGCGGCGGCTTGGAATATGCGCTGCACCACTCCGAAAAGCCGAAAGGCACTTCGACCATACAAAATGAGCTTACGTTAGGCATTAACCTCACCGTTTTCCGGCACCCCAACAATCACATTGGTGTGATTTTATCGCCGGAGCTGGGCTGGCGTCGCACCGGCAAGCAGGGCGGTATCGTGCAGGCAGCCGTTTCCACCAGTTTATTCCGGTCTATTTATGAGGGTAAAACCTATCGTTCGGGCGAAAACGGGGATTTGCAACGGGTGCCTTTGGCGGGGCAATGGGGCTTTCTCCCGGGTATTTCGCTGGGCTTTGGCAAAGACCTTTCGGTAAAACATGATGTGCCCATTATTTTATTTACCAATATACATTACATGCGGCAATATCCCTATAATAAAACGCATCTCATCCGTCCGGCGCTGGAAGCGGGGATTATTATAAAAAATCAATGAATTAATAATGAATAATTAAAGAATTAATGGTGGATTATTAAAAATGAAAGAAATTATGAAAAATATTATAAAGTTATTAAGTCTGCTGGCAATCATTATTACTTTTGTCTTGACAGCTTGTACGCAAAATGACGAAGTCGAATTGTCCGAAAACCTGCGCCTGCGCCACAAAGGAGCCGACATGCCGATCTGGGTACGCGGCAATTTACAAAGTAAAAAAATCCTGCTTTTTTTACACGGTGGACCCGGTGAATGTGCCTTTTGTTTGCGCGAGTTTTTTACCAAAATCGAGCAGGAAATGGCCGTGGTGTATTGGGACCAGCGCATTGCCGGCTCGGCTTCGGGCAATGCCGATCCTAAAACCTTGACCTATGTGCAATTTGCCGAAGACTTGAAAATGGTGATTCAATTATTACAAAAGCAATATAATAACACCGAAATTTATTTACTTGGGCATAGCTTTGGGGTAGAAATGGCTTGGCAATTCCTCACCACCGGCGATAATCAAAATCTTGTAAAAGCTTACATCGCTTTGGATGGCACGTATTCAACCTACGATTGGCTCGTGCAGGTGCGTGAATGGGTGATACGCGAGGCGAGATTAAAAAATGATAAAGAAGCCGAGGAATTTATGCTGGCACACCCGGTTACGCGGGAAAATATGCGCAGCATCAATTGGGGCGACTGGTACAGCCGGATGTTTCGCGTTGGCGCGAACCCCGTGTGGCCCACGGATGATAAGGGTTTTGTGTTCAACCAGTGGTTTAAAACGCCGCATTCCAAATTTAGTCAGATCGCTAATACCAGTCAATATAATGATTATTATGCCAAAGAAATATTTAATTTTGATCGCAGTACTTTATTAAAAAATGTAAAGATTCCGGTTGCTTTATTCTGGGGCGCTAAAGATGGGATCATACCGATCGAAGTTGGTTATAAAACACGCGATTTATTAACAACTTCGGTTACCTTTATTACATTTGAAAATTCCTGGCACAGCGCCTATCATACCGAGAATGAAAAATTCAGCGAAGCCTTATTAAATTTTGTAAATGAACATTAAATGACTGGGTTGAAAAGTTGATGTATTGAAAGGTTGATAACCTGCTATTTCAAGCTTACTACATTGTGCACAAAATTATTTAACAAAAATTACCTTCGCTAACTCCATCCTTAAAGGTGTCCACGCGCGGGCGGATCGTCCCTTTAGGGATGGAGGGTTGCGGGAGGATAATCAAAAACTTATTTTACAGTGTACTCATCAATGCATCAACTGCTCAATCCATTCATCACCCATTCAGCCAGTTTTTAAAATCTGCGGCTTTTTTTCGGCTTACCGTTACATCCATATCATAACTGGGCTGTAATATTACATATAATTTACCGCTGGAGTCATTTTTTACTTCTTTTACCGCTTCCATATTGACAATCATTTGGCGATTGAGGCGGTGAAAATTGCTCGCCGGAACGCTTGCCTGTATTTGTTCCAGCGTTTGATCGATTCTATAATCTTGATTTTCAAGGGTTCGTGCCAACGTTACTTCTCCCACTTTATGAAAATAGGCAATATCTTCCAGGGCAACGGGAAGTAAAGATTTGCCAAAATAAACCAATACATTTTTACGAGTGGGGGCGGCGGCAGTGGTAGCTTCCTGCGCTGTTACTGTATTTAGTAAATGAAGTTGATTTGTATAATGTTCTTGTAAATACATGGCATAATATAATAATTGCATGATGGTAATAATTAAAACAGACACAGGTACATCAATAACGAAAGAAAAACTAATATCATATAATTCGTGTCGGGTCGATTTCATTATAATATCATTATAAAGAAAAGTAAAAAACAGCGTAAAAAAAATAGTTACCCCATAAGCGATAACCATTTGAATCACCAGCCGTTGAAAGAAATCCTGCGTCCACGAATAGCGTTGATCCAAGCGCCGGATGATCCATTTTGCCAATTCCCAGATAAACCAGATACCCAATATAGAAACGCATAAATCAATGTAATAAATCGGGTCGCGCAACAGTGTAATTAACGGAGAAGGCTCGCCGATATGGCGATATAAAATGCCCAGAATAGGCACCATAATAAGGCGTACAAGGCGGTCGGCGTAAGTAGGGGTAAATCTTGGCAAATTCATACGGGTACAGATATAGCATTATAATAATGGGTTAAAGATAGGGTAAAGCGCGGTGATCGCCATTAGGATTGACCTATTTTATGAGGTAGTAATTGCAGGGTGAGGTGCTCAAAAGCATGGAGAAAGAAGTGGGGTGGCTGATTGAAAATATAAATGCAATGTTGTTGCAAATGTGAAAACGATTTTTTACATTTGCAACAATGTTGCATAAATTTTGAAAAAACACCTATAATCCATGATTGAAGCACTTGGCTTAACCAAAGCCTACAACGGTACGACCGCTGTTGACCACTTGAATCTGACCGTAAAACCTGGCGATATTTTTTGCCTGCTAGGGGCGAATGGCGCGGGTAAAACTACTACGATTAATCTTTTTCTGAATTTTGTACAACCCACCGAAGGCAAAGCACTCATCAATGGTACGGATGTAATGCAGAATGGACTGAAAACCAAGCAGTTTTTGGCATACATTCCAGAAAATTTAATGTTATATCCGAATTTAACCGGACTGGAAAATTTAGAATATTTTTCCGGTTTGGCAGGTAAAAAATACGAGCCGACTGAATTGGAAATGTTCCTGCAAGAAGCTGGTTTACAGGAAGATGCGCAGCAGCGTCGCGTCGCTACTTATTCCAAAGGCATGCGCCAGAAAGTCGGTATTGCTATTGCGATGGCAAAACAAGCCAAAGCGCTGCTGCTCGACGAACCGACCTCCGGGCTTGATCCGAAAGCCAGCAATGAATTTGCGGCATTATTGAAAAAGCTCAGCGAACAAGGCGTGGCGACGCTCATGGCAACGCACGATCTCTTCCGCGCCAAGGAAAGCGGCACTCATATCGGCATTATGAAAGGCGGAAAACTCCTGCAAACCTTAACAACGGATGAAATAAATCACTCGGATTTGGAGAAATTGTATTTGCAGCACATGAACTAACTCGATTGTGTTCAAGTGTTCGTGTGTTCACGGGGACATTAACACACGGACACCTGAACACTATAACACCATAAAACATGATATTCAAAATTGCCCAAAAAGAATTCAAAGAAATCCTTCGCGAGGGGCGCTTTCGCACGGCGGCTTTCATAACCGTGGCATTATTATTAATTGCAGTTGTAATAAGTCGCGGTTATTACATTTCAGTGAATGAACAACATCAGCAAGCTATTGAAAATGAGCGCAATGTGTGGGTGAGTCAGGATGCTAAAAATCCGCACTCGGCGGCGCACTACGGCACGTATGCATTTAAACCCAAATATCCGCTCTCCCTCATTGATCCTGGTGTAGATAAATATACCGGAATTTCTATATTTCTGGAAGCGCACAAGCGTAATGAGGCGCAGTACATGGCAGCACAAGATCAGACCGGATTGGCGCGTTTTGGCGATTTAACCCCCGATTTTATATTGTTATTTATCATTCCTTTACTGATTATATTAATGGGTTTTAATGCCTTTACCCGCGAGCGCGAGCAAGGCACCTTGGCACTATTAAAAAGTCAGGGCGTTTCACCCATAAAATTAGCATTTGGTAAATGGTTGGGGGCTTATTTACCGATTTTATTATTAGCGGTGCCGACTTTTGCAATAGCGGCTATTTTACTGGCTTCGGTCAAGGATTTTGGACAATTTAGCCTTGGCGCTTTATTATTAATGATGTTGGTTTATTTAGTTTATTATGCGACTTTTAACAGTATTACATTAATTGTATCCGCAGTAAGTAAAAATTCGGGGATTGCGCTGGTTTCCATGCTGGCAGTCTGGATTGTAAGTGTGCTGGGAATGCCGAAAGTAGCGAGCAATCTGGCGGATGGCTTGTACCCGTACCCGACGCGGCAGGCATTTGAAGCGCGGGTAAATGAAGATAAAAAGAATGGCTTGAACGGGCACGACCCCTGGAATGAGGAAGCTAAAAAGCTGGAAAAAGCGGTGCTGATCGAATATAAAGTGGATAGTTTGCAACAGTTGCCCTTCAATTTTGATGGTTATCTGATGCAAAAAGGCGAAGAACACGAAGCGGAGATTTTCTTCAAACATTATGCTTTTCTGCAACAACAATTTGAAAATCAAACCAATGTGTATCGTTGGAGTGCCTTGTTATCCCCGTTTTTGCCCACGCGGTTTTTATCAATGGCGATTGCCCGCACCGATTATCAAACCCACTGGAATTTTGCCGATGCTGCCGAAAAATATCGCCTGGCAATGATGGACAAACTAAATATGCATTTTGCTGCGAATACGAAGTACAGCGACGAAGCCTGGGATTGGCAAGCAAATCCTGCGTTTTGGAAAGATATACCCGAATTTACTTATGAGCCGCCGACTTATGCTACTATTTTACAACAAAATGTAAGCAATCTACTGATTTTATTAAGTTGGCTGGCTTTTTCTTTTATCGGATTGATTTTTATTACAAAGAAAGTTTAAAGTTTGGGAGTTTGGGAGTTTGGAGGTTTGGGAGTTTGGAGGTTGGAATGAGATTGTTAATCGTACTTCGTACATCAAAAATTGTACTTCGAGATGTTTAACCATAACTTAAAATTTGAACTCAAATCCTTGCTTCGCAGCGCGTGGATTCAAACGCTGTCCGTGCTGTTGCTGGTTTTATGCTTATTTGCAGCTTACAATGGTGCCCAAAAAGTAGCCGCCCGACAAGCCACTACCGACCAAGCCAAAATGGAAGCCGATAGCGCTTTCACGCTGATGCTCGGCGTGTTGGATTCGGTAGAACAAGGTTTAATGAAAGATATCTCGCCCTGGCAGAGTCCGCAGACGCCGTCCTACATCGGCAATCGGCACCCGCGCGTGGCTGCATTCGACGCACAACCCTTGGCATTGCTGGCTACGGGGCAAAGCGATTTGTATGCGCACACCGTGAAACCTGTTTTGTATGGCGAGAGTAACTTATTGAATTTTACCGAGTTATCGAGTCCGGTCCAATTACTGTTTGGCAGTTTTGATCTGGCGTTTGTATTCATCTATTTGCTGCCTTTGATAGTTATTGCATTTAGTTATAATTTATTATCAGCTGAAAAAGAGCAAGGTTCACTGCGTTTGTTATTAGCACAGCCAATGAGTTTATTGACTTGGTTGTTTCAAAAAGCGACCATTCGATTTCTGATTATCGGTACGGTAGCGACCTTGAGCTTGTGGCTTGGTTTGGCTTTGAATGGGGTGAGTTTGCTTGAAAACATTGGAAAAATCGGGCAATTGACGCTGCTGACGCTGGCATATACGGCGTTCTGGTTTTTGGTGGCAATGCTGGTGAATCTGGCGGGCAAGTCCTCGGCGCAGAATGCGGTGACGATGCTGGCAGTCTGGGTTGGCTTGGTATTGCTCGTGCCGTCGGTGGTCAGCCAATTGGCTAATAATTTATACCCGGTGCCGTCCAGAGCCTTGTTAGTCAACGAAGTACGTGCCGTTAACGCCGAAGTCGAAAAACAGGCAAATGAGATTTTGGCGTCGTACTACCGCGATCATCCAGAATTGATGCCCGATTCTTCAAAAGCCGAAACGTACCTTTTTTACAAGCAATATTTCGCTTCGCAGGATCTGATTCAAGGTAAAATCAAGCCTTTGGTAGAAAAATATGATGCCCGATTGGCGCAGCAACAGGCTTGGGTGGATGGTTTCCGCTTTGCTTCGCCCGCTATTTTATTGAACGACAGCTTTAGCGATCTGGCGGGCACTTCGGGGCGGCATTACCAGTCCTTTCGGACACAGGTTGTTGCATTTGCCGCTACCTGGCGCGATTATTTCAAACCCATTATTTTTAAAGGGGATGTAATGGACAAAGCAAAAATAGATGCGCTGCCTGAATTTACATTTGATCGGGCGGCGGTGTCCTCACATGGCGTAGTCAATCTGCTGGGGCTACTGGCGTATGGTGTTTTAACTGGTTTTTTCATCATAAGTCGTTTCAGGAAGAGGGCAATCGAGCGTATTGCCTTCTAATGAGCGCAAATCAATAAGGATGGTAGGGCGCTCCATTTCCTGCGGGAGGTGGGGCGCTACTTTTCGGTGGCACAGGTTATTTATTAATCACTACCGCATGCTTCAAAATATAATTGCAATGCTGCAAATCATCATTATTCAATTGTAAAATACCACTAAAGGTCAGGCGTTCATCCATTCG
>JBKBWT010000238.1:0-9676 GCA_046314415.1 Saprospiraceae bacterium
GCCCAGGTCATTCAACTCCAGCTCCGGCGAACGCCAGGTCACCCCGGTTTCAAATTTCCAGTTTCGATTCAAACGACCGATTTTGATATTGCCACCATGCCCGAACAATGCAGTAGCATTGGTATCCACCGCCACATGTTTTGCGCCCGGACGCTGAAAAAAGTGTTCAAAAGCCCGTTGCGTATTGGTAATGGCTTCGCGGCTGCCACTCACATTGCTAAAAATGCCATTGACGGAAATGAAATACGTGCGCTTTTTCCACCAATGCACAAAATCCACCCCGCCAGAATACGCCGAGCGATGCAGAAAATTAAGCCCTGTACCTGCCAGGTCGCGATTGGTAGCAGTAAAAATGCCGCCTAACACCGTTTGCCCCTCTTTAAAATCTTGCGTAACTCTACCTACAAAATAATTCGTAAGCGGCTCTACCACTTCCGTACGACGCTCGCCACTATTGTCAATTTCGGCGACTTCACGAGCTGTCACACTTTCCAGAATACCAATACCCAAGCCGGTTTTGGTCTTTCCACTGAATTTAGCAGCGCCCAATATCGTGGTATTCAGGGGGCTATTGGCGAATTCACCCGGATTGGCGTGCGCCTGCCCATGCGGTGCCTGTCCGATGCGCCGCGAATAAAATAGATTATCGGAAGAGAAAGGACCACCGGCTTCCGCGGAAGCATAACGATAGTCAAATAAGTTGCGGTTTTCTACAAAAAACGGACGCCGTTCGGAGAAAAAAATACGGTAGCCGTCCAAATTCAGGGCACCGGGGTCGGCTTCTACCTGCCCGAAGTCAGGATTTACCGTAAAATCCAGTGTCAAATCACTCGTTACGCCAATTTTACCATCCAAGCCCCCACTCACACTACTTTTAGTGCCGGTCGCAAAAGGGTTACCCGTCTGTTTTTCAAACGTTTCGGTTTGCGCCACTACATATGGCTGAATTTCAATTTGTTTTTGTGGCTTAATGCCTTTTAAACCGCGCAATTCGCCGAAATTACTTACCCAATTGCCCATATCATTTTGCGAAATTGGCTGCCACACCGAGCGCGACTGCTGCCGGAAATCCCGCCGCGTGGTCTGAATGCCCCACACGTGTTCTTCTTTGTTGGCATAGCGAATCTGACTCAGCGGAATGCGCGTCTCTGCCGTCCAACCCAGCGAATCAACGTTGGTTCTGGTCAGCCAGATCGGGTTCCAACTGGGGTCCCAGTTATTACCATTGTTAGAAACAAACTCATCGCCTTTTACCCCCGAAACCGAAGTGGTAAACGAAAACGCCGAACGTTTATCAAAATAGCTATCGAGGTTGAACTCCACCCAATCGCCTTCAAAACCGTCGCGGCGCGACATGCGGCGCACAATCTTTTCCGGTTCGGTATCGTAGCAGCGAAAAGCTAAGTACAGATATTTGTCATCGTACAATATTTTGAAAGCCGTTTGTTGCGTCGGCGGCACCCCTTCCGTCGGGTCGAGCTGAATATAATCGCTGCCCCACTCCACCTGGTTCCAACACTCGTCGTTGAGTAAGCCATCTACAAGGGGTGCGTGGCTGGCAACCCTTTCGGTATAATACACTTTTTTAGCACGTGAAACCAGCGCAGAATCAGGCGGTACGGATGGCTGCGCGAATGCGGAAAGGGCTGCAAATAGCATGCCCACGAGGAGGATAGGGAATTTTTGCATGGTGTCGAGGTGATTTGTTTAATTTGCTATTGTCCAACGTAGATTTCTACAAGGAACAAAGACCCAAAAAAAATGAAAAGGTTACAACTGCTTAAAACTTTTTCAAATTTTAACACTTGCGGCAAACGGTAATGGATAGCTCGCTTGGTAGTTACTTGATAAGCAACGAGTTATTATTTTGTAAAACCACTGCTTTTTTGCAAAACCAATCCTGTTTATTGCCCACCAAAGTCCTTTTATTTGTACCAGCGCTATTTTCATTGCGCGCGGCGGGATAAAAATTTCGCGCGGAAGCCTGATGATTTGTAACAAACGTATTTTCATTGCACACAGAAGGAGAAAAGTTTGGAGCAGAGCTATTTTTATTGCACGCAGAAGGATACTAGTTTGTCTCATAAGCATTTTTGTTGCACGCAAAAAGGTGAATATTTGGCACGGAAGCACTTTTATTGCACACAGAAGTATTTTTATTGCAATTTTTGCAACGAATAGTATAAAATTTGCAACCTTACCTGAGCACACTTCATGCTTGATGCGAGGCTACGCAGGCTTGCTTTCCTGACCTCTGGTCACATCCGAATGTAAGTTTTGCTGTTAAGCTACCAACGGTGCATAATTTTTCGGTTTTAAATTGTCTAATCCCTAATTAAAGGCTTCCCGGAGGATCAAATCGAAAACAACTAACCATTTCAAACCCTTTCATTAAAATTTTTGAAGCGTAATGAAAAAAGTGATTCTATTCCTGGCAGTAGCAGGGCTTTTTGCTTGCAAAACCACCCAAACGACTGCACAACAGGAGCCGCCAAAACCCACAACCGAGCAGGCAACTGCGGAAAAGAAACCCGAAGAGCGGAAAAGCAATGGCAAGGTGAAACCCTACAAAGATGTGATCACGAAAGATGCTGTGACGGACGAAGGATTTTTTACGGTGCATAAGGTCAGCGGTACGTATTATTTTGAAATTCCGAGCAAGGTGCTGGAAAAGGAGATTTTGATTGTGAGCAGAATTTCGGGACACGTAAAAGGCTTGAATTTCGGTGGTGCCGGGATGGAGTCGCGCCCGGAACAGGTGATTCGCTGGCAATTGAAAGACGATAAAGTTTTGCTGCGTTCGGTGTCATTTAGCAATGTTGCTAATCCTGAACAGCCTATTTATCAGTCGGTTAAGAATAATAACTTCGAACCGGTGGTCATGACCTTTGATGTAGCAGCCTATGGTAAAGATTCTTCGGCGGTATTTGATGTGTCGAGCTTATTTACCAGCGACGTGCCCATGATTGGTCCGCTGAGCGAAAACGAACGGAAAGAATTTGCGATCAAAGGTTTGGACAAGCCTCGTTGCTTTATCAATCACATGAAGAGCTTTCCGCAAAATGTGGAAGTGCGCCACGTGTTGACCTACAATGGCGATAAGTTACCCGACAATCAAGTGACGGGTACCCTCTCGGTGGAAATGAATCAATCTTTTATTCTGTTGCCGGAAGAACCCTGGCAGCCACGTTATTACGATTCACGGGTCGGCTACTTTTCGATTGAACAAACCAATTACAGCCTGGATGAGCAACGTGCTGGTAAACAACGGTTTGTAACGCGCTGGCGTTTAGACCCCAAAGACCCTGCGGCGTACGCCAGAGGAGAATTGGTAGAACCTAAAAAGCCGATTGTATATTACATTGATCCGGCAACGCCCGAAAAATGGCGCAAGTATATCAAACAAGGCATCGAGGATTGGCAGGTGGCTTTTGAAGCAGCTGGTTTTAAAAATGCGATTCTTGCCAAAGACCCGCCCTCCAAAGAAGAAGACCCCGACTGGAGCCCGGAAGATGTGCGTTATTCGGTCGTACGCTATATTACCACCGATATTCAGAATGCACAAGGTCCGCATGTGCACGATCCGCGCACGGGCGAGATTCTGGAAAGTGATATTTTATGGTATCATAATGTAATGAATTTACTGCGCAACTGGTTTTTTATTCAAACCGCAGCGGTGAATCCTGATGCACAAAGAGTAAAGTTCAAGGACGAGTTGATGGGTGAGTTGATTCGCTTTGTAGCGGCGCATGAAGTAGGACATACTTTGGGTTTACCGCATAATATGGGCGCAAGTCCAGCCTATCCGGTGGATTCACTGCGCAAACCTGGCTTTGTACAGCGCATGGGCGTAGCGCCTTCCATTATGGATTATGCGCGTTTCAACTATGTAGCACAACCGGAAGACAAAGGTGCGGGTTTGATGCCAAAAATTGGTCCGTACGATTTATGGTCGATTATATATGGTTACAAATTAATACCCGGTGCTACCACTCCCGATGCAGAAAAGGCGACTTTGCATCAATGGATTAAAGAACGTGCCAAAGACCCGATTTATCGCTACGGTCAACAACAAGGACAAGTGCTCGATCCTAGCGCTCAAACCGAAGATGTAGGAGATGACGCCATGAAAGCCAGTGAGTTAGGTATTGCGAATTTGAAACGCATTGTGCCGAATTTGATTAAGTGGTCGCGCGAAGATGGAAAGGATTATGCTGATTTGAAAGAATTATACGGGCAAGTACTGGGGCAATTCCAACGTTACATGGGGCACGTGGCATCCAATGTAGGCGGGGTGTATGAATATGATAAAACCTACGACGAGGCGGGCGTGATCTATACGCCGGTAGCAAAAGAAAAGCAGGCACGCGCCGTGGCTTTCCTGAATGCACAATTGTTCAAAACCCCGCTGTGGATGGTGGACAATGATATTTTACAACGCATTGAAGCCAATGGAACGCTCGATCGCTTCCGCAATGCGCAAGTGCAAACCTTGAATGGCTTGTTTAATGGCGATCGCTTGAAGCGTTTGATTGAAGGGGAAACTTTACATGGTGCAAACAAGGCTTATACCTTGATGGATTTGTACAATGACACTAAAAATGGGGTTTTCAGTGAATTAAAAAGTGGTGCCGCCATTGATACCTACCGTCGGAATTTGCAAAGAGCTTATATTGATAAGATGGCAGAGTGGATGAAGAATGAAGACAAGCAATATGCGCAAACGGATATCAAAGCAGTCACCCGGGCAACTCTGGAAAGTTTGAAATCAGAGATCAATGGTAGCCTGATCCGTCAGAAAGACCCGATGTCGCGCAGTCATCTGCGGGACTTAGTGGCGAGAATTGACGAAGCATTGAAACCCAACGCGAGCGTACCGCCAACACCACCGGTTAGACCGTAAACTTTTCGTTAAAGTGTGAACGTAAAGGAGCCCCCGAGCAGCCTTTATGTTCACACTATCACCATTATTCAAATAAAGCCTTATACAATTCCTCAATCTTGCCAATGGGTTTCACCTGAATTTTATAACGTCCAAAATCCAAGCCTTTAATATTATATTTTGAAATGTAAATCTGCTTGAATCCCAACCGATCCGCTTCCTGAATACGTTGTTCTACGCGCGTGACGGCACGAATCTCGCCCGACAAACCCACCTCACCTGCAAAGCAATACTTGTCCGGAATGGCAATATCTTCCAGCGAAGAAATCAAGGCGCTGACAATCGCCAGATCAATCGCCGGGTCATCCACGCGAATGCCTCCGGCAATATTCAAAAACACATCATTTTGCCCAAAAGGTAAGCCCCCGCGCTTCTCCAGCACGGCCATGAGCATACTCAAGCGCCGCAAATCAAAGCCTGTAGCCGAGCGCTGCGGTGTACCATATACAGCGCGGCTCACCAGCGCCTGCGTTTCAATGAGCATCGGGCGCAAGCCCTCCATGGTAGCGGCAATCGCGCTGCCACTAAGGTCTTCGTCCTTTTGTGAAATAAGCAATTCAGAAGGATTCGACACTTCGCGCAAACCATTCGACTGCATTTCGTAAATGCCCAATTCATCGGTAGAACCAAAGCGATTTTTCAAGGTACGCAACACCCGATAGGAATAATGTTGTTCGCCCTCGAATTGCAACACGACGTCCACAATGTGTTCCAGGAGTTTCGGACCCGCAATCGTACCTTCTTTCGTAATATGCCCAATGACAAACACTGGAATATTGGTCTCTTTCGCAAAGCGCTGCAACTCCCCGGCACACTCGCGTACCTGCGACACACTCCCCGGCGTACTTTCCATATGCGGGGAAGCCAAGGTCTGGATAGAGTCAATAATCATAATGTCAGGATTGATCTGCTGCGCGTGCGTGAGAATTTTCGTCGTATTTGTTTCGGTAAGAATGTAACAATTCGCCTGTCGATTGTTGACGCGGTCAGCCCGCATTTTAATTTGTTCCTCACTTTCTTCACCCGATACATACAGCACTTTAGCCTTTGAAATAAGCGCCAATTGCAGCATCAACGTGGACTTACCAATACCAGGCTGCCCGCCTACCAACATAATGGCACCTGGCACAATACCGCCGCCCAGCACACGATTCAATTCTTTATCGGGGGAAGCAATGCGTTGCGTATTACCTGCTACAATCTCTTCGAGCAAAACAGGTTTGGGGCTATTGCGACCCAACATGCCATCTTGTTGCCAGGCGTTGCGGCGCTCTTCCTGCGGCGTTTCCCGAAAAATTACTTCTTCCTGATAGGTGTTCCACTCTCCGCATGCCGGGCACTTGCCGAGCCACTTGGGAGATTCCGAACCACAATTTGTACAAGCAAAAACTTTTTTTACCTTCGCCAATGTAAGTTTACTTTAGTGAAACAAGTCATCAATTTTATCAGCAAGATAGTGTTAAAATTGCTCTTTTTTGATAAAATTCGACCATTGATTTGTTTCTTAACAAAAAAAATTACATCTTACGCATACAAAAAGCGTGACCTTTTTCTCATCTTTGCGTCTAATAAACACAAACTAATTGCAAAGGCAGTTAGATCCTTTTCCAAGCGACAAATTCTGCACAAAGAAAATATTTCAAAAAAACAAAAAATCGCAAAAAAATTTTATTTTTGCGGGGCAAAAGAGCGGTTGGCGTTTGGATATTTAAAAAAATGGGTTAATTTTGTGTTAATCAATTAAAGTTTAAACAACTCTTAAAGTTAATTGTTGGTTATTCAGTTATTTCAAATAAGAAGATATCAGGTTCTCTGAAAAGAGCATTCATATGTAGATTGTTTTCATTTGGTTTTTTGGGGTTATACAGGGTGCGGTGTTCAACACTGCCCCTGTTTTTGTTTTAAATCTGTCCTTCATTCTTACTTACATTAAAATAAATTATAATTTATCCTGCCGTTCTTCATTCAATATATCGTTTACCCTTGCATAAGTTAATCTTGTAAGATATTCGGTTGTGTAATAAGTATCTAAACCGCTGACAGCCAAACCATTCAGTGTTGTAAAATTCAAATGTCCAGTAGCTGCAATGGTGTTTTCCGGCAGTAAAACCTCCATAATCTTTCCGACGACAAGGATCGTATTACTAGCTTTTATAAAATGTTCTTCTTCATATTGCAATCCGATTTTGACTAAACTCTCCTGCACGTATGGCGCAAAACAATTAGGTGTAAACTGTTCAGTGAAACCGCAAGTTTCAAATTCGGAAACTCCGGCAGGATACTTGGCAGAAGTTTGGTGCGCTTGTTGTACAAATGCCGGATGTGCATAATTAATTGTATAAGAGCCAGTTGCCCGGATATTGTCGTAGGTATGGCGTTCTACGCTGGTGGGGCGCAGGATAAAACCGAGGTATGGTGGATTAGCGCCGAGGTGTACTACTGAATTGAAAATGGCGAGGTTAGTGACACCACTTTTATTTTGAGTACCAATCAAACACGCCGTGCGTACCCCCGATAGCGTGTTGATAAAAGCTTGTCGGTAAAAACGCTCCATGCTTAGAATGTCATCGAGCGAGAGATGCTGTTCCATACATTTTTTTGCGTAACAAACAGCAATACAGGCATTGAGTTCTAAGAATTTACATGCCAAATAAAAATTACCTGGGGAGGTCAGGAGATCGCCTCCCCGGCAAGTGTAAAACTCAAACTTTTTTGAGTTGCTGTAACGGTTTTTTAGTGCATTAAATCAGGAATAAATTTTTATTGATAATTAATTTCAATATGAAATTGCCACCAGTTCTTTCTCAAATTCATTTTGTTCCACTTCCTGCAACAGAAAGTGTGCTAAATCCTGGCGGGACAAATCCTTGTCATCGGTAAAATTTTTCCCGCGCGAGAGCCGGTATTTGCCCGTCAGCGCCTTGTCAGTCAGGTAAGGCGGACGCACGATGGTATAATTCAAGCCACTTTCGCGCAGCGCTCGTTCCATGAGGCGCATATCGTCATACATCGGGTTGAGAAACAGTGGTTTGATCAAATAAGTAAAAAACCAGGGATCATTGGGTTGCTTTTCCACGGCACCAGAAGACACTACGATTAAGCGATTCTTGCCGACATTTTTCATCGCCTGAATGATATTAGCCGTACCTTGCGAGTATAATCCATTGGTTTTGCGCGCTTTCCAGATGCTGGCAATGCCTACGGAAGAAACGACGGTATCAGAGTCGCGGATGATACGTTCCAACGACAATACGTCAAATACGTCGCCTTTGTAAATTTTTAAATTTGGATGCTGGATAGTGATTGCCTCTGGTCGGCGTGCCAGCGCGTTTACAGTGTGTCCGGCAGCCAGGGCTTGTTCAATAAATGCTAGTCCGGTGCCACCGGTCGAGCCTAATATTGCGATTTTCATTGTACTTTGTGTTTTTAACTGTTCAAAAAAACCAATAAAATTGATTTTTGTTCTAAATTTATACAAATTTGTACTAAATGCAAATCTTTCAAAAAATTCAGGAACTCATACAATTGTTTGAGGCGTACACTCAGGAGGGACGGGATGACCTGGCGGGTTTTGGTATCTGGCTTGCCGAACGCACCCACAGTGAGCAGCCGACAAAATTCTCAGATTTTGAAGCCGATATTCAGACCTATTACAGCGATGTGTCTTCTGAAGATGCCGTGAATGCTACAACGATTATGCTATGGTCGCAGCTCGACCGCTATCGGCATTTATTGTACAAAAAAATAGTTCAACCAGTTGGATTAAATAATATTGACGAATATAATTTGCTATTTTACATTGATTTAAATAAGGTAACCACTAAGAAGGAATATGTGCAACAAGCCATCCTGGAACCAACCACCGCTTTTGAAATGATTAAACGCCTGGTAAAAAAAGGTTATATAGAAGAATTGGATCATCCTGAAGATAAACGCAGCAAGCGTATGACACTTACACCGCAGGGACGCGCCGCGGTACAGGAGGTGAAAGCCGGTTTTCATGCGCTCAATTTATTGCTTTTGCATCCGTTGACCATCTCGGAAAAACAACATTTATTACAATTTTTCAGGTTACTTTCCAGGCATTATCCCCCATTATTTGATTTGATGGCAAACCATAGCCTGCCTGAAGTAGCAGCGCTGGTATTACATCGGCAATCGGCTGACCAGTAAAATCTGAGCAAATACGATTTTCAATGGCGAATGAAACATTTGTTTAAAAAGTAAATTACACTTGCCAAAAGTGTTATATTTATAAAATTGGTTATCAATGATTTATTTTAAATCTGGCTTAAATCCATTCCGTTGATAATTCTCTTCATCCAAGACGGAAAACTTCCCTATGCCCGCTTGTCTAAATTTCGATTTTGAGTTCTCATGCAAAATCCTAATTTTGTTTTTCTCGCATCTTTAAAGATTTGCTTTCTATAACTTAATCCTTTTATGATGAAAAAAATTCTATTCCTGTTCGTCTTGACGGTGTGCCTCGGCTTTACGACGATGGTGCAGGCGCAGGATGCAGAACAACTGGCAGCGCCCGTCACCCGGACGTTTGTGCTAAAAAATGCCAACATTGTACAAAAACCAGGGCAGGTCATTACCGCCGGTATGGTATTGGTGAAAGATGGCTTGATCCAGGAAGTAGGTAAAACCGTGACAATTCCTGCCGATGCAGAAGTGATTAATGCCGACTCCATGTACGTTTATGCGGGATTTATTGATGGCTTGTCGAGT
>JBKBWT010000239.1:0-3712 GCA_046314415.1 Saprospiraceae bacterium
GTTTACATAAGTTCCATTCGCAGTTTTTAAATAAGCAAGGGCAGTACCATCTTGTATGATAATGCGATAAAAAACCGTTGTGCCCAGGGGCTGCGCCGGAATGTCGCCGCGCCAGATGTCGTACGTGCGCGAGCCTTGTCCCCGAAAAGCAGCCGTAGTAGTGCCGACTCTGGTCATGGACACAAAAAACTGCGAGCCATTCCAATAACGAATGGTAGCGCTGGCGGCATCCAGATTGTCGGTCAAAACCGTAATGCTGGTCGCTGCGGAAGCGCCTCCTTCTGTCCGGAACGTGTAGCTTTGTCCGGGGACTAGTTCAGTAGTAGGATTTACCCCACTGCCTGCGTGGTAGAGATGATTCCACAAGAGGTTGTTATCGCCACCGGATAGGTCATTATCAGCAATCGTCACCGTAGCGTTTGTCGAAGCACCGAGGTCATAGGTTGTTTCGTCCACCAGCGTAAGGGTTGCGTTCTCGTTCCCTTCTATGTTAGCGTCGTCCACCGAAGCTTGTCCGGCGGCAATGGTAGCTGCACCAATGGCAAGTCGGCTAACTGGCACCTCGTCGTTAATGTCCATACCCAGTTGTTCCCAAAAGCGTTGGGCGTGTACGTACCCAAAGAAAGGTAGTAAGCAAAAAAGGAGTAGTACTTTTTTCATGTTCGACTATGATTTGTCTGTATCAAAAAAGGTCGTCTTGCAATTTTTTTTAGGTCGGCAGTAAAGGTAAGCAGCAAAAGGAAATTGGCAAAGCAAGTAGCTTATGATGAATTGTCAATTTTTCTTATCTTCTGATGTAATAATATTGTATCATATTCCGGGTTTGGGTATAAATATGGATCAAGTTCGCATTCAAGGTGCAGGGGTGACGTTTTTATTGGCTCCGAAGCCAATAAAAGCTGAATTTCCGTCAATAAAAACTCAATTGTCGTCAATGAAAGTTCATTTTCCGGCAATGAAAACTCAATTTTCGTCAATAAGATATGATATGTTGGCAATTATAAATGATTTTCCGGCAATTAAACATGATATGTTGTCAATTAGATATCATAATCTGGCAATAAAATATCATAACTTGTCAATGCACCCGCCTTAGGGATCGCCGGGATCGGTATTATAATGGACAAATTGGGGTAAAAAATAGCGGGAATGGCAACTGTGATTGGCGTGATATGATATTTGATTGCCGTGGAATGATATTTCATTGCCGTAAAATAATATTTCGTTGCCAAAATATCATGTTTAATTGACAGAATATCATAAATAATTGCCGGGAATGGACGTTAAAACACAGCAAAGGACATTGCAATAAAAAAGCGTTCTACGACTCAAGGTTGTAGAACGCTTTGCACTTTTACCGGATAATGATTACGCTTCCACCAAGGTTAAGTCATCAATCGTAGCGCCCGGGGCATTCTTCATCACGGATTCAATACCGTTGTCACGTCCCTGCTTGCTTTCGTAGTACTCGCTCTGTCCGATTACCTGATGGTTTTTTGCTTTTAGTACAAAGTAAAACTTACCACTTTCCGTTTCGCGGCTGTCAAAATTGCCTTTGTCGGCAGCGTTTGCCATCACCGATTCAATGCCATTTTTACAACCGGCTTTGCTTTCGTAGGCTTCGCCGACGAGAATAACCTGACCATTGCCCGCTTTCAAACGAAAACGAAACTTCTCAGCTTTGTCCTTATAAATTTCAAATTTCATAATTAAAAAAGGGTTTGATTAAATCATTGTATTAGTATGAACTAACCATGTATCTGACGGCTGCTTCCGTTGGCGGGAAAGCAGGAAATAGTTTTTGAAGTCAACGGTTTGAGCAGCGATCATATCGTTTTCGTCAAAACCTGCGCTCGTCGAAAACCTCGCGATGAATGGCTAAAATTATAAAAAATTGATACATTAAAGCAGTATTATTGCTCAAAAGAATCGTTTTTTGAAAAAACTTTTTCACATTTTTATCGTACAATTCACCAAATCTAAAACAATCAACAAACAATGAAAAAGCTGCTCAGTTTCCTTTTTTTCGTAGTAACCCTGGTTAGCTTGCAAGCCCAGGAAGAAGATGCCGCCATGTCAGAAAATTACGGGCGGCGGATGCCTGCATATTCGTTCAATGGTAACTTTCAGGTGGGGGTTCCACTGGATGCTTTCCGCGACAATCTGGATGGCGTTGGCTTTGGTGGTGGACTGCTGGTCTTAGGTGGATTGGGTGATACCCCGATCTCTGCCGGCGTGGAATTATCCATCATGGGCTACGACAGTGAAACCGCGGAGTACCGCGTACGGGTAGGTGGCTTTACCAAAGATTATGAGCTGACCACTTCGAGCAATATCTTCCTCGGTCATGCGGTGGTGCGGATTCAGCCGTTCGGTACGGGCTTCATTACACCTTATATAGATGGCATGGTAGGATTTAAAAACCTTTTCACCAGTTCCTCGCTGGTTGACCTCGACCTGGGAGAGAACACCGACACGGGTATTGACGAGAGCGACTGGGCTTTTAGCTACGGCGGCGCTTTTGGATTGCAATTCCATTTCTCCAAGTCGCATATGTTATCCCTCGATTTGCGCTGCGCGTATCTGCCAGGCAACAATGCGTCTTATCTGGTGCGCGCTCCCGATCCGATTGGCGGTTTCGATTATGATGATCCGCTGGAGGCGTTTGAAAAGAAAAGCTCGCCGACTAATTTATTGCTGCCGCAAATTGGGCTGACGTTTAAATTTTGGGGTAATAATAGCGGTAGTATGGAAGAAGGGATGGAGGAGGAAAATTAAGAATTTGACAATGGATGATTGATTATGGACAATGGATGATGGATTATTGACAACGCAGGATTGATTATTGAATATGAAAGATTGTTATTAAATTGCCCAACATTCCAGTAGTCATTATCAATCATCAATTGTCCATAAATAATGCCTAAAGCCTTTTCTGCCGTTGAATTGCAACGCACGGTTTATACGGGCGGCATGATGGGTATTCAGCCGGTGGTGCCGGTTGATCCGTTTCGACTCGAACAAGCCGCCAAGGAAAAAATGTCTGGCGCAGCCTTTGCGTACATAGCCGGCGGTGCGGGAATGGAAAGTACGATGGATGCGAACCGTCGTGCTTTCGAGCGCTGGCGCATTCAGCCCCGCATGTTGAAAGATGTTTCCGAACGCGATACAAGTATTGAATTATTCGGGCAACGTTTGCCGACGCCTTTCCTGACCTGTCCCATTGGCGTATTGGAAATGGCGCATCCTGAAGCAGATATTGCCGTTGCGAAAGCTACTGCCAATCTGGGCGTGCCGATGATTTTTTCCAGTCAAGCCTCTTTCCCGATGGAAGCCTGTGCCGCGGCGATGGGCACGAGTCCTCGCTGGTTTCAATTATACTGGAGTAAGTCGGATGCCTTGGTGCAGAGCTTCGTACAACGTGCTGAGCAGTGCGGTTGCAGTGCGATTGTGCTGACCTTGGATACCACGCTGCTGGGCTGGCGCACGCGCGATCTGGACCTTGCTTACCTGCCCTTTTTGCGAGGTTTGGGGATTGCCCAATACCTGAGCGATCCGGTTTTTATGCGCTTGCTGGAAGAGCCGGAACCAGCGGGTGGAGCGGTATTAAAACCACGCCTGAGTTGGGAAACCATTCGCAACCTGCGATCGGTCGTGCGCAAGTATCCGGGTAAAGGTAGTTTTCTTGCCAAGTTGCGTTCTGGTAAGCCAT
>JBKBWT010000239.1:3722-9647 GCA_046314415.1 Saprospiraceae bacterium
GGCAGTTCGTGAATATTTACTCCCGTCCTTCCTTAACCTGGGATGAGCTTTCCTTTTTGCGGGAGAATACGCGATTACCTATTTTATTAAAAGGCATTTTACATCCCGACGACGCACGTCGTGCGCTCGACAGTGGAATGGATGGGCTCATTGTATCCAATCATGGAGGCAGACAAGTAGATGGCGCTATTGGTGCACTCGATGCTTTATCCGGTGTGGTGGAAGCCGTAAAAAATCAGATTCCGGTATTGCTCGACAGTGGTGTTCGGGGTGGAGCGGATGCATTCAAAGCATTGGCGCTGGGGGCAAGGGCGGTCTGCATTGGGCGTCCTTATGCCTACGGGCTGGCAATTGCCGGGCAGGCTGGGGTAGAGGCAGTATTGCAAAACTTTATTGCCGACTTTGAATTGACAATGGGTTTAGCGGGTTGTAAGAAGGTGAGCGAAATCTCAAAAGACATGCTTTGGAGATCGGAATAAATGGAAAATATGGGCAGGCGGTACCGAACCTGAATGACTAGATTTGCATTATTATTTAAAGCCTACTGCCAACAAATTCCTTGAATTATTTATTAAATTGCTATTTTTATTACATTGTTTACTTTTTATTTTAATCATTCCCCTAATCATGAAACAAACCACCTCCGTCATCATTGGTAGCGGTAGTTACATTCCGAATCGCGTTGTTAAAAACGACGCCTTTCTCCAACATCATTTTTACAATCCTGATGGTTCTTTTATTGACAGCCCCAATGCGGTGACCATCGAAAAGTTCAAATCTATCACTGGTATTGAAGAGCGCCGTTACGTGGAAGACAATCTGGTAACTTCGGATATTGGCGCCATAGCCGCGCAACGGGCTATTGAAGACGCTGGAATTGACCCGGAAACACTGGATTATATTATTGTTGCCAATAATTTTGGAGACGTGAAAGCCGGTACTACGCAGTCTGATCTGCTGCCCAGTCTTGCCTCGCGTATTAAGCAAAAGCTCGGCATTGAAAATCCGAATTGCGTCGCGTATGATGTAATTTACGGTTGCTCTGGCTGGGTGGAAGGCATGATTCAGGCGTATGCTTTCATGCGGGCAGGTATGGCAAAACGTTGTCTGGTCATTGGTGCGGATACGCTTTCCCGCGTGGTAGATAAATACGACCGCGATGGGATGATCTTTGCCGATGGTGCCGGTGCCACGGTGGTTGAATTGGTAGAAAACGAAGGTGAACAAGGCATTCTTAGCGTTGCCAGCCAGTCTTATACTAAAAATGAAGCCGGTTATCTCTTTTTCGGTACTGCCAATCATCAGAACGGACAGGCGGCGAATACGCGCTACATTAAAATGCACGGTCGTAAAATCTATGAATTTGCGCTTTCACGGGTACCCGAAGCCATCAAAGCTTGTCTCGACAAAGCCAATTTATCGCTGCACGACGTGAAGAAAATTTTCATCCACCAGGCAAATGAAAAAATGGATCACGCCATTGTCAAACGCCTCTTCAAGTTATATGGTGAAAATCATTTTGACGAAAGCGTCATGCCCATCAGTATTCACTTTCTTGGCAATAGCTCGGTAGCGACGATTCCGACCTTGTTCGATTTAATTGTGAAAAAGGCAATGGACGACCATGCTCTGGAACCTGGTGACCTGATTGTGTTTGCTTCTGTTGGTGCGGGTATGAATATCAATGCCATTGCTTATCGATATTAATTGGAACCTCGTCCTTAGTTAGGAAAACCGGATAAGTTCTGACCGATGCTAACGGATTAAGAGAATCTGTCCTTTTACAATTTTCTTAGAGCCGTCGCGGAGTTCAAGGATGGCACTGTAAACGTACACTCCATCATTCGGAATAACCCCATTCACGTAACCATCCCAGCCGGAGCGTTCATCATTGGGGTAGAAATTAGTATTAGCAAAAATTTGATTGCCCCAACGGTCGAAAATGAAAAGTGAAAGAATACTTTTCACCTGATTGGTATTGGCATATATCGTAAAGAAATCGTTGATGCGATCGCCATTGGGGGAGAATGCCGTTGGAATATAAACATCCACGTCAGGATCAATGCTGACTTGTACCGCAGCTTTGTCCGTACAACCAAATATATCGGTAATTTTTAAGGTGTAAATGCCTTCCTGTAAGGCTTCTATTTGTGGATTTAAACAGTCGGTACAGCTTAGCGGCTCGTTGCTCTGCCATTCGATTTTGGCAATAAGGTTTGGCGCGAGATTGAGTTTGGGTTGAAATTCATAGACCTCACCAAGGTTCAATTCCAGTGCAGCAGGTAGTTCTACCATTTTGTCGTACACCGGCGGCATAGTAAGGGTGTGCTGCAATTCGCAATCTTCCGCGTCGCGGATATGGAGGGTATAAGTTTTGCCGGGCTCCAGGGTTTTGAAAATGGAGGCATCCGAATATTTTACACCATCGATAGCATAAAGATAAGGCGGCGTGCCACCTTGGGCGGTGAATTGAAAATTGGGATTGGTCAAATCCTGGCAATTGAAAACCACCGGCTGGAGAGGCGTTGGTTCGTTCACTAAGAAAGGGAATGTATTGTCACAACCCTGATCATCCGTAACCGTAACATGGTACGTATTGGCTTTTAAATCGGATACATATGGCTGATTGGCAGTAGTGTGCGACCACTGAAAGTGGTAAGGTGGCGTGCCGCCATTGGGTTGAATGCTAATAGAACCGTCATTTCCATTGGCACAAGTAACGGACTGAATATTGGATTGAATTTGAATCGTGACAACGTTGACCTGCGCTGAACCAATGGCTGCACCAGCACATCCGGCATCTTCTATTTTGATAATTTTATAAACGCCTGACTGGGTAGCCGGTAAGTAAGCAGTAAAATGGGGCGCAGTGCCTTGATGTACAAGATCAAGCGCAGGTTGAATCTGGTCGTTGATGCTGTAGGTGACTCGGAATGGGGGCGTGCCGGTTATTTGAATGGGTAGAAGCGCGGTATCGCCTGCACAGCTATTTGCTAAGCCGCTCAAGGTAGCAGCAGGTGGTTCAATTGGGGTTAGGCTCGTCGTATCGGCAGCAACATTCCCACATTGGTCGGTAACTGTAACACTGTAAAAAGGTACCATTCCCGAAGTGACTGAAATAAAGGGCGTTGTAGCGCCATTGCTCCATTCATAAGTATAAGGAGGGACGCCACCATTAACACGAGGTTGCAGGTTAGCCAACGTATTGCGGCAAACGTAGGCTTCCGGCAGGTTGATTTGGAGTTTGGGGGCATCAATAATATCGAGCGTAGCGCCGCTGCTGTAACAAGCACAAGGAATATCAAGCTCAATGGCAAGTTTTTCTAAACTTTCGGTAATACCGTCGTTGATAATTTCTATCGGCAGGCGGAATGATTGTTCTCCCGGAGGAATGGTAATGGTGCGGGGCAATCTGGCGAAATCTACGCCTTCTACAGCAGTACTGGAATTGCTGATTTTAAACCGAACAGAAAGCGGTTTATCAAGGTTTTCGGATTCTCCCCGTTCAAAAACGAAAGCGGCAGGCATACAGCCTTCCATGCCTACATTTTGTTGATTACCAAGGGCTTTGACGGCTACTGTGCCACCGATGTTGAAACTGCCGGCTTCGAGAAATACCGCAGAATCATAATGGCGGTCGGCAACGTCGGATACAACAAAGCGGATATGGTACGTTTCGCACGGGATCACTTTGAGCGTTGCCGTGAGAATCTTCGTAAAACCATCATATTCAATGAGTTGCTGATAAGGTGAAAGAAAGGGTTGAATGCCGCATTGCCGTGAATCCTTCTCTAGCTCATTGCGAATAAAATAATTAGGATTTTGAATATGATTTACCGAATTAATGGCAACATAAGCATTCGTACCAGGAATAAGCGCTACATTTTTAGAATTGCGGGAGAACGGTCCCTGGATACCCGGGCCACTTACAAAAAAGCCAAATACATCGTTGTAAACACTGCCAACAAATTCGCAGTACTCTTCGGAGGCAAAAACGTAGCGAAAGCGTACAAAGGAATCTAGCGGGGTAAAGTCGAACTCAATACCTTGCGCATCAAGAATTTGATGGGTGGAGAGCATGGCTAAATCAGGGTCGCCATTGGGATTACTGAAGTTGCCACTCTTATCGCCCGCTTTATTTGGACCTTCTGCATGTTTGATCGAACCGGTGGCAATAATAATGCCCTTATCCATGCCTACACTCGAGGTACCATTTTCAAAAAAGCCTATACCTTCCGGGCTGCCAATTGCCCGAACATTGGTAATATTGTCACAAGCCCCCTTTGCAAACACATCTTTGACCAAAGATTCTGCACTATAACCACCACTGGTTTGAATACCATTCATTGGTAATACCTTTTCCGTAACCCTGCCGACGGCAGAGGGCGCGGAGCTTCCGGTTAGAAGCGGGATGACCATCAATAGCAACAACAAACGGCACATGATATAACGCATATATCAAAGTTAATCATAATAAACCAACAGCGATTGGAAGCTAATTTCCGGGCTTTTACTTGATAGATTTTGTGTCTTTTTAGATAACCTCCTGACAGAAGGTTTAGTGGGGGTAGATTACGTTTTAGGCGTGGTTCTAATTATTCGGGTTTCCATGTTTCAAAAATACAGGTTATTTTTTATTTATGCTACGACTTGAGTAAAACTTTGCGATTAAAATTTTTTTTAATTCATAACAAACAATTTACAGGAGATTTAAAAAAAAATTGTCGTTTAATTTCTCATAAAAGAAAAAATATAATAAATTAGCACCTAATTGTTGCGCAGTTCATACAATGACCCTTATTTTGCAGATGTTTTTCAGAGGCTACTCAACATTCTCGTCCCCCCACCATGTCCATTCATCAACTTAATGGTTCACAAGCCAATTGTGAGAGGATTTTCTATTGACATAATTTCAGAAACGAAATAAAATTTATCCTATGAATTGGAAAAGTACGCTTTTTACACTACTATTTTGGGGGCTATGGAGTACCCTCATGGCTCAAATAAACCAAGATGCTTGTCAACAGAACGCAACGATTCTGGCACCGGGCGGGCAAACTGCGCTTTATGTTTGTAATGGTGATAGTCTTGCCGACCGAGTTCGGTTTCGGGTGACGCCCTTTGCACAACCCTTTGCCTATTTAGTGACGGACGAGAAAAACACCATTATTGCGGTCAGCACAAGCAATATTATTGATTTTAATACGCTGCCGTCCGGCAATCTGCGCGTTTGGGCATTTGCTTTCAAAGGCAATATTGTAGCGAAGGTAGGGGAGGATGCTACCAACTCGGTGCTGGCTGAGTACTGCTATGCGCTGACCCAAAATTTTATTTCGGTCAGTACGGTGGTGCCCGATGGTGGAACCGTATCTACAGATCAAGGTCGTAGCTCGGTCTTTACCTGTGCCGGTGATGGCAACGCGGATGAAGTCACTTTTACGACTACCAGTACAGACCCGCTGTATAAATATGTCATCACCGATGAAAACAATAAAATTCTGGTCATTGCTTTTGACAATGATTATGATTTTGAGACGCTGACCCAAGAAAGGTTACGCGTTTGGGGTGTTTCATATGTCGGTAACATTCTGGCTAAGGTGGGCGATGATTTTACCGCGGTCAATTTTGCCAGTGGCTGTTTCGATCGCTCCGATAATTTTGTACTGGTGACGCGCACCAAACCTGCCGGGGGCACGGTATCGCTCTCGAATGGGGAAACTTCCAAAACGCTTTGCGCGGAAGATTTACAAAACGATTTATTAACCTTCATTGCCCGCAACAATGCGGCAACCCCCTACGCTTTTGTAGTGACAAATGATAATGGGATTGTGCTGTCGGTATTGCCCGGCAGTACTGCCTCACTGAGCATATCGGCTCCGGGCGTGTGTCGCGTGTATGGGGTGTCTTACATCGGTACGCTCACCG
>JBKBWT010000240.1:0-9528 GCA_046314415.1 Saprospiraceae bacterium
GATTATTTACAACCAAATCAGAATGAAGCGCCAATATGATATGGATATGATATTGGGTATTTGTGCCGGTCTTTGGAATTTTTTAATATGCTGATAATCAATTTGACGCAAGTCTAATTTTTGTTATTTTCTCTTCTTCACCAAAAAGAGTATAAGTTTTCTGTTTTGAATAAAATTCCTTTAAAATTTCCTCATCAGATAGCCCCAGGAAACGAGTTAATTTTAGCATCCAGCTTTCATCTATTTCTCCTGACTGTGGTAACAAACGATTCACTGCAATTCCTGTTGGTACAAGTATCCACATATCACAACCAAGATTTTTAAAAGGTATTAAAGAACTCCAATTAAGTGCCATTCCGTAAGGATCTAGTATTGCCAAAGCACGACGATGATCTTTACGTTTTCCCAAATAATCTGCTAAACTTATTAATTTTTCATTACAGTCTGTAGCTACTATATGAACCTTTTTATTAGGAAATTTTTGTTGAATGTTGGTTTTTAGTCTTTCTGCTTTCTTTTCATCTTTTTCAACTAAATAGTATATATCGAAGCTAATTGGGTTATCAATACCCAATGTTCTTGTAGCAATTCCTTCAATAAGTGAATCGTATCCAATATTTGTATCAATTGAACCTGAACCAGCAAATCCATCAAAATAAATAAGCTCAAATCTTTTCTTACTCATGATGGCAAGGTATGCCTTTAGATACTTTTCAAATATTTCTATTTTATCTAAAGTCCAAAAGCTCCCCCATTTATCGCTGGGTGGTTCTTGTAAGATGTGCAAGTGATCTGCCATGACTATCTGGGATTGAAATAATTTGTTTTAACAAAAGTACAAAATATTTTAAAAATATCAAATTTACATAACAACAAAAGCCCATCCGCACCAGCGAACAGGCTTTTATTTTATATCACAATAAGTAACGTCAAACCTCCAAACTCCCAAACTTCCAAACCTCCAAAATTTTAACCCTCCTTCTCCGGTCGCATCTGCGGGAAGAAGAGCACCTCCTGAATCGTCGTTTGATTGGTCATCAACATTGCCAGGCGGTCAATGCCAATGCCGATGCCGGCGGTCGGGGGCATGCCAAATTCGAGGGCGCGCAGGAAGTCGTGGTCAATAAACATCGCTTCGTCGTCGCCGCGTTCGAGGAGTTTTACTTGTTCCTCAAAGCGTTCGCGCTGTTCAATGGGGTCATTTAGTTCGCTATACGCATTACAAATTTCTTTGCCATTGACAAACAATTCAAAACGCTCGACTAAACCTGGTTTGCTGCGGTGGCGCTTGGTGAGCGGACTCATTTCCACCGGATGATCCATGATAAACGTGGGCTGCACGATGTGGTGCTCGCATTTTTCGCTGAAAATCTCGTCGATCAGCTTGCCCTTGCCCATGCTGGCGTCCACCTCGATGTGGAGTTTTTTGCACACTTCGCGGATTTCATCTTCTTCCATTCCATTCAGGTCAAAACCCGTATGATCTTTGATGGCATCCAGGATTGGCAGGCGCTTGAAGGGCGCTTTGAAACTAATGGTTTTCTCGCCAAAAGGTACATCGGTGGTGCCGTGCAGGTCGAGCGCCACGCGTTCGAGCAGTTGCTCGGTGGTTTCCATCATCCAGAAATAATCCTGGTACGCCACGTAAAATTCGAGAATGGTAAACTCTGGATTATGCGTGCGGTCGATGCCTTCATTGCGGAAATTGCGGCTGAATTCGTACACCCAGTCGAATCCACCCACGATCAAACGCTTGAGATACAGTTCGTTAGCGATACGCATGTACATTGGAATGTCGAGTGCATTGTGATGCGTGGTAAACGGACGTGCAAGCGCTCCCCCAGGAATCGTCTGCAATACCGGCGTGTCCACTTCAATAGCCCCGCGTTCATTGAGGAAGCGGCGAATGCTGTCCACCATTTTGGTGCGCAGGATGAAGCGCTCTTTGACACCCTCATTCACCACCAAATCCACGTAGCGCATGCGGTGGCGCAGTTCGGGGTCCACGAAAGCATCATAAATATTGCCTTCAGCGTCTTTTTTTACAATCGGCAGTGGACGTAAGGATTTACTCAAAACCGTCAATTCCTTTACGTGTACGGTGATCTCGCCCATTTTGGTACGAAATACGAAGCCTTTCACGCCAATAAAATCGCCGATGTCGAGCAATTTTTTAAACACATTATTATACAAGGCTTCGCCAATGTCATCGCGCTGTACATATAATTGGATGCGACCGCTGGAGTCCTGCAATTCGGCGAAAGCCGCCTTGCCCATCACGCGGGTACCCATCAGCCGACCGGCGAGGCTCACGTTGTGCGGATCAGCGCCTTCTTCAAAATCTGGTTGCTCATGGTCATTAAAATGCGCTTTGATATCCGCTGCCGATGTCGTGACTTCAAATGCTGCCGGAGGATAGGGGTCAATACCTGCTTCGCGGATTTTCTGGAGGTTTTCCCGCCGTACAATTTCCTGTTCGCTTAATTGCATTTTTATATGTGTTCTTGTGTTCAGGTGTTCTTGTGTTCTGGTCACGCACTACGTGAACACCTGAACACATCGAACATGAACACCATTTTAAAAGATTGGCAAAAATAGCGTTTTTTGTGCTTGTTCAACAACAATTCGTGAAAGCTGTTTATACGAAGTTGGAAGTTTGAGGTACGAAGTACAAATATTATGCTCAAAATTGCTTTTCATCCATTTTATAAATACGAATTGCCGGAGGGGCATCGCTTTCCGATGGCAAAATATGAATTACTGCCGGAACAGTTGTTGTACGAAGGTACGGTGACGAATGAACATTTCTTCTGTCCGGAGGCAATTGACGAACCGACGATTTTGCTCACGCACGAACTGGAATACTGGGAAAAATTAAAAAATCAGACCCTGAGTGTAAAAGAAATCCGGGCAATTGGTTTTCCGATGTCGGCACAATTGGTGCAGCGCGGGCGACATATTGCGATGGGTACGATTCAGGCGGCGCTGTATTCAAGGGAGTTTGGTGTGGGTATGAACATTGCCGGGGGCACGCATCATTCGTTCACGTACAAGGGCGAGGGTTTTTGCTTGTTTAATGATATTGGTATTGCGGCGAATTATTTATTGCATCATACTATTGTGAAAAAAATCCTGGTCGTGGATTTAGATGTACACCAGGGCAATGGCACGGCGCAAATATTTGAAAACGAGCCGCGTGTGTTTACCTTTAGTATGCATGGGGAGAAAAATTATCCCGTGCGGAAAGAAAAAAGTGATCTGGACATTGGCTTGCCGGACAAAACCGAAGATGCCGCTTATTTAAAAATATTACGAGAGACTTTGCCGAAGTTGATTGATCAAGTACAACCGGAACAAATTTTTTACCTCTCCGGCGTGGATGTGCTGGCAACTGATAAATTAGGGCGTTTGAGTTTGACGATGCAAGGCTGCAAAGAACGCGATCGAATCGTATTGGAAACTTGCAAAAAAAATAAAATTCCAGTGGCAGTGAGTATGGGCGGCGGCTATTCCGAGCGGCTGGCGCACGTGGTGGAAGCACATGCCAATACGTATCGGGTAGCGCAGGAAATTTTCTTTTAGAACAGAGAAGCGAGATGTCAGAGGAGAGATGAGGTCAATTTTGGGCAAAAAAAAAGTCGTACTCATCGTACGACCCCTAAAATTATAATCCCATGAACATATCCAAAATAAAACTTTAACCAAAAAATGTTTGCCAATTTGTTTGTATATGACAAACACTGGTGTATCTTCGCATCAACAAATCGGAACTATTAATCGCGCTATAATTGTACAAATTGTAATCTCAGCCTGAATAACAGGCATAATCCCATGAGCATGACCTAATTTGGAAGGCGAATTCTGCAAAATTCGCCTTTTCTTTTTCCTTTTGTTGATGCGTTTATCTTTATATCACGGGATTCGCTTTGAAAAGTGTGCATCGTCCCGAATGTAAATCCGGGACGACTTACCACCAACAAATTATAATCCCATGAACATATTCAACTTTGCGTGCTGGTTTCTTTTAACCTGCTTTTTTGCTGCTCACCTCATTTGCTCACCAATCACGATACAAAGATGCAACGGTATTTGACTAAGAACAAGGACAAAAATCAAGCATTGTGAAAATAATTTTTCCATCATTTTTATCTAAAACAATTAATTACCAGAGTATTTAAGGTATTTAAAATCTATTTTTGTGAAAATTTATAATTTTATAGCCCTGTTTTTTTTTCAAAAAAAGTCAAAAAAAAAATGCTGAAGATGTTTGGAATGGTCGTTTTTGCCCGGTAAGTGGCGTGCAAATAAATCGAAGTTTTCAATATGTGTTACCCTAGAAAAGACAAAACCTTTGACGAATGAATTCATCAAAGGTTTTGTACCACGAAGGATATGATAGCCCTTAAGCTTGCTTTTCAGCTTCTTCGTCATCCGAGGGCGTAACCGCATCGACGGTACCCTCTTCCGATGGTTTGCCTGGTGCTTCTGCGTCCTTTTCTTTCTTTTCAAAATAATCTTCTACCGCATCCTCTACTTTATCCATTGCATCTTCAATGCGCTCTTCCATTACTTCGGCGACAGCGCGGACAGTGTCAATTGAATCTTCAACAATATCCTCTAGGCGCTCCGTAATTTTTTCCAGGAAAGATTCCTGCTTTTTATCCTCCGGATGCTCCGCCTTAAGCGCCTCTACCGCTTTGGCAAGTTTATCCGTATCAATGTTGCCTTCGCGGGCTTTCATTTCCTGTGCGATTTTTTCCTGTGCAGCGCGCTTGGCTTCTTCTACACGGTCGCGCTCTTCCTGCTTGCGGCGCTGTTGTTCCATGCGCTGCTCCAGTTCTGTGCGGGTGGTAGTCATTTCATGCAACTTCTCTTCCTTCGACCGAATGCGCTCTTCAATCATTTTGATTTTAGCCTGTCGAATTTGCGCTTCAAGCTGACCATCGGTTTTTTCAATCTTCCGATTTTGAAAATTCAGGTCTTCTTCGTCTCGTTGGATCGAGCGTTGCATTTTTTCAATAGCTGCCAGCAAACCCTCGTAGCGGCGGTTCAGACGATCAAGCGGCGATTTATCATCACCCGATTCAGGACCAAAGCGCTTTTCTTTAACAGCTTTGAAAGCAGCATCTAATTTTTCCCAAACTTTGGAACGATGCTCGCGGCTCAGTTTGGCATCGCGGAAATTCCGCTGCATTTCCTTCAACTCATCAAAAATGGGCGCCAGGCGCAAACCATCGCTGATTTTCTTTTCAACCGCAGCTATGGCGTTAAGGAATTTATCATAATTATCTTTCGATACCCGATCAAATTCTTCGTCCAAACGGGAGCGAAGTTTTTTCAAATGATCGAACAAGTGATTGATCGAGTCGCGTAGGTTATCAGAGTGAGATTTGAGCAGATTACGGTCACGCACTTGCCCCTGCACTTTATCCCAGAAGTTTTTGAGTTCGTCCCAAAGATCATTATCGTAAGACTCCAGTTTTTCTACACGGTCTTTTAGAGCACCCAATTCAGCATTGTAGCTTTCATTGAGCTTGGTGGACAGCACCATAAAGTGCCATTCCGTTTGCGCTCTTTGTACCACATCGCCACGTTCCACTTTGAATTCTTCGGGGAGCAGGCTTTCCGTTACCGTTAATTCACGCTCCATGGTGGCGTAGCCCTCCGGAAAATCCAGCGGTTTGCCATCGCGCCACTCGTCCATCATTTTCTGGTGAAACTCTTCGGTGACAATATTTTCGGGAAAAGTGAAAATATTCACCTTATTGTCTTCCGGACGCAATTCCAAAGCGATCAATACACGTTCGTTCTGAGCATTATTGCCCCACAGTACAAGCCTCGGTTTCATAAAACAGTTCCTGTGTTTACGTTAGAAAAATTTGAGTCTTAAATTACCTAAGTAGTTGAATATCTATCAAAATTAACAAATTGAAATGCAAACCGCTAACTTTTGAGCATTTTTTCTACCAAAACGTTAAAATCAGGCAGTTACCATGCTTTTACCGATCAATTGCTGCTGGTAGAGGTACTCTGCAATCTGCACCGCATTGGTCGCGGCACCTTTGCGCAGGTTATCAGCTACAATCCACATATTCAGCCCATTTTCTACCGATTCATCGCGGCGAATGCGCCCTACAAATACCTCATCCTTGTCTTTTGCAAACAGCGGCATCGGATACTGCGCATTGGCATTATCGTCCAACACGACCACACCCGGCATTTCCGTTAATAATTGCTTTACTTCTGCAAGATCAAATGGTTTTTCAAATTCTACATTCACCGACTCGGAGTGTCCCCCTTGCACCGGTACACGTACCGCTGTAGATGTAATACGTAACGTATTGTCTCCCAATATCTTTTTGGTTTCATTCACCAATTTCATTTCTTCTTTGGTGTAATCATTGTCCAAAAACACATCACAATGCGGAATCACATTTTCAAAAATCTGATATCGGTAAGCCATTTCCTCCTGCGTAGGATGAAATCCTTTCTTTTCCAAATTATACTGTTTAACCGCCTTCATACCCGTACCCGTCACTGATTGATAAGTGGATACAACGATCCGCTTGATTTTAAACGCTTTATGCAAAGGCGCAAGCGCTACCACCATCTGAATAGTTGAGCAATTCGGGTTGGCAATAATTTTATCCTCTGAAGTTAAAACATGGGCATTAATTTCCGGTACGACTAATTTCTTGGTAGGATCCATCCGCCAAGCCGAAGAATTGTCAATTACGGTCGTGCCTACTTCGGCAAATTTGGGTGCCCATTCCAAGGAGGTGCTGCCGCCAGCCGAGAAAATGGCAACATCCGGGCGGGCTTTAATGGCATCCTCCATGCTCACGATATAATGGGTTTTGCCTTTAAACTGAATTTCTTTACCCACCGAACGTTCGGAAGCCACCGGCAAAAATTCACTCACCGGAAAATCGTGCTCTTCCAGCACCTGAAGCATCACGGTTCCTACCAAACCCGTTGCACCTACAACTGCTACTTTCATCTTTTTTAAGTTTAGGGGTTGAAACGTTGAAATGTTGAGCTGTGCGATCAACTGGCCAACCCATCAACCATTCAACAAAATTTATGAGGCGCAAATATACATTGATTATGACTACATTGCTATTTTTGTCAGCATGAAACGTATGTTTTTTTTGCTGATTTTAGGCATTTATGTCACAAATTTGCACGCCCAGTTCATAGAACAATTCTCTGACGGCGATTTTATTTCCAACCCGACCTGGCTTGGAAATATTGAAAATTTTAGCGTTAATCCGCAGGGCGAACTACAACTCAACCACGCTGCACCGGCGGCGAATAACACCAGTTACCTTGTCACAAATGCGCCGGTTTCTTTAAACGACAGCACTACCTGGGAATATTACATTCGCTTGCAATTTGCTGCTTCAACAACTAACTTTGCTCGCGTGTATCTGCTTGCTAATCAGGCAAATCTGAGCGCCAGCCTCAATGGTTATTTTTTGCGCATCGGCGGTGTCGCCGGTAATAATGATGCACTTGAACTCTATCGCCAGGATGGTACAAGTACAACGCTTTTGTTGGCAGGAACTGCCGGAGCAGTCGGTGGCGACTCAGTGGCAGTACGGGTGCGGGTGACGCGTTCAAAAACCGGAGAATGGACACTGTGGGCTGATTATCAAGGAGGAACAGATTTAAGAAAAGAAGCAAATGCTATAGATGTTACGTACGCTGCCGGCGATTTTTTCGGATTTTTTTGTCGCTACACGGCTACACGCAATCAGGCTTTTTTCTTTGACGACATTCGGATTGATCCGCTTTTTTCAGATCGGACGCCACCTAAGTTACTGACTGTCAGTGCACTGACTGCGAATCAAATTGAGGTGATTTTTGACGAAGCACTAGATATTAATACTGCACAAGATCCGGCAAATTATGATATCAATAATAATATTGGCAAACCTGCCAACGCCGTTTTAATCGAGCCAAACAAAGTCCTTTTAGTATTGAATAATCCTTTACAAAACACTGTAAATTACACCCTTACAATTAATAATATTGCAGATATAAATAACAATCGCAGTGCCCTTCAGGAAAAAACATTCACTTTTTATAATATTCAACCCGCAGCACCCGGCGATATTATAATCACCGAAATTTTTGCTGACCCTACGCCCAGGCAAGGCTTGCCGGAAGCGGAGTTTGTCGAATTGTACAATCGCAGCAATAAAGTGATTCAGTTGCAAAATTTTGGTTTTTCGGCAGGCGGCACGCCTCAACGTTTACCGGCGCATTTACTTTTACCCGGAGATTATATTATTATATGTGATGATGGGGTATTAACTGATTTTCAGCTCTTTGGTAAAGCTATCCCGGTTGGAAGTTTTCCGGCGATGACCAATAGCGGCGATGATTTGACGTTGACAGATGCCGATGGACAGGTTATTTTTTCGATCACTTACACCGATGATTGGTATCAGAACGTGGAAAAAGCGCAGGGTGGCTGGACCTTGGAATTGATTGAGGTGAGCAAAAATCCGATTTGTGAGGGCAACTGGCGTGCTTCGATTCACCCTGACGGGGGTACGCCCGGTACGCCAAACTCCTTGCCTGGTGCGGCTTTGGACAATATTCCGCCACAACTAATAAATGCCCTCATACAAAATGACACGACGATTTTATTAACATTTAATGAATCGCTGGAGCCAAATACCGCTGAAAATTCCCGGAATTATTTAGTGGAAAACATCATAATAAAGGAGGCATTTTTAATTACGCCGACGCAAATTATATTGTATTTAGCTACGCCCTTACAAAAAAATCAATTATATGCAGTAACCTTTAATAATCAGATAACGGACTGCCTGGGCAATAGCACAGCAATACCAGCTACTCTGGAAATCGGCATTGCCGAACCCTGGCAATCTGGCGATGTAATAATTAACGAAGTATTATTTAATCCCCAAAGTGGTGGCAGTGATTTTATAGAATTGTATAATATCTCTGGTAAAATATTGAACTTAAATGACTTACAAATTATAAATACCCAAAAAACAGGTAGTACTGCGAGTATTAGTATTCAGAAAGATTATTTATTCTTACCCGGTAATTACATTGCTATTACCGAAAATCCTCAGGATTTACGAGATCGTTACAATCCGCCGCTCAATGCGCCGCTACTGCAAAGCGACTTACCCACGCTTGATGATAAGCAGGGCAATGTGACCTTGCGTTATAATGGCGTCACGATAGACTCATTTGATTACACCGATGAGCTGCATTTTGCGCTGTTAACGGATAAAGAAGGCGTATCGCTCGAACGTATTCGCTTTACCACGCCTACGCAACGCGCTGACAATTGGCATTCTGCGGCTGCTTCGGTGCGTTTTGCCACGCCGGGCTACCGCAATTCGCAGTTATTCGCAGAGGCACCCAATAGTGAAGGAATTATTACACGTGCCAACACTACTTTTTCGCCTGATAATGATGGATTTGAAGATTATTTATTACTGGAATATAATAATGAATCACCTGGTACTACTGCCAATATCC
>JBKBWT010000241.1:0-9449 GCA_046314415.1 Saprospiraceae bacterium
CAGGCGAGTGCCGTAAACAATATCGTAATTTTTGTTCGCAATCGCATCATAAGCCTCTAAGAAATGAGGTAAATCAGTCGCTAAATCTAAATCCATGTAACCCACGATAGCTGCCTGCGACTGTTCCCAGGATGTCTTCAACGCCAATCCAACCCCCTTGCGTGGCACTTTAACTACGGTAAGCTCCGGCAATTCATTGGACAAACGCTCGGCAATTTCAAAAGTATGATCGGTAGATCCATTGTCCGCAATGACAATACGCCACTGATTTTCCGTGGGGAAATGTTTCTTCAAAAAGGAGTGCAAGATCTTTACCTGACGTTCAAGCGTAGGTTCTTCATTAAGCACAGGAATCGTTACGTCAAAGGTCATAAACTCGGTAATTGTTGGTTGTTAATGGTTAATTGTTGACTGTTAATTGTTATTTGTTAGTTGGTGATGGTTATTTGGACGTGTAAATGTCGTATATTTTAAAGAAATTTTGTTAGAAATCACAATATTCAAAATGCAATGCTGCTAAAGATTTTTAGACGATTGAATCCTATAAATGTTATTCTCAACAATACTGCTGCATTTTTTATTACCAAATGTGCTGCTCAGCTAGTAAATTTGAAGATTACACCAAGTTCACCTAAAATTCATTGTATGAAACTGATAAAACATGTTCTCTTGCTTGTATTGGTTGGTCTTTCTGTGGGAATACAAGCACAACAAACGCAAAAACCCGTTCTACATGCCAAACATTGGATGGCGATCACGGGAAAACCCTTAGCCGCAACCGCAGGCGCTACTATTTTTCAACAAAAAGGCAATGCTGTAGATGCAGCTTGCGCTATGCTCGCCGCGACTTGCACGATGTGGGATGTATTGAGCTGGGGTGGCGAGACCCAAGCTTTAATTTACAATCCAAAAACCGATAAGGTAATTGCAATTAACGCATTGGGCGTAGCACCAACCGGAGCGACCGCTGATTTTTTCTTAAAGAAAGACATGAAATATCCACCGCAGTATGGACCGTTGGCAGCGGTAACACCAGGAACGCCGGGTGGTTTAATGACCATGCTAGCCGAGTATGGAACGATGAGTCTGCAACAGGTATTAGCGCCAGCGATGGAATTAGCAGCCGGATATCCCATTGAAGCGCAAACAGCCAACAGTATTGAAAGTAATAAGAAGCAAATAAAAGAATGGAAGTATTCTGCAAAAGTGATGTTGCCGCACTTAGGAGACAAAAATCGCGAAGCACCCTATGCTGGTGAAATATTTAAACAGACAGATTTACTGAATACATTGCAAAAGATGGTAGAAGCAGAAGCAGCGGCTTTAAAAAAAGGCAAATCGCGCAAGGAAGCCATCTATGCGGCGTATGAACGATTTTATAAGGGCGATATTGCAGACGAAATTGCGCGGGGAACACAGGAACAAGGCGGGTTAATTACCAAACAGGATTTGGCAAATTGGAAAGTGTATATTGAAGAACCGGAAATGACCAATTATAAAGGCATAGATGTGTATAAATTAAAGAGTTGGGTACAGGGACCGGTCATGTTGCAAGCATTAAATATGATAGAGCAGTTAGATATGAGCTGTATGGGTTATAATACTGCCAAATACTTGCATGGATTGTATCAAGTGATGAATATGACGTTTGCCGATCGGGATTTTTATTATGGTGATCCTTATTATGCGCCGGAAGAACCCATGAAGGGCTTGCTATCTAAAGAATATGCCAAGCAACGCGTGCAGCAAATCAATTGGGAGAAGAATGATGTCAATGCAAAACCCGGTGATCCGTATCCGTTTGAAGGCAGAGTGAATCCGTATTTGCAGTATTTGGAGAATTGGAACAAGGATATTTCTTACGCAGCGCCACAAACACCTTTACGTTTTAATGAAAATGAGGACTTTCCAAAGGATGAAGCCTTCTATATGGGTACTACTTCGATTCAGGCGGCAGATGCAGAAGGATGGGTTGTATCAGTGACGCCTAGCGGCGGGTGGATTCCGGCAGTGATTGCAGGAAATACCGGTGTAGGTTTGAGTCAGCGCATGCAGAGTTTTGTATTAAAGAAAGAAGAAAATCCGTTTAACGTAGTGGAGCCTGGTAAGCGCCCCCGCGCAACGTTGACGCCGTCTATGGCATTAAAAGATGGGAAACCGTACTTGTCATTTGCCGTACAAGGCGGTGATAGTCAGGATCAGAACCTGTTACAATTCTTTTTGAACATGGTAGAATTCGGTATGAATGTGCAGGAAGCTGCTGAAGCAGCGAATATGAACTCCTTTCAGATGCGAAGTGCTTTTGGCAATCATGAAATCCGCAAAGGGGTGATGTTAATTCATGAAAGTACGCCGCCATGGACGCGTAAGGCTTTGCGACAAATGGGTTATACCTTGGAAGTTGATGATCGGACTTCAGGACCGATTAATGCCATCTTTTTTGATTGGAAGAATGGTTCGATGTGGGGCGGGTCGAGTAATCATGGAGAGGATTATGGAATTGGATGGTAGCTGGTTGATAGGTTGATAGGGGAATGGGATGATAGGGGAATAAGAACAATAGATCAGTAATCTGGTATGATAAAGAAATGTGCCAGATTACTGATTTGTTGTTTTTACCGTCGTAGCATTAGCAGCAGCGTTGAGGTTTTTCTTGACGTAGTTGACGACGCGGCGCACAGTTTTGCGGCGAATGTCTTGTTCGAGTTCGCGATTGATTTGATTTAAAATGTATTGGAACTTAAGAGTAAGGCTGTCTTTTTTGATATCGCCGATTTTTAGCGCAAAGCTGCCCGGTTGGATGTATTCGTGGTAATCTTTGATGGCTTCGATCAAGTCTGCTTCGAGCGCTTCCACATTTTTGATGGCTTTCAGATCTACTTCAAATTCAATATTGACGCGTTTGATCTGTTTACGGGTGTAATTGACAATTTCACTGTTGAACACTGTATTATTCGGAATGTACATGATGTCGTCATCTTCATTGAGAAAGACGATTTTGGTGAGATTTAAGTCAATAATCTTACCTTTGTGATTGCCAATTTTAATATAATCGCCGATGGAAATTTCGCGGGAGAAACTGATAATCATACCGCTGATAATTTCCGAAATATAATCTTTAGAGACAATCGCAATAGCCGCTGCCACCAAACTCAACGAAGTAAAGAGATTCTCCGGGGGAATACCCATGAAGGCTAGTACCAGCACAATCGTAGCGCCGCTCAATAAAAGGTAATAAATATTTTGTAATCCCAGCACCACATTATCGGGTTGGGAGTAAGGAATCTGCTTCCTGCGCCGATATAGCCAGGAAAGAAATACGACAATGAGATTAGCCGAGAGTGCAAAGATGCCAAAGCCAAGTAATAAATCCAGTAAATCAATGAGCCGGGGATTACGGGCTGGTGAAATTTTAAATTCCATCAGCCACTCATGGTAGTTGAAGCGGGCAATGATAAACAGTGCCAATGCGACTATTCGCGCCAAAATGAGCAACCTTCTTCGCATCATAAAATTGAAAATTAGCACTAATATTAAAGAAGGCTTGAGGTGCCACTAAAGTTTCCCGGTTACTATATTTCTTTTAAATCAGCCGGCTCCGTTTTTGCTGCATTTTCTGCCTCCTTATTGGCTTTATAACTTGACCAGGAAACAATTATACCAACTGCTAGAGATAGTACAATTACTACTAATGACAGCCATGAAGGAATATGTACATAATTGCTAATCAGCATTTTAACACCAACAAAAGCCAGGATAAATACTAAACTGTACTTGAGATACTGAAATTTGTCTAATACCGCTGCCAATACAAAATACAAAGAGCGTAAGCCCATAATGGCAAAAATATTAGAAGTAAATACAATAAATGGATCGCGGGTGATGGCAAAGATGGCGGGAATACTATCCAATGCAAACATTATATCCGTGGTTTCCACTACCATCAAGGCAATAAAAAGTGGCGTAGCAGCTGTTACATTGCCTTGTTTGACAAAGAACTGGTTTTCGTGAAAATTTTCAGTAACCGGAAAAAAGCGCCGGACAATTTTGATAACCGGATTTTGATCAGGATGTACGCCCTCATCGTGCGCAAATAGCATTCGATACGCCGAATAAAGCAAAAGCGCGCCAAAAACATAAATGATCCATTCAAAACGCTGAATCAACACAGCACCTACGCCAATCATAATGCCCCGAAATACCAAGGCTCCCAGAATACCCCAAAATAACACCCGATGTTGGTAGGCTTTGGGAATTCGGAAATAAGCAAAAATAACGGCAATCACAAAAATATTGTCCATACTGAGCGATTGCTCAATCAAATAGCCGGTTATATATTCCAATACGGCTTCTCGCCCGTGTAGGTTTTCAGGGTTGGCAACCCAACCATTTTCGTAGGCAAAGTACACTACAATACTAAACAAGAAAGCCAATGAAACCCACAGAATCGTCCAACTCAAGGCTTCTTTCGTAGAGATTGAATGCGGATTTTTATGGAAAACGCCTAAGTCTAATGCTAATAAAATGAATACGATTACCAAAAATACAATCCAAAGTATCATTCCTCTGATTTAGATAAGTTAGTGATGTTGGACTTTAGACATTCCTAGTAGCCATATTTTTGCAAAAGTCATAACTACCGGTTAAAGCCAATTATAACAAATTTATGTAATAATACTGCAAAGTTAAGAATATGCAGAGCCTTTCCAATTATAAAAACACTTGTAGCAATTAGAACAATAAAAAATGACTTTATTCCGAAAAAACACCTTGATTTTGGTCGGTTATTTTGATACGTTAAACCCTATAAAAAGTATCGCTGGTCGTTTAAAAAAATTGAACTGTAACATCCTGTCTTTTCCTGCCGTCCCCTGCACAAGAAATCGCTCTTTTTAACGAAAAATTAAGAAACATGAAAAAGATTTTTTTAACACTCACTTTAGTCACCCTACTGTTTGCAAATTTCCTACTGGCTCAAGACCGCGAAAAAGTAACCATCGTTGGTCAGATTACCAATCAGGCTGGTCAGCCACTCGACTTTTCCAACGTTTTACTCTTAAATCCTAAAGACTCTAGTCTGATTAAAGGTACCATCACCGATTCTACCGGTGCTTACCTGTTTGAAATGGTGGATAATGGCGCTTATTTGGTTTCAGCTACGATGGTGGGCTACGAAACGCAATATTATGGTCCGGTAGAAGTAAGTGCAGCCGATGTAAAGATTCCGACTATCCAGCTAAATGATGGAGTAACGCTGAAAGAAGTTTCCGTCGTGGCACAAAAACCATTTATCGAGATGCAAAATGATAAATTGGTGGTCAATGTGGAAGGGAGTTCGGTCGCTGCCGGTAATAATGGTTTGGAATTATTAGCGAAAGCGCCTGGTGTTACGGTGGATAATAATAATCGTATTGCTTTAAAAGGCAAACAGGGCGTGTTAGTTATGATTGATGGAAAACAATCATATCTCTCTGCCGAAGAAGTATCGCGGATGCTGGAAGCCATGCCGGCGAATAACATTGAAAAAATTGAGATTATACATAACCCTTCTGCTAAATATGATGCCGCTGGTAATGCCGGTATCATTAATATTAAACTGAAAAAAGATAAGAACCTGGGTTTGAACGGTACGCTCACGCTCGGCGGCGGCTATGGGCGCTATCCCAAAGCCAATTCTGGTTTGCAATTTAATTATCGCCAGAAAAAGTTTAATTTATTTGGTAACTACACCTTTAATACGGCGGAGAATTTTAATAATATGTCGATTTATCGGGAGATTCCCTTTGAAGGTTCAAAATCTATTTTTGACCAGATGAACCGCCGTAAAATGGAATTTGCCGGTCATAATTATAAAGCGGGTTTGGATTATTATATTGGTAAAAATACGACGGTTGGCGTGCTGTTTTCAGGCAATTCCGGCTATTGGAAAGATATTGCCAATATTAATACCTTGATTACCGGCGCTAATCCGGAGCCTTTCTCCAATGTGCGCGCCCGCACGAATACCCGCGAAGAATGGGATAATTTTACGTATAATATTAATTTCCGTCATAAACTAAATGAAAAAGGCGGTGAATTAACTTTTGATGCGGATTATTCAAAATATGATAATCCGGCGAATCAGCAAAGTAATAATTATTTCTTTAATAATAATGGCGAAGAAGTCGCAACGCCGAATCTGCTGCGTAGCACCAATTACTCCGGTGTAACGATTAAAGCGGCGAAAGCAGATTATACACAACCATTGAAAGGCGGTATTAATTTGGAAGCCGGTTGGAAAACAAGTTTGGTAGAAACCGACAACGGTATCGATTTTACCCGCAATCAGGGCGATCAGTGGATCGTGGACACGATGCTGACAAATCAGTTTGAATATAAAGAATCCATTCATGCCGGTTATGTCAATGCCAATAAGCAATTCAAAGGTTTCAGCCTGCAACTTGGCTTGCGCAGTGAATACACGGTGTCTGATGGTTTTTCGGTTACTTTGGACAAGCGCGTAAAACGCGATTATTTGAGCTTGTTCCCGAGTGTGAGCTTATCACATACCATTAATAAAAATCACAATCTGAGCTATTCGTACAGCCGCCGCATTGACCGTCCCTCGTACCAGGATTTGAATCCGTTTACATTCTTCCTCGATCAATACACGTTCGGTAGAGGCAATCCATTCCTGCGTCCGCAGTTTACTAATTCATTATCAGTGAATTACGGATATAAACAAAGCTTTGTAATTACTGCCAGCTATAGCAAAACCAACGATGCCATGACCGATATTCTGGAGCAGGACGATGAAGCGCGTACCACGTACCAAACCCGCGCCAACTTTGCTCAATTCGATAATTTGAGTTTGAATATCTCGGCGCCGATTAAAGTGACCGAATGGTGGAGCGCTCGTTTGAATGTATCGGGTTTTATGAATCATTTCCGTTCGACTATTTCAACCGGAGAAGTTGATAATCAGCAAGTTTCGTATAACGGTTATATGAATAATACGTTTACCCTGCCCAAAGGCTTCCGTTTTGAAATATCCGGTTTTTACAATTCACCGAATGTGTATGGTTTGTTCAGAAGCCAATCACAGTATGCACTTGACGCCGGTCTGTTCAAATCGTTGTGGAAAGGCAAGGGTAATTTCAAAGTAAATGTGACCGATATTTTCTTCACTAATCGTTGGAAAGTGGATATTCAACAGGATAATATCGACGCACGGGTAGCTGGTCGCTTTGAATCGCGCCGCGTCAACGCTACTTTTACTTACAAATTCGGTAATACCGAGATGAAGCCCACGCGTCAGCGCCGTACCGCTACGGAAGAAGAGCAAAGCCGCGTGAAGCAGAATTAAAGATTAAAAATTATTAGAGGTTTATAATATTTTAAAATAGTTTTATGTTATAGTCGATTAGCAATTATATTATAATCTTCAGGTTAAATAAATCTAAGGTCTTTTTCATGCACCGAGCGGGTATCCTTGACGGGTATCTGCTTTTTGCTTTACGCCAACGAAATATCCCCACCTAAATACGAACTGCCCAAACATGTTGAACCTTTAAACCCTTGAACTTCTTTTAAGGTATTTCAATACCATTTTCCTAAATGGACGCCCCTGGCACAATTGATAAATAATGGTGTATTGATTATTGCTGAACAATTTGAGTTTTAATTGTTGAGATTTTCATATTTACGCCTTCTCATTTTAAATTTGGTATAATTTTACGGTTTCAACGCATTGCACACATGATGACACCTAATAATAAGCCGCGCTCGCCGCTGTTTATCATATTTTTGACCATATTTATTGACCTGCTGGGCATCGGCATCATTATTCCGGTGATTCCGGCTTTGTTTTTTGAAGCGGGTTCTGATTTTTTTTCGCCCGATTTTCCACAGGCACAACGCTCCATATTATATGGTTTTTTAATTGCTACCTATCCGATTTTACAATTTTTCGGCGCGCCAATATTAGGTTCATTATCAGATCGTTATGGACGAAAGCCAATGTTGCTCTTGTCGCTGGTGGGCACGATGATCGGTTATTTACTGTTTGCTTTAGCGATTTTAAATAAAGATATCTGGTTATTATTTATCAGCCGGGGTATTCCGGGATTCATGGGCGGTAATATTGCCATTATATTGTCGTCTATTTCGGATGTAAGCGATGTGCAGTCGCGCGCGAAAAACTTTGGGCTGGTAGGTATGGCATTTGGCTTGGGTTTTATTCTGGGACCCACGATTGGCGGGGTTTTGGCGGATGACAAGGTCGTACCCTGGTTTAATGCAGCGACGCCATTCTGGTTTACAGCTATTATTACTTTTTTAAATATTATAATTGTACAATTTACATTTAAAGAAACCATTAAGCAGCGTCAAATATCCCATATTACTTTTTTTTCCGGCTTTCGCAATATTACAACTGCTTTCCAATCGCCCAATTTGCGGGCTATTTTTATTGTCATTTTACTCTTGTCGCTGGGATTTTCCTTTTTTACTCAATTTTTTTCGGTTTATTTAATTCAAATATTTTCATTTACGGAAAGTAATATTGGTTTATTATTTGGCTGGATCGGCATCTGGCTGGCGCTCACCCAAGGCTTGATTGTAAGGGTGTTAAGTCGATATATTAGCTCGACCAGCGTTATTATGTATTCCATTTTATTTTTAAGTATTTCGCTTGGCTTAATTTTACTGCCCGATCAAGGTTACTGGTTGTATTTTATTAATCCGTTAGTGGCTATTTCCCAAGGGATTACATCGCCCAATATGAATGCCGTGATTGCCGAGCAAGCCAGCCCCGACCAGCAGGGACAAGTGCTTGGTATCAACCAATCGATGCAATCGCTGGGGCAGGCGGTGCCGCCGCTCATTGCCGGTTATTTGAACGCACTGGACAGTCGTTTTCCGCTGATTGCCGCGTCGTTACTGGTGTTTGTAGGGTGGTTGGTGTATATGTTGGCATTTAAAAAACAGCCAATAAAAAGAAGATAAGCTAGTAAGTTTATTATATTGTATTAATAACTTTGAAAATATGATATGATAATTATATTGAAATAGTATTTGCCGTGTTGGTATAATGATAAAAATCATTGATTTATAGTGCTAAAAATCACTGCTCCATTCAAAAAAAGGCTGCACTTTATACCTCGAAAAATCAAACAACGTGGTACTACTCCTCATCATTGGTGTTTTGATTGCTTTGTTAAGCTGGTTATTGTTTAGCCCCATGTTCATTCAGGTTGACACGCGCCGAAACGAGTACGCGCTGCGCTGGGTGGGCATTGGCGAGGCAAGGCTCCTGCCAATCAATGATGATGTGTTGCTGCGCCTGCGGCTGCCCCTCTGGCAGAAAGATTTTTCGCTTATTCAATTTTTTGTTCAACCAACTAAAAACAAGCACAAGCGCACCCGGAAAGCGACTCCCAAACAAACATCGAAAACAAAGTGGCGCTTTT